>CAZWRE010000146.1:0-47570 GCA_964636335.1 uncultured Sedimenticola sp. | reverse complement strand
CGACGGGAGCGGGGACGGTAGCAGCGGGAAATTGAAGGATTCGATCCAGTGGTGCCCGGCCGTTGAATGCTTCGTTCATGGGGGGGTGGCCCTGGTGGGCGCTCATCCTTGCATTCCACGGGGATTCATGTGGATCCGCCTGTTGGCTTGGTTCTTGCTATCCAATACGGGAAATGTATTTGTGGAATCTCATCCACCAGGAGAGCGCAATGAACGATGTCCGAAACGACAATGATTCCGGTGACACGGGAGAGGGTGCCGGCTGGGGCAGGAAACTGTTCTTCGTCACCCTGCTGGCGGTACTGGGGTTCTTCTACTGGCTGCTGATCTATTCCGGCGGCGTCGCGGTTCATCACGGTTGAGGCATGCAGATGGATGCACGGAATTCCATGGGCATGGGTGGCAAGTTGCTGGTCCTGGTGGTTGCCCTGGTCATGATGTTTGCGTTTTTCTACGGCCTGGATCACCTGGTCATGGGCATGCAGGGGCTACCCCTCAATGCCGATCTGTCTCCAGCGGGTTGATTCCATGATGTCCATGAAACGAACCCCTGTCCTGCTCCTGTTGCTGTTCTTCCTGTTTGCCTCCATGCCGGGTGGGGATGTACTGGCTGGCGGGGCCGTGCAGGAAAACATTGCTCCCGTGGGTGAGGTAAGACTGGAAGGCCAGCCCCCGGTGGAAGTGGAGGCGACTCCCGCCGAGGTTCAGGCGGAAGTGAAAGCCGTGCTGGAAGCTGCGCCCCAGCCCCGGCGTTCCGATTATCCGGACGTGGGAGTGAGCAGCCGCGCTATCGTCTGGATACTGGCCCAGATGCACCTGTTCTTCGCCGCCCTGGTGCTGGCGGTTCCCCTGTTCGTGCTCATGATCGAGCTGGTGGGCGTATTCACCGGGGACGAGCGCTACGATGACATGGCCCATGAGTTCATGAAGATCAGCCTCACGGGCTTTTCGATCACCGCCATCTTCGGCGGCTCCCTGGCTCTGGCCCTGTTCATGCTCTACCCGGATTTCATGGGCTACATGATGCGGGTGTTTGGCGCCCAGGTGCTGGTGTATGCCCTGATGTTCTTCTTCGAGAGCTTCTTTCTCTACACCTACTACTATGGCTGGAACGCCTTCCGTTACGGCAACCTGAAATGGGTGCATCTGACCCTGGGCCTGATGCTCAATGCCTCGGGCCTGACCATCATGGTGCTGTCCAATTCCTGGGCCACCTTCATGATGGCGCCTTCCGGGGTGAATGAGGTGGGCGCCGTTGTGGGCAATATCTGGGAGATCATGAAAGGTCCCCTGTGGAACCCCATCAACCTGCACCGTTTCATTGCCAATATTGGTTTCGGCGGTGCGGTGGTGGGCGCCTATGCCGCCTTCAAGTTTCTCAGCACCAGTGATCCGGCGAAACGCGCCCACTACGACTGGATGGGCTATACCTCGAACTTCATCGCCATTCTGGCCTTCCTGCCCCTGCCCTTCGCCGGGTACTGGCTGATGGCGGAGATCTATGCCTATTCCCAGCAGATGGGCATCACCGCCATGGGCGGCATCCTGGCCTGGCTGTTCATCGTCCAGGCGGTGCTCATCGGCACCATACTGCTGGCGGGCAATTTTTATCTGTGGGCGGGTATGTCGCGCACCGAGGGATCGGAACGCTACAAGCCCCTGATCAAGGTCATCGCCTTCGTGCTGGTGGTGAGCTTCCTCATCTGGGTGACGCCTCATACCCTGATCCTGTCCGCTTCGGAAATTTCCAGACTGGGGGGCAGTCATCATCATATTCTCGGGCCCCTGGGCATCATGCCGGCGAAGAACATCGCCGTGAACCTGATGTTGGTGGCCACCTTTCTGTCCTTCCAGCTGTATCGCCGCTCGGACAAGGTGGCAACAGTGCGCTGGGCGCCCCTGGGCAATGCCCTGCTCATTGCCGTCTATGTGGCGGCGGTGGCGAATATCATCTTTCTTGGTGTGTACTTCGGGTACTTCACCAACACCGTGTACAAGGTAGGGTCTTCGGTAGCCCAGGTCTCTTCCACCCTGGTGGTGATCGTCCTCGGACTGGTCATCGACTCCCTCATGTTCAGAAGCGCGAAGACCCTGCCTTCCCATTGGGGGCGCATTCCCGACCGGGCTCAGTATGCCTTGTTCGCCCTGCCCATCGCCTTTACCTGGCTCATGGCCCTCATGGGTTATGTGCGTTCCTCGGTGAAGACCCACTGGCACGTTTATACCGTGATGAAGGACAACTCGCCGGACAACTTCATTCCCACCATCGGCTATGCCGGCAACATGATCACCCTGGTTACCATCCTGTTCCTGCTCTGTGTGCTATTCATGTTCTGGGTGGCCAACCTCAGCGGTACGCGGCAGGCGAAGGCTGAATCCGTGGGGGAGGCGGCGGCATGAACGTGCTGGGCAAGACCATGGGATTCAGCCTGGGGCTGACTCTTGTCTTCACCCTGGTGACCTATCTCCTGCCCCAGGTGAAGGGTGAAGCCCCGGTGGAGAAGAAGGTGGATCTGGGCTCCCTGACCATGGACGATTTCGTGGCCCTGGGAGATGAACTGTTCCATGGCAAGGGTACCTGCACCCTCTGTCACAAGCCCGCGCCCCTGGGCCGGGCGCCGGACATCGAGGGCGAGGATATGGTGGCCACAGCGACGGAAAGGCTGGCGGATCCGCGCTATAAGGGCAAGGCCACGGATGCGGCCTCTTACATTCACGAGTCCATGGTGGAGCCGAGCATCTACGTGGTGGCCGGTTGGGGCAAGAAGGGCAGCGACGACAGCGAATCCCCCATGCCCCACGTGAACAAGCCGCCCATCCAGCTTTCCGACATGGAGATGGATGCCATCACCGCCTGGCTGCTGGCCAAGGACGGGAATGAAGTCACTGTGGCCCTGCCCACGGCGGAAGCCGCCGCCCGGGTGGCGGAGACATCCGGGGCGGCGGCTGTAAAGGCGCCGGAACCGGCAAGGACACCGGAGGAAGCCCTGGCCAGGCATGGTTGTATCTCCTGTCATTCCATGGACAGCAGGGACACCCTGGTGGGGCCGGGCCTGGTGGACGTGGGCGCACGCCTGGGTGTGGACGAGATCCGCCGGAGCATCCTGGATCCCGCTGCCGTCATTGTCGAGGGTTTCCCACCGGCCATGCCCACGGACTTCGGCAACAGGATGACCGTCAATGAGCTGGAGATGATCGTGAAATATCTGGCGGAGAAGAAAGGATGAGGATACCTGCTTTCTGGCAAGCCGTGATCACCGCGGTGGCGGCCTACCTGATCTTCGACAATGCATTTCCGCCGGTGCTGCCCAGGACTCTGATGATCCAGTACATGATCATTACCATCATCGGCATCCTGCTGTATTTCGCCTTCGACGACCACAAGTGGAACGAGTTCAAGGCGCCCATTCTATCCACCCTGCGGGATGACAACAGGGCGCCGTTGCGCTGGTTTTTCCTGCTGGCCATTCCCCTGCTGGTGGCCTGGGTGGTGTACGGCGTGGTGAAGCCCGATTTCGAAGCGCCGGTGGAACTGCGCCAAGTGCATCCGGCGCCGCCGGCCAGCATCAAGGTCTATGGCAAGAGCTTCGACCTGGCCAGCCTGGAAAATCCCGTGCGCAAGGAAATCCTGGACACCCTGGCCGAGGACAGGGATGCCGGCTGGGAGAAGTACCGGGAGTCGGTCATGGCGGGGCGTGATGTCTATTACCAGAACTGCTTCTACTGCCATGGCGATCTGCTGGACGGCAAGGGTCACTATGCCCATGGTTTCAATCCCCAGCCCATCAACTTTCAGGACCCCACCATCATTCCCCAGCTCCAGGAAGCCTTCCTGTTCTGGCGTATCACCACCGGTGGTCCGGGATTGCCCGTGGAGGGCACGCCCTGGAATTCCGCCATGCCAGTGTGGCATGAGATGCTGGCGGAAAAGGATGTGTGGAACGTTATCAATTTCATCTTTGACTACAACGGTCAGGTACCGCGTATCTGGGATCCGGAAGTGTCCAAGACGGTTACCGGCATGAAGGATGAGGTGCTGGCCCGGCGCAAGGACATGAAAGGCAGGGAGCTGTACAGGTTCCGCTGCGAGGTCTGTCATGGCGAGACGGGTGCCGGGGATGGCGTGGCAGCGGACTTCATGTATCCAAGACCCCGGGATTTCAGTCTGGCCCTGTTCAAGTTCAAGACCTCGCCGGGTACAGAGCTGCCGCGGGACGAGGACCTGTTCCGCACCATCAAGTATGGACTCCCGGGGACCGCCATGCCGGGCTGGGGACTCAAGGGCCGGGCGTTGCTCACGTATGAGCAAATCCGGAGCCTGATTCCCGTGATAAAGGGCTTCGACATTACCCAGGCCTGGCCACCGGAGGACGCCGATGAAGACGCCTTCGATGACGATGGCTTTTACAAGAAGACGGACTTCCGGGTGATCACGGATGAGGAACCCATACAGGGACAAATTGCCTATTCCGAGGAATCCGTGGAAAAGGGCAAGGCGGCCTTCCGCAAGTCCTGCTCCGAGTGTCATGGCATGGACGGGCGCGGCAATATCCGTTCGGGCAAGAAACTGGAAGATGACTGGGGCAACCGCATCTGGCCCCGGAACCTGACCAAGCCCTGGACCTGGCGTGCCACCGAACCCGTGGAGCCCGTCCAGGACAGGCGTGACGTCATCATCAAGGCCATCTACACCAGGCTTTCCATCGGTATCCCGGGTACGCCCATGCCGGCGCACCGGGCCGTGGAAGAAGGCAACAAGGATCCCGTGAGCCTGGAGGACCGCTGGCATATTGCCAACTTCGTCTACAGCCTGCGTGAGACCACCGTGCAACCAGAGGACGGTCCTGTGGTCTCCTCAAAGAAACTGGAGAGTGCCTTGCCCGACTCCGTGGATGACGAGGCCTGGAGCCGGGCTCCGGCGGTTACCCTGCATCTGGTGCCGAATATCATCAAGGAAGAACGCCTGTTTACGCCCCTGAACGATGCGGTGACCGTACGTACCCTGTACAACGACGACGAGATCGCTTTCCTGCTGGAAGTGGATGACCGCACCATGAGTGTGCCCGGGGACAAGTATTTCACCGAGCTCATGGATGAGAACCTGGAGATGCATTCCGATGCCGTGGCCATCCAGTTTCCCCACGAGGATGCCTTCATGTCTGCGCCCATGGTGAAGAAGCCCCTGTACCGTCATGGTGACGCCAAGAACCGGACCACCATCTGGTACTGGAACGCCGGCTCCGTCGAGCCGAAACAGAAGCAGGTGGCCATGCTCTTTGATGGCAGCGGGCCGGACAAGCCCTTGAAGCCGCGCATGAAAGATAGGAGCCTGCAGGCGAAGGGAGTCTGGCACGAGGGCCGCTGGAAGGTGCTCATGAAGCGTCCCAGATACACCACCGATGGCGACGTGCTGTTCGAGGAAGGTCGTTTCATTCCTGTATCCTTCGCCAACTGGGATGGCAGCAATGGTGAAAAGGGCTCGAAACACACCCTTACCACCTGGTACTGGCTGCTGCTGCCGCCGGAGATGGATGCGGTGAAGGTGTATGGCGTTCCCGCCGGCATTGCCCTGCTGGTATTCCTTGCCGGTCTGTTGCTGGTAAGATCCCAGCGCAGGAAACAATGACCCTTCGGAGAGCCCTGACATGTATCGCCTGATGGCATTGCTGCTTGCCGCCGCCATGGCACTTCCCGTGCTGGCAGGGAAACAGACTGCGCAGGATGGAAGGCTGCCCAAGGTGGCGGATGCGCCACCGGGAGGGGATTTCATCCTGCACATGGGGGATGAGAGATTTTCCCTGGAGGATCTGCGTGGCAAGGTAGTGTTGCTGTATTTCGGTTACACCAAGTGCCCGGATGTCTGCCCTACTTCCCTGTCTTACATGACCCAGGCCCTGAATGGGCTGAAGGAAGATGAACTGAAGAAGGTGGTTGGCGTCTTTGTCAGCGTCGATCCCAAACGGGATACGCCGGAACTCCTGAAGGAATATGTGGCCTATTTCCATCCCAGTTTCATTGGCGTGACGGGCACGGAAAAGGAGATTGCCCAGGCGGCAAGGCTGTACGGCGCACAGTACTACGAGGTGGAGCTGGAAGGTTCCGCCTTCGGTTACGCGGTGAACCATTCCGCGGCCACCTATCTCATCGGCCCCGGCGGCGAGCTGCGTTTCATCTTTCCCCACAACACGCCTTCAGAGGTCATCACCGAGGCCATTCGCTATGTTCTGGACGGCAACTGATTCATTCAGTCGTTGACACTGGCTCCTGGTAGTAGATATCCAGGCATTCGTTGCAGAACTCGCATAGCCCCTGTCCGGTGGCCATGGATTCCCGGAACTGCCGGTAGGCCGGGCCGTTCCATATGTCCTTGAGTGACTGCTCCCGGACATTGCCCAGTTTCAGTGTGCCATTGTAGTCCCGGCAGCAGGCGACCACGTCGCCGTTCCACTGCACCACCAGGTACTGCCAGGGAAAGGGGCAGGGCATGTACGGGGGATACTTCTCCACCTTTCCCAGGTCCTCCAGTTCTTTCCTGCTCCAGGGAAAGAATTCCCGCAGCTCGACTTCCGCGCCGCGCTCTTGCCAGAATTGCGTGAATGATTCCGTCTCATTCCGGTTCATGTTCATCACGATCATGCGCACCACGATGGGGGTGTTGCTTTTCTGGCGGGCACGGGTTTCGAGCAGGGCTTCGGTATTGCGTATGGCGGTATCCAGTTCGGCATGCCTGCCACGAATGTGCATGAACCGGGCGGCATCCATGCTGTCCAGGGAGACGATGATCCGGTAAGGCCGGTTCTGCAGCAACTTGGCTGCGGTTTCCGGTGGCAGATCCACGGGGTTGATGGAAAGTACGGGCCTGAGGTCGGCCGAGGATGCCATTCCCACCATTTCCGGCAGCCGGGGGTGCAGCAGTGATTCGCCAAAATGAAAGAGCTCCAATTCCTTTTCCTTCACGGCCGGCGAATAGGTGGCGATCTCATTGATGATCTTCCGGAATATCTCCATGTCCATCAGGCCCCGGCCGCGGGTCATGGAGGATTCGCGGGGACACATGATGCAGGTGTAGGGGCAGGCGTTGGTAGGCTCTATCTGGTGCACATGAGGTTCATCCGAGCGGTAGTGCTCGAACAACCGTGCCCAGCCTTCCCGGGATTGCAGAGCGGTCGGCAGCTTGCGGCCTCTGGCCCAGGCGAGGAAATCCATGATGGTTACCTGTCCCAGTAGATGAAGCCGGCGAAGGGCACGGCGCTGCGGTCGATGATGGCCAGCATAATCAGCAGGTACCACAGGGCCAGGGCGATGTTCGCCAGTGGACGGGGCAGGATCTTCAGTAACAGGGTGTAGGTGTTGCTCATATTGTCCCGGTTGCAAGCAGGGTTGTAATCAGAGGCATGCCTCCAGTCAGCCAGGTAAAGGTGGCGGAGCGGGTCACGCCATGACGCAGTAAGGGGGGCAGCCTGCGCAGGCCCAGCGGGTCGTTGTGTAGCTGGTACAACCGGCACAAAGTGATGCCCAGGGCATGATAGAGCCCCCAGAGCAGATAGTACAGGGATAGCTGATGCCAGATGCCCAGGGCGATCATCGCCGCGCTCACGGCAATGAACTGGTTGCGGGTTATCGCCTGTACCGGGCGAAACACATAGTCCCGGCACCAGCTGGAAAGGGTGATGTGCCAGCGTTGCCAGAAATCGATGAGATTGATGGCCTTCAGGGGGGCGTTGAAGTTTTCCTCGATACGAAAGCCGAGAATCAGGGAGAACCCCAGGGCCACGTCCGTGTAGCCGCTGAATACGGCGTAAAGGTACAGCCAGTCCTTTGCTGAAATCAGCCAGAGCCCGGCAAAATGTTCGGCAAGGGGAGAAAGGATGCGTCCCAGTTCCAGGTCCAGCAGGTAGTTGCCGATGATGATGACCTTGGCATAGCCATAGAGTATGCGTTCCATGCCCCCGGTGAGCTGTGCCCTGTCCCGGCGGCGGCGTTCACACTGGCGGATGAAGTTGGGGTAGCGATGGATGGGGCCGGCCACCAGGGTAGGCAGAAAAAACTGGTAGTGCAGGTAACTGCGCAGGTTCATGGAAGGCAGGTTCCCCTTGTAGATCTCCATCAGGACATGGATATGGCGGCAACTGTAATAGGAAAGGCCGATCATGGCAGGAATGGTCCAGGAGGCCTGTCCGTATGCCTCGATTCCCTGGTAGACAAGAAACACGGTGGCAATGAGCAGCACGGATGCGCCTGTCATGCGTGGTCTGATGCCCAGGGGCGCGCGGTAGCTGGCATATACCAGCAGGGAAGCGCCCAGCAGCCACAGGGCGGACCAGGGCGCCAGCAGCCCGATGAAACAGAGGGTGCTTGCGGCGATCAGGTCGGTCTGCCATCGTGCCGGAAGCAGCCAGGTGAGGCCGCAGGTGGCCACCAGCCAGAGGAAATGGATGATCTCGAAATCAGTCATTGCCCTGTTCCGCTTTCAGGCGGGAAAGGAACCACCGGGTGAAAACCTGCCGCCCCCGGCGGTTGAGATGTCCTCTGTCCGCGTAGTGCTGCATGGAAAGGTCTCCCGTGAACTGCCACAGGGGGACCTTCCAGGAATCGGCAAGCTGCCGCAGGGCATTGTTCAGGGTTTTCCTGAAACCGGGGCCGAATACCTCGTTTCCCTCACGCGAACGGTTCATTTCCAGCAGCACCACCCGGATGTTTCTTCTTTTCGCTTCATCAATGAAGCTGGTGTAGCCGGGCAGCGCCGGCACCTGGATGCTGTAGCTGTCATGCAAGGGGTTGCGGATGCTTTGGGCGGTGGCGGTTTTCTCCAGATCCAGGTTGCTGTCGTCCTGGGGGGTATTGCGGCAGGGCAATGATCCGCCGAATACATTTGCCAGGTGCAGGGCGGTGAGCCTTGCCAGAAAGTGAATACGTTTGCGGGCGGCTTCGAGCACCCGGCGATAGAGGTGGCTGCTGTGCAGTTCCAGTACCAGGGGTTCGGCCTGGATGAACACCCATCGAGGTCTGGCCTGGAGAACAGCATCCAGCAGGACGCTGAAGTCGCGGGCCGAGCCCTGATTGCGGGAGAAGCGTATGAAGTGGATTTCCTCTCCCTGATCCCGGGCGAGCTGTTCCATGTCCTGGTCGAAGGGAAGCCCGTGCCGCACTGCCGATGTGCCTATCACCACCACGCCGGGCTGCTCCAGGCTGTTCAGGCGCTCCATCTGGAAGCACTCCTGCAGCTGCCTGTGTTCCGCCTCGCTCAGGGGTAGCTTGCGATACAGCAGGTCAGCGAGCCCAACCAGTAGCAGCAGGGCGACAAGACTGCTGACCCAGATGCCCAGGGGCACCTGCGCCCCTTCATGGCTCCGATTCATTGGTTGCGCTTGCTCTCGATCAGGGAGTGAAGCCGTTGCAGGGAATCAATGGCCATCATTTCATCCATGCTGAAACGGATGCCGAACTCTTCCTCGGCAGCTGTTATCAGGTTCAGGTGGCCGAGGGAGTCCCAGCCTGGCGTGTCGTCGGATGCGGCATTCAGGGAAAGTGTCTCGACGGGCTGGTTGAATACCCGGGCTGCCATTTCCAGGATATCTTCATGCCTTGCTCCGTGTTTCCCCGATGGTGAAGCCGGATGGGATGCTTCGATGAGTGCCGGCAGGCTGCTCAGGATCACCTTGCCGGACACCCCCCGGGGCAGTTCGTCCACCAGGGTAACGGATTTCGGTACCTTGTACGGTTCCAGGTGCTGGCGGCAATGTTCGATCAGCTCTGCTTCTCCGGCTGCTCCCCGGCTTTCCACCACGCTGGCCACCAGCTCTCCCCAGTCGGGGTCGGCCAGGCCAATGGTGGCCGCCTGGGCAACATCCGGATGCAACATCAGCACCTCGTTGATTTCATCCGGGTGGATGTTGTAACCGCCACTCATGATCATGGCCTTCTTCCTGCCCACGATCTCGATGAAGCCCTCATCGTCCATTCTTGCCAGATCCCCCGTGCGCAGCCAGCCGCTGCTGAAGGTGGCAGCGGTATCCCCGGGAAGATCCAGGTAGCCCGGTACCACGTTTCTGCCCCGCAGCCAGAGTTCTCCCTGCTGTCCGGGAAGGCAGTCCTGTTCGTCCTGGTCAACGATTCTGGCTTCCATGTCCAGGGGCTTGCCAACGGTTCCCAGGCGAAAGTGGTCGTCTCCAGGCCCGCAGTACACCCCGCCGGCCACGGTTTCCGTCAGCCCGTAGATGTTGCAGATGCGAATGCCGAAACGCTGTTGCAGCCTGTTCCACAGGTTCCGGTCCAGCTTCGCGGCAACGGAAATGACATGGCGGAAGCCTTCATCTTCGAAGTAGTCGTTGTTGCGGGTCAAGCGGTCCACCAGAGACAGGATTGTGGGCACGGTGATCATGTGGGTCACACGTTTGCTGTAGAGCAGGTTCAGCAGGGTTTCCAGGTTCTGTACCGTGAAGGCAGGTGGACGGATCAGCGTGGCGCCACTCCACAGGGCCAGTAAAGGGCCCTGTACGAAGCCGTCATTGTGTGCGAGAGAGAGGTTGTTGAACAGCCGGGACTTTTCATCATAGGAAAAGATCCTGCGGAGGCTGTCCAGGTGTTCGAACAGGTTTTCATGGGTGGTCAGGATGCCCTTGGGCTCGGAGGTGGTTCCCGATGTAAAGGGAATGAAGGCCAGGTCATCCGGGTGAGCGTTGCACCCTGGCTCTCGGGAAGGCCGCTGTTCGAGAAGATCCGGATACAGCGATGGCTGGTTGCTGCTGCTCCGAAACAGTCTGGAGATGGTGAAAATTCGGCTGGTTGTTCGAATACCGATGAACCGGTCCGTTTCCAGCCAGTCCCAGATCCCGGCCAGGTCATTGTCCGTGAAAATCAGGCGGGGTCGCAGCTTTTCCGCGATGGCCCGAGCGCGTTGGGAACCCGTATCCACCGACAGCAGCGTGGGCACGGCACCTTCCAGCAGCGCAGCGATGGACAGGGTGATGGCATGCTTGTCGCTGGCGGTGACGATGAGTATCTTGTCGCCTGCCCGGATGTGCTTTTCCGCGAACAGGTGACTCAGTTTGTCTATGGATGCGAGCAGTTGTCGGTAGGACAGGCTGTCGTCGATGAAGTCTGCGAAAGGCAGGTTCCTGCCTGCGCGGGATCGGATTCGCGCATAGAGCTCGGATGTATGGGTATGCGTATGATCGGGCATAAGATCGTTTGTCGTGGTTTCGGGGTTACTCGTTTTCCTGGCGCAGGGCGGACAGCTTGCCCAGGGGGGTTCTCTCGATGCGTGAGAAATGCCACCGTACAGGCCGGTAGTCGTTTCCCAGTTGCGCAACAATCTGCTCCTCGATGCGGACCGTATCGAAATCCTCTCTGCTGTCAATCCACAACTCCAGCCCCTGACCCCCGGGAACGGGGACGGCCCTTGCGACGGCGTCGGACACCTGTTCCAGGTGTGCGCGCAGCCAGATTTCCAGGCGTTGAGGATGTATCCATTCGGTGCTCGGTGCCTTGACGGCGCCGGAACGCCTGCCCAGCAGTTTCAGGCAATGGTCGCCATTCGTCTGCACCAAGTCGCCCGTGTTGAAGATATTGCGCCTGGCAAGCCGGCTTCCCAGGTAACCCAGGAAGAGGTTGGGGCTGGAAATGGCGAGTTCGAATATCCCGTTTTCCCTGTTGACCGGGTTCAGTATCGTCTCCACACCCTTGCAGGGAGCGGGAAGGCAGCCGGGAGAGCGCTGAACGAAGGTATCGCCGAGTACCAGTCCGGCTGTTTCGGTCAGGCCGTAGTAGTCGAGAACCGGGATGCCCAGGACGTGTTCCACGCGGCTGCGGTCGGCCTGGTTCAGGTCGGCGCCGGTGCAAAGCAGGCCTCGCAGGCTTTGCAGATGGGCGGTGAGACGATCTGCCCAGGCGGCAAGCTGCCTGATGAAAACAGGACCACAGAGAACGATTGTCGCCTGCATTCCCCTGATCTGTTCAACGAGGGAAAGAAAGGAAGACTCTCCATGAATGTGCCTGACCCTGACGGAAGGCAGCAGCAGGCTGCGGAAGCCGGACATGGTGTGAGCAGGCGCCAGGCACAGCAGCCGGTCGCTTTCCGTCAGCCCGAAATGTTCGACGAACAGCCGGGCTGAACGCAGGATATTACCCCGGGAGTGACAGACTCCCCTCGGGGAACCAGTGGATCCTGAAGTGAAAAGAACGAGGGCGCATTCGTCTTCAGGCCATGGATAAGGATCACGTCCGGCGGGAAGGGTGTATCGATGTATCCAGCGGTCTATGGATTCCATTTCCGGCTGCGATGGGAGATTTCCGGTCATCATCCGGATGCCTTCCATGGTGGCTTCCATAACCGTCCCGTCGAGAGCAGCGCGAATGCTGGCCGTGTCTGTCCCGGATATCTTTTCCGGAGCCATGGCCACCGCCCAACCGGCGTCCCAGGCTGTCCTGATCAGGTGGGACAGCAAGGGGCCTCTGTAACTCCTGATCAGAAGTGTCTTGTGCATTTGTTTCCGGTACCGCCGTTCGTGCTGGGACAGACAATGCCCTTGTTGACCGTACAGGTCAACAGTGATGTTTCAGGAAGCAAATGAATGATTTGGTGTCCCCTGGTTCGGGAATGGAACAATCCATTCAATATGCAAGACTGCCATCAGTTGATCCAGGTCAATTAACCTTTTTCAATCCAAGGTTTTCAAAGGCTTTAACAGGAATCCCCGCAGTTGGTCTGGTTTGTGCATGTATGTCGGCAGGCTGTTGCTGTGTCCACAATTTTCAAGGTTGGCCAGGCGACAAGGTGAATCACAGACCTGGAGGAAATCCAATGGTTGTAAGAGTCTCAACGGGGCGTGCAATTCTTGCCGCCGCACTGGGGGTCGGGTTGGCGGTGAATGCTCATGCCGCCAAGTATCCGGATATCGGGCCCTTACCACAGTTGAAAATCGACAAGGCGAAGGCGGAGCTGGGCAAGCGCCTGTTCTTCGACAAGCGTCTGTCGGGGGATGCCGGCATCGCCTGCGCCGACTGCCATGTGCCGGAAAAGGCCTATGGCAGCAAGGAGGCAATCTCTCCGGGGTATCCCGGCAACGGGCATTTCCGCAATGCCTCTTCCCTGGTGAATACCGCTCACAAGAATGTATGGAACTGGGATGGCCGCATCGGCACCAATCTAAACGACCAGACCCGGGAAATGATCACCGAGGACTACATCATGAACATGGACATGCGCATCATGCAGGAGCGCATGAAGCAGGATCCGGTGTACGTGAAGATGTTCAAGGATGCCGGCTACGGCGAACCCTCCAATGGCTCCGTGCGCAAGGCCATTCCCGAGTATCTGAAGACCCTGACGTCCCGGGGAGCGCCGTTCGACAAGGGCACCATGTCGGCTTCCGCCAAGCGCGGCATGAAACTGTTCAAGGGCAAGGCAGGCTGCATCCAGTGCCACAATGGGCCGCTGCTGAGCGATCTCAAGCCCCACAACACGGGGGTTCCCGAGAACTTCGATGTGTTCCTGGATCCCATGAATCACCAGGCGTTCATTGCTTTTGCCATGTTCCAGGGCATTCCCAATTATCGCGCCCTGAAACGGGATCCGGGTTATTTCAACATCACCCTGGAAAAGAAGGACATGGGCAAGTTCATCACTCCGTCTCTGCGTGAGCTCAAGTACAGCGCGCCCTACATGCACAACGGCATGATCAAGACCCTGCCCGAGGTGGTGGAGTTCTACAACCGCGGGGGCGGCAAGGACAGCAACAAGGACAAGCGGCTCAAGCCCCTGGGTTTGAGCGCGAAAGAGAAGAAGGATCTGGTGGCCTTCCTGGAAGCCCTTTCGGGTGAGCCCCTGACCACTTCCGCCCACGTATGGGATAAGCCCTATCCGGCCGAATATCCTGCAATCGATAACTGGACGCAGGTCCGTAACTGATCGAGGCAACCATCATGAGTATCAAGAAAATTGCTCCTACCCTCGTTGCGGCTGCTGTTGCGACTGTACTGGCTTCCTGCCAGGCACAGGAGACCAAGGCAGGAAAAGCCGCGGCATCAGCCATGCCCATGGCGCAATCCGGGCCTCCGCCCCTGGCGCCCCTGGGACCCCCGCCCATTCCGCCTGACAACAAGAATTTCCCCGCCAAGGTCGAACTGGGCAAGATCCTGTTCTTCGATCCCCGCCTCGGCGGTGATGCGTCCACCGGCTGCTCCACCTGCCATGAGCCCGACCAGGGCTGGGCCTGGGCGGAAGACTTTTCCCGGGGTTATCCCGGCACGGTTCACTGGCGCAACAGCCAGACCATCGTGAACAGTGCCTATTACGGCCGCAACTTCTGGGCCGGTTCCGTGCCTTCCCTGGAGAAGCAGGCGCCGTCAGCTGCAAAAGGCGGCGTGGCCGGCAACGGTGAGAATGACATCATGGAAGCGCGTCTTGCCCTGATTCCCGAGTATCGGAAGCGCTTCAAGGAAGTGTTCGGCACCGAATGGCCTCTCATCGGTGACGCCTGGCGGGCCATTGCAGCCTTCGAGCGCACCCTGGTGCAACGTGATACGCCCCTGGACAAGTATCTGCAGGGCGACAAGACGGCTCTCACCGAGCAGCAGTTGCGGGGCATGAAACTGTTCAACGGCAAGGCCGGCTGCATCCAGTGTCACAATGGTGCCCTGGCTTCCGATCAGGACTACCACAACATCGGCGTTCCGCCGAACACGCGCTGGGAAGAAGACGGCCTGGCACAGGTCACATTCCGTTTCGAGCACTATGCCAAGGGACAGACCGAGGAAGGATACCGCAAGGCAAAGTCCGACTGGGGGTTCTACTTCCGCTCCAAGAATGCCTGGGATCGGGGCAAGTTCCGCACGCCCTCCCTGCGTTACACCGCCTATACCGCGCCCTACATGCATAACGGTGTGTTCTACACCATGGAAGAGGTGGTGGATTTCTACAACCGTGGCGGTTTTGATGAAGACGGCCGCACCACACCCTTCCCGGAAAACAAGTCCAAGCTGATCAAGCCCCTGGGCCTGACCGACGAGGAAAAGGAAGATCTGGTGGCGTTCCTGGAAGCCTTCTCTGGTGACGAAATCACCATGGAGAAGCCCAAGCTGCCCGAATACGCGCCCTTGTTCACCAAGGCTGAGCTTGAAGCCGCACAGGAGGCAAAGTAAATGAGTGACATGACGAAAAAAGACGAAACAGCGGCTGATCACGGGCGTTGCATGCTGAATCGCCGCCAGTTCCTGATGTATTCAGGCACTGCTGCGGTGGCTGCCAGCACAATCTCCATCAGTCTGTTCCCCGGTGAGGCCCAGGCCAAGGCCCGGGTGGTGACCTATCCACGCAAGAAGGTTGCGCGGCTGAGCCAGTTGAAGGACAACCAGCCGGTGGATTTCAGCTACCCCGATGACGGCCCGAACTCCCAGTGCTTCATCGTCAAGATGGCGGGAGCCAAGGCTGGTGGTGGTGTGGGCGCCCAGCGCGATGTGGTGGCCTTCAGCTACCTGTGCACCCACCAGGGCGGTCCCCTGAACGGCAAGTATCAGGCCGTGGGCGATCATCGTGTGCTGGGACAGTGCCCGTTGCATCTGTCCACCTACGACCTGACCCGGCACGGCATCATCGTGTCCGGACAGGCTTACCAGAGCATTCCTCAGGTACTGCTGGAAGTCGATGGCGATGATGTGTATGCCGTGGGCATGATGGGCCTGCTGTTTGGCCGTAACGAAAACCTGATGGATGCCTAGGGAGGATAACCAGATGTCTATACTCGATTACATTCCAGAAGATAAAACCCCGCTGCCTCCCAGGAACGCGGAAGTGCTGACCACTTGCTGTGATTATTGCATCGTGGCCTGTGGCTACAAGATCTATCGCTGGCCGGTAGGTGTAAAAGATGGAGGCCCCAAGGCCTCCGAGAATGCCTTTGGCGTGGATTTTCCCTCCGGCGCCCTGCAGGCATGGGTGGCGCCCACCCAGCACAACGTGGTGATGCACAAGGGCAAGCCTCACAACGTGGTCATCATCCCGGACAAGGATTCCAAGGCGGTGAACTTCGGCGGTGACTCCTCCATCCGGGGCGGTTGTATCGCCCAGAAGGTGTACAACCCAAAGAAGCCCACCCGGGACCGTCTGCAACATCCCCTGATCCGCATCAATGGCGCCCTGCAGCCCGTCTCCTGGGATCTGGCCCTGGATGTGGCGGCGGAACTCATCGACCATACGGTGAAGAAGCATGGGGAAAATGCCTATGCCATGAAGATGTATTCCTACCAGTTCGTGGAAAACACCTATGCGCTTTCCAAGTTCTCCCGGGGCAGCATCAACACGGCCAACTTCACCTTTCACGATACCCCTGCCAACGTGACCTCCACTCCGGGTTTCCGGGATGCGGGTTTCGACAACTTCGGCCCGGCCTATCGCGACTGGGGCGATGCGGAAGTGCTGATGATCTGTGGTACGGATCCCTATGAAACCAAGACCATGATCTTCACCCAGTTCATCAAGCCCGCCATCGACCAGGGGCAGAAGACCATCTGGCTGAACGTGCGTGAAACCGCGGGCCTGGCCTATGCCAAGAGCAGGGGAAATGCCCTGCACATCCAGCTGGACCCCGGCACCGACACTCCGGTTCTGGGCGCCATTGCCCGGGTCATCCTGGAAAACGGCTGGGAGGATTCCGAGTGGATCAAGAAGTGGGTCAACAACAAGTGGGAATCCAGCTCCGGCTTTGGCCAGGGCACCCGCAACACGCCCTGGCAGTGGCGCACTACCTGGGGCAAGTTCCAGACCAAGGGCTTCGAGGATTACAAGAAGTGGAACTTCGCCCAGAAGGAATATGATCCGGAGGTTGCTGCAAAGATCGCCAACATTCCCGTGGAGCAGATCCACCAGGCGGCCGAGTGGCTGGCCAAGCCCAAGGCGGACGGTACCCGTCCCAAGGCGTCTTTCGGCATCGAGAAGGGCTTCTACTGGTCCAACAATACCGGCAACACCAATGCCGTGAGCTCCCTGGCCACCATCTGTGGTGCGGGCGGCCGCCCCGGCCAGGTGGTGGGACGCTTCGGTGGGCACCAGCGTGGCGGCACCGGCGGCGCCGGCTTCCCGCGTAACAAGTCTCCCCAGAAGCGTCCCGGACGCCGTCGCCAGGCTATGGACTGTGACCGTTACTTCTATTCCGGTTACACCCGTTTTGCCCACGTGGTGGGTACTACCTGGATACAGTCCATGTGTGGCTCCCAGGGGCTGATGGACAAGTTCGAGGAGCTGGTCACCAACAATCCGAATCAGGTGCGCTCTTCCAACAAGCAGGAGATCATCGATACCCTGAAGAAGCGCATGGATTCAGGTGGTACCGTGGTGCTCAACCAGGATATCTACCTGCGTGATCCCATTGGTTCCAAGTTTGCCGATATCGTGTTGCCGGCGGCCACCTGGGGTGAAGAGGATTTCGTGCGGGCCAATGGTGAGCGCCGTATCCGTCTGTACTCCAAGTTCTACGATGCGCCGGGTGAGGCCAAGCCGGACTGGTGGATCATCAGTCAGCTGGCCCAGCGCCTGGGCTTCGACGGCTACGACTGGAAGAACTCCAACGAAGTCTGTGAAGAGTCCTCACGCTTCAGTCGCGGCAACCGCAAGGCTTACCACATGATCAAGGTGGCGGCTCACAAGGAGGGAAAGACCCTGCACGAGAAGTTGCGCGAACTGGGCACAGAGGGCATCCAGGGACCGACCTTCTACAACTACAAGACCGGCCAGCTCATGGGTAGTGTGCGCCTGCACAATACCGAGTGCACGCCGGAGAAGATGGAGCGGGAAGGCCGTACCCAGGGCGCGAACATGGTCAACAAGAAGATGACCCACTTCAATTCCCAGTCCGGCAAGGTCAACATCCAGAAGCATCCATGGAGTCTGTTCTCCGATTACTGGGAGTGGATGAGTCCCAAGGGCGAGGAGTTGTGGCATACCAACGGCCGTATCAACGAGATCTGGCAGTCCGGTTTCGATGATGTGGATCGCCGCGCCTACATCGCCCAGCGCTGGCCTGAGAACTGGACGGAGATCCACCCCGATGATGCGAAAGCGCGGGGCATCGAGTC
The DNA here is from genome assembly GCA_964636335.1 of uncultured Sedimenticola sp. Lineage (GTDB taxonomy): Bacteria > Pseudomonadota > Gammaproteobacteria > Chromatiales > Chromatiaceae > Thiolapillus. The sequence goes on along the minus strand of CAZWRE010000146.1, from coordinate 29,501 downwards.
CGGTGACAAGATCCTGCTGTATTCCGATCGTGTTCCGGCCTTCCGCCAGACCATCAAGGGTGTTCATGGCTCGGACTTCAACTTCTCCGAGCTGATGAAGAACGGCTGGATAGAGCTGGGCAAGGCGGCCGTGGAAGCAGTGGCCATTGTCACGCCTCATGTGAAAAAGGGAACCATGTATTCCTACTTCATCAACACCAACCAGCCTTCCAATGCCCTGCAGGGACGTGTTCCCGACCAGATCAGCGGAAACTACAACTACAAGATGGGTGTAGCCAAGGTGAAGAAGATTGGTGAATCCAAGTACAAGCGCGAGTTTACGCACATGTCATTTGCCCCACGCAACGTCGTGTAAACCGGCTTACTGCTCGATAATGAGTAAGGGCGGCCATTGGCCGCCCTTTTTTTGTTCAGCCGGAAACCTTGCAATGAGGAACAGTTCCATTGCCGGAGTCGTGGTGTGCCGGTTTCTTTCGGGCTACCCCGGCAAATGCGTTAGAATGCGCCGATGACCGATTTTCAACAGCCTTGCGTCCTCTAGCCATGAACCCGCATCCCGTGCCCGGAATGTCCCGCTACTGTGTTGCAGATTTTCGCAATAGCTTGCTGTTACGTGTGATTCGCGCCTTGTATCGGAACATTCTGAATCACAATCTGCTTCGTTCAGACCTGATCAGAGGCTCCCTGGCGCCAGGGTGTTGCTTCCATTAGCAATGAAAAATGTCCTGTTTATCTTCGGAACCCGCCCCGAAGCCATCAAGATGAGCCCGCTGATCTCGCGTTTTCGCGAGGATCCCGGGAGCTGGAAGGTGGGTGTGTGCATCACTGCCCAGCACCGGGAAATGCTGGATCAGGTGCTGGGTTTCTTCCAGGTGGAGGTTGATTATGACCTCGACCTCATGACCGCGGGGCAGAGCCTGACTCAACTCACGGCGCGCTGTCTGGTGGCCCTGGAGCAGCCCTTGCGGGACTTTCAGCCGGATATCGTGTTCGTCCAGGGTGATACCACCACGGTGCTCACCGGCGCTCTGGCGGCCTTCTATCAGCAGGTGCCCGTGGCCCATATCGAGGCGGGGCTGCGCAGCGGCAACCGCTATTCGCCCTTTCCGGAGGAGCTGAATCGCATGCTTGCCGGTCGCCTGGCCGACTACCATTTTGCGCCCACGCCGGCGGCCGTGGCGAGTCTTGCCGCCGAAGGCATACGCGACAATGTGTGGATGGTGGGCAACACGGTGATCGATGCCCTGCAGGATGCCCTGAGCATTCTCGATGAGATGGATGTGGATATGAGTGAACGATTTCCTTTCCTCAGGGAAGATGGGAAGCTGGTGCTGGTTACCGGGCACCGCAGGGAGAGTTTCGGCGAGCCCTTTGAGAACATCTGCGGCGCCCTGGCCGATATTTCCGCGGCTCACGAGGATGTGCAGATCGTCTATCCCGTACATCTCAATCCCAATGTCCAGGAGCCGGTTCGCAGGATCCTGGCCGGAAGAGACAACATTCATCTTATCGAGCCGCTGGATTATGCCAGCCTGGTGTGGCTGATGAGCCGGGCCTGGATGGTGCTCACGGATTCCGGTGGCATACAGGAGGAAGCGCCGTCCCTGGGTGTGCCGGTACTGGTCATGCGGGACGTCACCGAACGCATGGAAGGCATTGAGGCGGGCACGGCCAGGCTGGTGGGGACGGATCGCCAGGCTATTGTCAGCGAGGCCCTGCGGCTCATCGAGGACGAGGAAGCGCACCGGACCATGGCCAACGCAGTAAATCCCTATGGCGACGGTACTGCCGCCCGCCGGATCGTGGACATTACCCGGATGTTGCTGCGGCCATGAAGGTGTTGTTCCAGTCCCGCACCACCCTGTTCTCCGCCCCGGGCGGCGACACGGTGCAGTTGCTCAAGACCCGCGAATATCTGGAGAAGATGGGTGTGGAGGTGGACATCGCCGAGGAACTGGAGCCTGACGTATCTGCCTATGATCTGGTGCACGTGTTCAATCTCATGCGCGCCCAGGAAGCCTGGATACAGGTGCGCAGCGCCAAACGGCAGGGAAAGCCTGTGGCCCTGTCCACCATCTACGGCCTGTACACCGAGTACGAGCAGAAGGCCCGGGGCGGCCTGTTCGGGCTGATTGCCAGGCACAGCGGCCCCTATATGCTGGAGTACCTGAAAATTGCCGCCCGTTGCGTCACCAGTGGCGAACTGCACAAGGGAGCGCTGGCGGTGCTGGGCCAGGGGTACTACCGCACCCTGAAGAAAATCGTTTCCCGGGTGGATGTCTTCCTGCCCAACTCCGATTCCGAGATGGCCCGGGTCGCCCGGGAGATGAAACTTGTCGATCCGCCCTACGTGGCGGTGCCCAATGCGGTGGATACGGAAGTCTTCGATTACGAACGGGTGGACGCCACGGAGCTGGAGGGCTACGAAGGCTGCCTGGTGTGCGCCGCCCGCATCGAGGGACGGAAATCCCAGCTCAACCTGGTGCGGGCCATGAAGGATCTTCCTTACCGGCTGCTCATCATCGGCAAGCCTTCTCCCAATCACATGGCCTATTACGAGCAGGTCAAGGCCGAAGCCGGAGACAATGTCGAGTTCATCGGCGCCGTGGATCACGCGGAACTGGCGAAGTATTACAAGGTGGCCAGGGCATCGGCCCTCATCAGCTGGATGGAGACGCCGGGCCTGTCGTCCCTGGAAGCGGCAGCCATGCGCTGCAACCTGGTGATTACAGAGAAAGGAGACACACGGGACTATTTTGGCGACTTTGCCGCCTATTGCGAGCCGGATGATGTGAGTTCCATACGGAATGCGGTGATCCGCGCCATGGAACAACCCTTCGATGAAGCCCTGCGGGACCATGTGCTGGAGCATTACACCTGGGACAAGACGGCGCAGGCCACCCTGAAAGGTTACGAAATGGCCCTGGCTGGGGGGAAGAGCGGGCAATGAAGAAGCTGGCCATACTGGGCACCCGTGGCGTGCCCGCCGCTCATGGGGGGTTCGAGACCTTTGCCGAGAAGCTTTCCCTCTATTTGGTGGAAAAGGGCTGGGAAGTAACCGTCTATTGCCAGGAAGAGGGGAACGGGCCGGTATTCAGTGATGCCTGGGAAGGTGTGCGACGCATCCGCATTCCCGTGTCCCGTGGCGGTGCGGCGGGCACGGTGATCTTCGACTGGAAGGCCACCTGGCATGCCGCCAGCCGTCACGGGTTGACCCTGACCCTGGGCTACAACACGGCCCTGTTCTGCGCCCTGCTGCGTCTTCGCGGGGTGACCAACCTCATCAACATGGACGGCATCGAGTGGCGCAGGGACAAGTGGAGTACTGCCGAACGCGCCTGGCTGTATCTCAACGAGCGTGCGGGCTGCCTGTTGGGCAATCATCTCATCGCGGATCATCCGGAGATCGAGAAACACCTGCGGACGCGGGTTTTCGCTCACAAGATCACCATGATTCCCTATGGTGCGGAAGAAATCATTGCCGCGGATGAGGGCCTGCTGCGGGGACTGGGCCTGACGCCTGACGGTTTTGCCCTGGTGGTCGCCCGCCCAGAGCCGGAGAACTCCATACTGGAAATCGTGCGGGCGTTTTCTGTCCGGAAGCGGGATATCCGGCTGGTGGTGCTGGGTGATCTGAAGCCTCGGGAGAATGTCTATCACCGGGCCTTGCTGGAAGCGGCCGGTGACGAGGTGATGTTTCCCGGCGCCATTTATGACAAGGCCATGCTGGCCGCCCTGCGTTTTCACACCCGGCTGTATATTCACGGCCATACCGTTGGCGGTACCAATCCGTCCTTGGTCGAGGCCCTGGGCGCGGGTTCTCCGGTGCTGGCCCATGACAATGCCTACAACCGCTGGGTGGCCGGACAGGGTGCTGCCTATTTCTCTAACCAGGCGAGTTGCGCGGACAAGCTGGATGCGCTGCTGAACGACGACGCAAGTATCAGGGAAATGTCGGCGTGGAGCCGGCACCGCTTCCATGCCGCCTTTCGCTGGGATCATGTGTTGCAGTCCTACGAGCGGCTGCTCCTGGAAAAGGCTGCTTCCCGGTAGAATGCGGCAGGGATATTGGCCTGATGCGCTGGGTCGGTTTGCTATTCCTTGTCAAGAGCATCTTTCTGAAATCGCCAACTGGTTTGCATCTTTTATTGGGCGGAGCTAATATTTCGAGAACATTGCGCCAATCGGCCGTCGATGGCGGGCAAGCCGATGCGCGGTTACAACAACAAGCAGGGGAATCCTGCGCTTACTTCAGGGGATAGCCAAGATGGATTTGAAAGCCGGTATCAAGCGACTGTCAAATGTGGTCGCGTTCGTATTGTCAGTGATGGCGCTGGGGGTTTCCATGCCCCTGAACGCCGCGGTCAATGGTGTGTCCAAGCCGCCCCGGGTTGCGACCTCCGTGGCTGTGGCCAAGACGCGGCCGCTTAAGGAACTGGCTGCTACATCGCCCCAGCAACCAGTGCCGTCCGGTGTGGTCGAGGCTTATCCCGCCCTGCCGGTTCCCTTCCAGAAGCCAGAGCAGAAGGGTGAGGCGCCGGTTATCCTGGATCCTGTCGTACAGACCACGATTCCCCAGGACGCCAAGATGCCGGCCACCACGGTGAATTTCGAAGGCATCGGCAACGTGAATGGTGTGTTGCCGCCCGACACCGTGGGTGATGTGGGGCCCAATCACTATGTCCAGATGGTGAACCTGAGTTATCAGGTGTGGGACAAGAGCGGCACCAGTCTTCTGGGTCCCCTCGCTTCCAACACCATTTGGGCCGCTCTTCCCGCAGACAATATCTGCAGGGTCAACAATGATGGCGATCCCATTGTTCTCTATGACCAGGCGGCGGATCGCTGGCTGCTGAGCCAGTTTGCCCTGGATTTCAATGGATCCAATGGCTTCCACCAGTGTATCGCGATCTCCGAGACCGGTGATCCCACGGGTGCTTTCTACCTGTACGATTTCAAGATAAGTGACACCAAGATGAATGACTATCCCCATTTCGGCATCTGGCCGGACGGGTATTATCTGGGGGTCAACCAGTTTGATGGCGCGAGTTTTGCCTGGGCCGGTCAGGTCGCCGTGGCTTTCGAACGGGACAAGATGTTGCAAGGGCTTCCCGCGCAGATGGTCTATTTCGATGATCCGGATCCCTCGTTGGGGGCCATGTTGCCTGCCGACTGGGATGGCGCCACGCCGCCGCCGGCGGGGTCACCCAACCTGTTCGTCCAACTGGGTGGTGATAACGCATCCCTGGATATCTGGGCCTTCCATGTCGATTGGACCACGCCCGCAAACTCTACTTTTACTTCACTCGTTTCGCCGGCTGTGGCGCCCTTTGACAGTGATCTTTGCGGATTTTCCAGAAACTGTATCCCGCAACCGGGAGGTACGGCTCTGGATTCCCTGGCGGGGCGGCTCATGTATCGTGTGCAGTACCGTAACTTCGGCAGTTACCAGGCCATGGTAGCCAACCATACGGTGGATGCCGATGGCGCCGACAAGGCAGGGGTGCGCTGGTATGAACTGCGCAATTCCGGCAGCGGTTGGGCGGTGGCCAACCAGGGTACCTATGCACCGGATGGTGACAATCGCTGGATGGGATCCGCCGCCATGGACGCCCAGGGCAATATTGCCATCGGTTATTCCGTGTCCAGCACCACCACCCACCCTTCCATACGTTACACGGGTCGTCTGGCCAGCGATCCGGCCAATACGCTGCCCCAGGGCGAGGCTACGCTGATCGCGGGCGGCGGTTCCCAGGGCCACTCCTCCGGCCGCTGGGGCGATTATTCGTCCATGAGCGTGGATCCAGTGGATGATTGCACCTTCTGGTACACCCAGGAATACTATGTTGCGGACAGTTCCGCTGACTGGCAGACCCGTATCGGCTCCTTCAAGTATCCTGGCTGCACTACCGGTCCTTCCGGATCCCTGAGCGGAACGGTAACCACCGATACACCCACGCCTGGCACGCCGGTACAAGGCGCGCTGGTGGATCTCGGTGGCATCACCACCACCACGGACGCCACGGGAGCCTACCATTTCATGAGTGTTCCGGTGGGAACCTATACGGTGACTGCTTCGAAATGGGGATACATCACCGAGTCGGTGAACGGCGTAGCCATTACCGATGGCGGAAACACCACCCAGGATCTGGTGCTGGCCCCGGCGCCGATGTCCACCATCAGTGGTACGGTGACCGACGGATCCGGCCAGGGGTGGCCTTTGTATGCAGCCATCGATATCGCGGGGGCGCCGCTGCCCACCCTGTACACGGACCCGGTCACGGGCGCCTACAGCGTGGATCTTCCCGAGGGGGTCAGTGTGACCTTCAATGTCAGTGTTGACGGATACGTCAGTCAGGCGCGGGGCATTACCGTGCCCGCGGGCGCCAGTACCGAGAATTTCACCATGCTGGTGGATGTCGCTGCCTGTACCGCGCCGGGATACAAAAACAGCGGCCTGGGCGAAAACTTCGACGGCACCAGTTTCCCTCCCACGGGCTGGAGCGTGATCGATGATGCCGGTAATGGCGTGGTCTGGACCAATGTGGCCGGATCCGGCGAGAGCGGAAACTTCACCGGGGGAAGCGGTGATGCGGCTTCCGTGAGCAGTGACATAGCGGGAACCATCGAGTTCGACACCTCTCTGCTGACACCGGTGATGACTGCGACGGGTGGAGATGTTCTGAGATATCTCGCCAACTACCAGAACCTGTCTGGCCTGGATTTCCTTGATCTGGATATTAACGTGAATGGCGGAGGTTGGACGACGATTCTGTCCTGGAATGAAAGCCATGGGGGCTTCCGTGGTCTTCCTGGTGAGCAGGTAGAGATGGATTTGAGTACCTTGTTGTCTCCGGGAGACAGCTTCCAGTTGCGGTGGCACTACTATGATCCAAATACCGATGACTGGGATTGGTATGCCCAGATCGATGAAGTAAGGATCGGTACTTGTGAAGCAGACACCAATATCGGCGGTCTGCTGGTGGGGAACGTGTATGATGCCAATACGGGTGCCGCTCTTAATGGCGCAACCATTGTACAGGGTACGCGCCAGACCACCAGTGGAGCCACGCCGGATGATCCTGCCCTGGATGATGGCTTCTTCCTGCTGGCCTTGCCTGCGGGAAGCAATCAGGTAACCGGCTCGGCGGTCAGGTATGGCGATGCCGTTGTCACGGTCAACGTGCCTTCCGGTGGCGTGATTCGCCAGGATATCAACCTGCCGGCAGGCCTGCTTTCCGCGCCGGCTTCCATGACCATGACGCTCTGGGAAGGCATGAGCTGGAGCAAGGTGATGGGGCTTGGCAATGCGGGCACGGCGTCGGCTGATTATGAGCTCCTGGAGTTCAATCTTCCCTACAATGCGCCCCAGGCAACAGGGCCGTGGGCGGAGAAGGTGCGCCATGCATCTCCCAAGCATTTGGACGACAAAGATGCCACCCTGCTGCGCTATGTGCCGGCTCCGGTGAATGTTGGTACTGCTGCATTGCCCAATCCTGATGCGGCGGGTGATGTGCTTGCCCAATTTACCAGCGGTTTGGACTGGCCTTGGGGCATGACCTTCGATACCCAAGCCGACGATCTGTGGGTAAATAATATTGGTGTGGCAGTCGGGGGTACGGATGATGACAACCACCGCTTCCTTCGGGATGGCACCAATACGGGAGATGTCATCACTCCTGCCTGGATGGCTGTGTTTGTCGGGGATGGGACCTATGATCCCTTCAACAATACCATCTGGCAGGTGAATGTTGGTGGTGACAACTGTATTTATGAGTCAGATCCCCTGACCCTGGTACCCACCGGCAGGAGTATCTGCCCGGCATTTGGTACTTCCATGCGTGGACTGGCCTATGATCCGGTTACCGACACTTTCTATGCCGGTAGCTGGAACGACAGTACCGTGCATCATTTTGATCGCAGTGGCACCATTCTGGATTCCGCGAATGTGGGCTTGAGTATTTCCGGATTAGCCTACAACCCGGATACCCAGCATCTGTTCGTCTTGTCCAATATTGGTGCTGCGGGTGGTGATGACGTCGCTGTTCTGGATGTTGCAGACAGCTATGCACTGATTGCCAGCTTCGATACCGGTATTGCCGATTTCAAGCAAGGCGGTTTGAGCATGAGTTGTGATGGCCATCTGTGGGCTGTTCAACAGCCTTCTGGTAACGGCGCTGGAGATGACTCCATCTTGGAACTGGATTCCGGAGAAACCTCTGCCTGTAGCTGGAAGGGCATCGACTGGTTGAGCGAGAACCCGGTGACGGGTACCGTGGCGGCAGCCAGTACCGAGGCCATCGATTTCACTTTCGACAGCACCGCACTGACTGCCGGAAGCTATGTGGCGCATGTCAAGGTGATCAACAACACCCCTTATGGTGCACTGTCGGTGCCGGTGGTGTTCAATGTCATTCCCTACGACCAGATGTTCGCGGATGTTCCGCCCACGCACCAGTTCTATGACTGGGTGCAGTCCATTGGGCTTGCGGGCATCACCGACGGTTGTGACAACCAGGTGCCCCTGCCCAATTACTGTGACACCGAAAATGTCACGCGGGCACAGATGGCGATCTTCCTGGAACGGGGTATCCATGGCAGTGATTACACGCCTCCGCCCGCGACAGGTACGGTATTTGGCGATGTACCTGACACCTACTGGGCCGCGGCCTGGGTAGAGCAGTTCGTTGCCGATGGCATTACCGCCGGTTGCGGTGGGGGCAACTATTGTCCGGATACGGATGTCACCCGGGCGCAGATGGCGATCTTCCTGCTGCGCTCCAAGCACGGCGCGAGCTACACGCCGCCGCCTGCCACGGGTACGGTATTCGGCGACGTTGCTTCGGGTGACTTTGGTGCGGACTGGATCGAGCAACTGGTGACCGAGGGTATTACCTCTGGTTGCGGCGGCGGCAATTACTGTCCTAACGACCCGGTTACCCGCGGTCAGATGGCAGTGTTCATCCAGCGCGCCTTCAATCTGCCGATACACCCCTGATGGCATCGGCGGCGGTGAAAACCGTTCTGGTTCGCCGCCGATTGTCAGCCGGGGAAGGCTGTGGTCATGTTTATCCGATACTGATCGGGGGCGGCGGCTTTGCCGCCTCCGGTTTTCTTGCGCCCTAACCCGGTAATTGGCTAAGATGCCAGCTTCTCCTGTTATTGCCCGATAGCCTGAAGGCTGGAAGCCTTTTTCATGAACTCATCAATGCCCGCGCGTGAACCGGCTTCTTCACCACGAGACGAGGAATTCAATCCGCTTGTGGTGTACCAAGTCATACGGCGTCGCAAGGCAATGTTTTTTTTCGTGTTTCTCGCGGTCGTCCTTACGGGCGGGATCATGGCCCTGTTCAGCGTTCCCAAGGCCAGTTATGTCACGGTGTTGCAGATAGGCTCCGCCTACGGAAACGACAGCCTGTCAGGCAAGCTTGTTGAGGATGCCGATGGTGTGGCGACCAAACTCGAGCGTTCCGTGATTCCGGAGGTGACCAGGTCGTGGCGTTCCGAAAAGCCGGCCAGGATGGTGCCGAAGCTGACTGTCAAGGCCAAGAGAAACGCGGGCGTGATCCTGCTCATGAGCCAGGCACCGGTGAGTCGGCAAGCGGATGTTTCCCAACTTCATCAAGCGGTCGTGCGGCCAATCGTGGAAGCCCACCGGTCGTTGGTAACGACACAGTATGAGGCTATCATGTCCCAGGCCAGAAGGGATCTGGTGAAAAGCCAGGCACGACTGGATCAGCTCAGCGTTGCCCTGTCGGAGCAGAAGCAGCGCAAGGAATTGCTGGCGCGGCAGCTGCGGCGGTTGAATGCGGATATCGAATCCATCTCCGCGACCCGTATGGAGCGGGTCGTGCCGGGCGAGGAGAAAGACGGCCACCGGGAGTTGTATTTGACACAGCTTGACCTGCCCGCCATGCTGGAGCGTCGTGATTCCCTGGAGGAGAAGCTAAACATTGCGCTGGATCTCGAAATTGCTGATATCAGACAGAAGATCTCCAATGCTGAAAGTGAGCGTGATGCCGCGGAGAAACATATCGAACAGCTCCAGAGGGAGATGGACAGCCTGCGTCTGACGCGCGTTCAGTCCCTTGCTTCCCCCATGCCTGACAAGGTGGGCCTGTCACCGGCGCTGATGTTGGTCATGAGTCTGATCCTGGGTTTGCTGCTGGCCTGGTTTACCGTCATGTTCGTCGAATACCTGGCGCGGAAGAGTGTGCGGCGCTGATTACCTGATCCCGCGCGGTAATATCCCGGGCCTGGAAGCCGGTGCTGTTTATCCGGGTGCTGTTTGCCTGGTCTGAAGGGAATGCCATCCATGTCTATCGAGATTACAAACCTGTCTGCTGGTTTCAGATTGTTCCTGGTTATTCTTGTGGTTGCGCTGTTGTCAGGCTGTTCCGACAGTTATGAAGACGGCCTGGCCGAATATGAAAACAAGAACTATGGCAAGGCGCTTCAGATATGGCGTCCTTTGGCGGAACAGGGAGACACGGAGGCGCAGTTCAGTCTCGGGTATATGTACGCCCGGGGGCAGGGTGTGGACGCTGACCAGGATATTGCCCTTGCCTGGTATCGCCGGGCGGCGGAAAACGGTCATCCCAAGGGACAGTTCAACCTGGGCCTGGCTTACCAGAGAGGACAGGGAGTGGAAAAGGACATGGAGCAGGCTGTCAAATGGTACAGAAAGTCTGCTGCGGGAGGGCATGTTCCCGCCATGTATGCGCTGGGGCTTCTGAGCGTGCAGGGGCTGGGAATGGAGAAGAATCCTGCTGCCGCTGTTGAATGGTTCAGAAAGGCCGCTGACCGCGGGGATTCCCAGGCGCAACTGGCCCTTGCCATGCTGTATCTGGAGGGCCTGGGAGTGGAAAAGGATATCAAAATGGCCATAACGTTGATGCGCAAGGCGGCCCAACAGAAAAATCTGGAAGCCATTTACCGGTTGGGCATGATGAATCCGGCGCGCGGCGTAGACAAGAACAGTCCTGAATCCGTGGAAAAGATCAGGCAGGCAGCAGAGCTGGGGTATTCTCAGGCTCAGTACGACCTGGCGGAGATGTACATCAAGGGCGGGAACCTGGACAAGGACGAGAAACTCGCCCGGGAATGGCTGCAAAAGGCCGCGGAACAGGGGTTGCCTCGTGCTCAGAATGATCTGGCCTACATGTACCTGCGGGGAATCGGTGGAAAGGCCGACCTGGAACAGGCGGTGAGGTGGTTCAAGGCTGCTGCCGACAAGGATTTTCCCCGTGCCCTGTACAGCCTGGGCAAGTTGTACACAGAAGGCAAGGGGGTGGAGCAGAATGACCACAAGGCTTTCGAACTGTTCAGAAAGGCGGCGGAACTGGGAGAACCGGATGCCATCTATGCGGTTGGCTATGCCTATTCCAACGGGAGGGGGGTGGAAAAGAGCGATGCCAAAGGAGCGGAATGGTTTCGCAAGAGCGCCGAGGCGGGACATGCCGAGTCGGCATTTGCCCTGGGTAACCTGCATGCCAACGGTTTCGGGGTGAGCAAGAGCCAGAAACTGGCAGCCAAGTGGTATTGTCTGGCTGCGAAGCAAGGACACAAGCATGCGCTGGGCATGTTGCTTCCCCGTGACCCGGAGAACAGTTGCGGCCTTTCGGAAGACGTGCTGGCGCGCGCGAGGGCCGGAGGAACTGTTTCCGATGGCGCTTCGGTGGGCATAAAGAAAGACGACTGACGATGCGCCGGTTCGCGCTTTTCAATCTGTTGCACCCGGCCAGTTTCTTCATGGCCTTCTATCTCGTTTTTCTCGTACTGGGGCCTTTCTTCCTGGTGTTTTTCCCCCTGTATCACTCCCTGGAGTTCAGTGGACGAACCCTGCTTCTGATTCTGCTGTATGGCGGATGCTTTTTGGCGGCGGCCACGGCCGCGCCTGTCATGCTGGGCATCCCGCCAGTGAAGGCCGCAAGAGTGAAATTGCTTGTCCAACCGGGGTGGCTGCCGGTGGGTATTGTCTTGTGGGGGCTGGGTGTTCTGGCCATGCTGGTGTTTTACACCAAGGCCGGGGGGGTTCCCGCGCTGGCGGAGGATGTGGAAACGGCGCGCGTGACCATGAAGCTGGGATTGGGCCGCTATGTTCTCGCGGGGGGCGGGTTTCTGACCATGGGGCTGATCTACCTTCATCTGATGCTGGCAGACGGTCAGTGCCATTCCTTTTTGTTTCGTCTGCTGGTCTGGATGTGCACCCTCGTGGCAGCGGTGCTGCTGATGGGGATCGGGTTCCGGGCGCCTGCCGCTTTCATGCTGGTAACCGTGTTGCTGGCCCGCATTGTCTTTTCCGAAGGTTATCAGCGGCGTAACAGATTGCAATGGCGTTGGGTGCTGCTGGGCACGGCCTTGTTCATTGTGCTGGCCCTCGTGGGCTATTATCGCAATACCGGGCGGTTCTCCATGGATGCCGGCATCATCATCTGGCCGGCAATCGTTCATGCCAGCAACCTGCAGAACATCATCATGGAATTCGACAATATCGCCTATTTTCTTGGTGCCAGTTTCGTCAATGACCTGATGGCCGCCATTCCGGGTGTGCAGGGGGAGTTTCTAGGCGATTATCTGAAACAGCTTTTTGCCCTGGACTTTCGTGGTGGAGGCATGACGGTTACCGCTCCGGGAGAAGGATATGTGAACTTTGGCATACCGGGCATGATCCTGCATGCCCTTGTGCTGGGATTGTTGGCCGGTGCCTGCTACGAGTTCCTTGCCGGGAGGAAGGATGTGCAGTCACGTATTCTGCTGTTGCTTGTTTCCCTTAACCTGGCAAGGACAGTCACTTCCGGAATCATGCCGGTGCTGTTTTTTGCCTTTCTTCCCACGCTGTTCGCCTGGTGGATTGGCAAGGTGTTTCTCTGGGTCCTGTCCGCTGAATGGCAAGAATACGATGGGCGGCCAGTTGGCGGATCAGTGCCCTCGGGAACCGGCGCGCAGGCGGCCCGGTGAAGGATTTTCTGTTCAATGGGCTTTCCTTTCTCGCCCGCTTCGCCGGAAACAGCCTGGTATTCTTCTGGCTTGCGAGATTGCTGGATGACGATGAGTTTGGTCGGCTGTCATTCCTGTTCCTGCTGGCCAACTTCGCCCTGGTATTGATGGATTTTGGCCTCTACTACCTGGTTGTGGAAGCCGTGATGCGGGGCCGCGGTTTCCGTATTGCCGCCTTGCTCAGGGTGAAGTACATAACCAGTGCCGCGGGTTTTTTCCTGATGGCCCTGGCAGGTTGGGTATTGTTCTCCCTGCGCGGGCAGGTGGCGGAAGATTACCTTCCCTACTTCCTTCTCCTGCTCTCCACGGTGATGCTGGCCTTGTCCCAGCACTATCTCTACCATTTCCGGGTGAGAAACAGGTTTCGGATAGAAACCATCAGCCAGACTTTCTACAGCGCCGGCATCCTGCTCGGGGTGGCTGTTCTGGCTCTGTCAGGGAGTGTGTCCCTGTGGTCTGTGGTGGGTGTGTTCGTGTTTCTGCGTCTTGTGTTTCTGCTCATCTCCGGACGGTATTTCACCGGCCTTCACCTGTCGGCGCGTCGCTCGGTCGTTCACTGGCGGCGTATCTCCGTGTACCTGAAACGGTCTTCCCTGTACGGGATGACGGCATTGGTGGGTTATGCCCTGCTGCTGCTCGATTCCACATTGATGTATGTGTATTTTCCCGAACAGTTGCCCATGTACCAGGGGGGGGTACGCGTCGTCCTGATGGTGATGATGCTCACGGAGGTGCTGACGGTTTTCTTTTTGCCTCGGCTGCATGGAGAGCAACCCGCCAGGGACGGGAGGCTGTATCTGGCATTCTGTGTCCTGTTGGGTGTTTCCATCTGTGTTCCCGTGTGGCTGTTTCCGGATTTCGTGGTTCAACTGCTCTATGGACAGGCGTTGGGTGACCTGGTGCAGTACATGCGGTATTTTGGTGCCGTGGCGGCTTTGCGTGTCGCCCTGGGGTATGTCGGCACCATGCTGACATTTCATGGACATCATCGAATTCGCCTGAGATCGCTCTCCATGGCACTCGTTGTGCTTCCGTTGGCGGCCTTGGGGCTGGCGCCCGGCTCGGGTGTTGCCGGGTTGCTGTCTGCGGTGATTCTGGCCCACCTCGTGGCTTTCTTCTATCAGCTCTGGTGGTTGAGGCGCATTCAGGGTGGGAACCTTTCAGCAGGGGTCAGCCTGGCATGAAACAAGGTATTGCTGTCATGGGAGGGTTTGGCGGAGGAAACCTGGGGGACGAGCTCATTGGCCTGGCCGAGGCCGGGTTCCTGAAAGCCAGGGGAATCGAGCCGGTCCTGTATACGTTCTCGCCTCCGGTGTCGGCGGGCATCCAGCCCGAAGTCAAGTGGATGGACTACAGAGACTTGCCGGACTACTTCCAACGGGTACGGAACCTGGTGAGGCGATACAGTCCAGGGAAAGAACAACAGCAACAGCTTCCGGACCTGGTGGTCATTGGTGCCGGGGGGCTACTGTATGACAGGCCGGTTACGCACCTGGTCGGCTGGCATTCCCGTACCCTCTATCTCAGGCGGAAAGGGATTCCCTACGCCCTTTTTGCCAACAGCTTGCGTCGGCCACGCAGCCGGCTGGCCGCCTTCCTGTTGCGGGATCTGCTGGGGCATGCATCCTCCGTCAGCCTGCGGGACCAGTTGTCGCTGGATATTGCCAAAGAGCTGTGTCCCCGGGATGATTATTTTCTTACCCGTGATCCCGTGCTGGCCCTGGGGAGGGAGATGGCTCCGGGCAGGGAAGTTCCCCCTGTCAGGGGAAGGGTTGCCGTGGTTCCCCGTCCCTGGCCCCTGCTGGGTGCCGATGGCGGCCTGTCCTTCTGGAAACAGCTACTGGAAAAGCTGATGGAGGAACAGGGGATCGAACCCGTACTCGTGGCTTTCGATCCAAGAATGGATGTCCAATTCTGTGAACAATTGAAGATTTCCCTGGGACTTCAGGATGTTCGCAGCTGGAATCCGGTGCGCGGCCTCGCTTCCGCAGGATCTGTTTTCGACGGCTGTGAAATGATATTCGGCATGCGTTTTCATGCCCTGATACTGGCCCTGCTGCTGGAAAAACCCATGCTGGCTTTTTCCTATGACGAGAAGGTGACAGGACTGATGTCCGATCTGGGCATGTCTTCCCTTTGCCTGGAACTGGATGGCAATGTGCCGGCGGCTCTGGATTTCGTGACCCGGGGGAGAGACTACCTGGAAGAGCAGGAGTCCAAGGTGATCGATCGAATGAGGGAATATGTATTGGAGTCCAGCTTATTGATTGAAAAGGATTTTGTGAGGATTCTCGATTCCTTGCCATCCCGCTGAAATGAAGAATGCGCCGGTTCCCCTTTCCCTGGGAAACCTGCGGGAAAGGTGGGATTTCCGCGTCCATGAAGCCTTTTCGGCCACCACGGCATCTCCTGGTGAGAAACCGGCCACAATCGCGTCGGCGGGCTTCCACGCCGCCTCCTTCTGCTGTTACAATCGTTGTGCCTTGCCAGATCAGGCGGCGCTGGAGTGCTTTGCGTCACGGCTGGATTCCCTGCCGGGCGTTGCTCCTGACTGAAGAAGATCCCCAAGCCCATTGGAGAGCATGAAGATGGTTAAGATTCCTGGTTTATTGTTACTGACGATTTTGGTGTGCGGCGCCTGGTTGTCTGCTGCCATGGCCGCCTCCGCCGGTGAGCGGGAGTTGCTGCGTTACACCCAGACCCACGACATGATCGCCTCGGGCGATTTTCCGGTATTGCAGGTGTTTGACAGCGGCCGCGTGCGGGTGCACCTTCCGGCCTGGCAGAAAAATGCCGGGGACTATGAATATTTCCTGTCCGACGCGGAATTCAAGGCGCTGAAGGAAAGGCTGGAAAATCCCTCGGTCTCGGGTTTTGACAAGGCGGCTCTGGAAAGGGATCTTCATGCCGCGGAAGCCGCCGCAAGGGCCGGTGACGGATTGCTCTTCGCCATATCGGACAACACCTATACGCACATGGTTCTTGATCAGGGTGTTAATGCCCCGGCAAAGGATATCGCCTGGACCAATCTGCAGAATGATGCCAGGCGGCATTCCGGGCTGAGGGCTCTGGCGGAACTTGCGGAAACCGAACGTTTTCTGCAGAAGCTGCTGCATCATTCGCAGATGAACAGACTGGACTGAGCAGGAGGACCCATTGATGAATTCAGTAAACAAATTTGCCGCCCGCATTCCGGGGTTTTCCTGTTCCGTAAATCTGGCTGCGGCCGGTATGTTGCTCGCCCTGGCATCTGTTGATGCGCGGGCCGGTGCCTATGTGTTTGCGAGCGACAACAATGGGGTGGATCTGATAACCCATCCCATGGGTTACACGGGGACGCAGAGCAATCAGGTGGTTAGTGTCCGTGTTTGCATCAATCCGAATAGTGCCAATGCCAGCGCCATGGAGACTTCAGTGCGCAATGTGGTGGCGACGTTCAATGCGCTGCAGGCCACCACCGGAAACCTGTCCTTCGATGCTGACAACAATATTCCGGCGGGTGCCGTTGATTTCGAGTCCACTGCATTGCATGAAATGGGGCATTGCCTGGGACTGGCGCATCCCAACGCGGCCACGGAATCGGGTCTCACGGGCGATGACCAGAACTATACCAAGGCCACGGGGGGAGAGAATGGCGTTTTTGACCTGGATCCCGGCGCGGACGGCGTCATTGGTTCCAGCGACGATTTGCGCGACGATGATGTCAACCTCCACTGGTTTCGCATCGCCAACAACAATCCCTTCACCATTGACGCCGTAGTCGATTCCACCACTTATGCGCGGGATATTGGCATGCTCCCCAGTGGCCATCTGTTCGCGGCCAACGCGGATCGTAGCGTGGGCGCATTACTGGGCGTGGCGGATACCGAAGCGGTCATGCAACAGGGTACCTACACCGATGAAGCGCAGCGCAGTCTGAATCATGATGATGTGGCTACCCTGCTTTACGCCATGAGCGGTGTCGATGAAGTCGCGGCCAATGCGGACGATTACAGCATCCAGTTGGTGTATCAGGGAATCACCACCACGGACTGCGATATCAGCCTGCAGTTCGACAACAGCATGACGGGCTTTGCCCAGTGCACGACGGGAGCGGATTTCATCGCGGCCGACCATGCGGTAATCGCTTCCGCAAACATCTATTTCAATGATACCGCCAACTGGTTTTTCAATGATGTCTATACCGGCCCCTTGTTTGATGACGTGCCCTTTGGTTACTGGGCCTATGATTTCATCCAGACCCTGGGCGCCAGTGGCATTACCTCCGGTTGCGGCGATAACAACTATTGCCCCGAGGATCCCGTGACCCGGGCGGAAATGGCTGTTTTCCTGGAGCGGGGCATCAACGGCAGCAGCTATACGCCCCCCCCGGCGACGGGCACTGTTTTCGGTGATGTACCGGATACCTACTGGGCGGCGGCCTGGGTGGAACAACTGGCGTCCGACGGCATTACCGGCGGCTGTGGCGGCGGTAACTACTGCCCGGACAACAATGTCACCCGGGCGGAGATGTCGATTTTCCTGTTGCGCTCCGAGCATGGTTCGGCCTATGTCCCGCCATCCGCCACGGGCACCCAGTTTACCGATGTCCCGGTTGATTACTGGGCCGCGGACTGGATAGAACAACTGGTGGCGGAAGGTATCACCTCGGGTTGCGGTGGCGGCAACTACTGCCCGGACGATAATGTCACCCGGGCGGAGATGGCTGTGTTCCTGGTGCGTACCTTCAATTTGTGAGCGCGGATTCCGTCTGTACAAAAGGGGGCGCGTAGCGCTCCCTTTTTCGTTTCCTGTTGATTTTCAGACGGAACCAGGTGATTTGCTGTCCTTCCCGGAGTGAAAGAGCAGCAGCAGGTAGAAGAAGAGCATGGGAACCATGTGCAGGGTGGCCCTGTTGATGGTGGTGCCGTCCAGGGCGGCTGCGTAATGGTAGGTGAAGAAGAAGGTGATGAACAGGAACAGGAATGCCTCTGCTACCAGGAGGGTGGCGGGAAGCAGCCTCTGGGATAATCCGGATCTGAAAATGCCATAGACCAGCGCCAGGGGAAATATCCAGGCAAACAGATGCCAGTTGTCCCGGATCAGGTAGTGTTTCCAGAAGGCCTGCCACACGGGATGGTATTCAACCGCAAAGGAATCAATGCCCGGGATGGTTACCCGCTGCGGCGTTATGATCAGTGTTCCAAGCAGGGGAAGATCCAGGGTGATCCCTCCCGATGACCAGATGTATGTCAGGCCTGTGATGCCTGCCACCATGCCGATGATGGTCGTGCGCGGAGCCACGGCCATCAGCCACGCGGGCAGAAACAGCATCGCCCACACGATGCCGGGAACCTTGGTCTGGGTGCAGGCGATGGCCAGTAACGCAGCCAATGCCAGTTGCAGCCGGCTGCGTGTCTCGACCCACAGGAAAAAGGCGACAGCCGCCAGGCCGAAAAATGCACTCAACCACAGGTCGGCATAGCCCGCCAGGGCGGTATGCGTGCTGACATAGGGCATGCTCAGTACGCCGAAAACCAGCATCATCGAATACAGTGGGGAAGTCCCCAGGTTCCTGGCCTGACCGTAGAGTCCCATGCCCAGGGCCAGGGCGCAGAACCACCAGGGCAGGTTGATCAGGCTGTCGTTCCATTCATCCAGTCCAAGCGCCATCCAGGTCTGCACCAGGGGAACCAGCGGTGGATAGAGGGAGGCTTTCGGATTGCCCAAGGTATAGGCCAGTTCATCCGGGGGCAGGTGAAGCCAGTCGGCGCGGCTGACCCAGGGCAGGAGCTCCCTGAATTCGAACCAGACGCGGGCCTTGGGCGCCCAGTTCATCCAGGCATCCCAGGGAAACAGGGGGCGCCAGATGATTTCGAGCAGGATTCCGCCGTACTGGAACAGCAGCAGCCCCGCAAGCAGCCAGAACAACAGTTTTCCCCAGATACCATCACCCGGACTGGTGACTGGTTGAACGACCGAATCGGGCTGGCTGGATGGCCTGTTCCGGAACGCCGCCAGGGCAAGGAGTCCAAGTATGGCTGCCAGAGGATAGAAGGAAAGCTTCAGGCCGAGTGCGTCCCACAGGCGCATGAGCAGGGTGGTGGCAAAGACGCCAAGGAGATAGCCGTATCCCGCCACGGCGCTCCAGTGGGCGTTCTTCCAGTAGCGGGATAGCCAGGCAATGCCCAGGACAGGAGGCAGAAACAGGGCAAGCAGCAGGCCGGTCATTTCCTGTCCTCTCCGTTGAGCTGAACCCGGTACAGGGTTCCCAGGGGTGATTCATCCAGCCTTTGAACGCCGATACTTCTTCCCCCGGTCCATTCCAGGCGGTTTGTACCGGGGATGAAATGAAGGCCCGGTATGGGACCAAGCGCCAGTATGTAGTCACCATCGTGGAGGTAGGCGGCCTGGGGGAAGCTGTCGTAGTTGTAACTGTTGTGAGGCAGCAGGTAGTACTGCATTTTCAGCCGCATGTGGTCACGAAAGTTCTTGCGCAGGATGATGATGCGGGCCGGCGCCTGTGGCAGCAGATCGTTCTTCAAGTGGTTGGCATAACGGTAGATATCCGCGTCTTCCGCCAGCTGGTGCTTTTCTTCCTGGCTCTTGCCCGAATACAGCTGGCGGGTCTCCCGCAACTGTTCCCACAGGTTCAGTTGCCAGCGAGCGTGGAGCATCAGCCAGGGAATCATGACCAGTAACAGCAGGCCCCCCGCCATGCAGAATCCCGATTTTCCACGAAGCCTGCCCAGGAACCAGCCGGCATATATCAGCAGGGCCAGCCCGGCCCAGCTTGCGCCGGCAAGGGTGGGGGACAGCCGTGAATGGGGTGCGGCATCGGCCATGCTGTTGATGGAGGACATGCTCCATTTCTGCAGTGTGGTCCAGTCCGAAAGAATGGCGCCGATCCGGTTTGCTCTGGTGGGTGAGGAAAATGCGACTTCACGGATGATTACCGGGTTTTCGGGGATTCCTCCCAGCAGCAGGAATCCCAGATGGGTGATCCGACCTTTCCACCAGGGATCGTACTCCAGGGTAAGGGTGGTAGCGGGGAGCAGGGTCTGCGGCAGTTCGATGAACCGGGTCGTGTCCGGAGAAGCCGTGCTGCGCCAGTAGAGCGCAATCTTCAGCCCCGGGGACCATCCTTCCGCGTGGTAGTGGAGTACCGGGTACCTGCCTGCTTCGAAACCGATCCGGGAAAGGGGCACCACGACCTGCCGTTGTCGTCCGGGGGTGTCCAGTTGAACGCCACCGGGAATTCGTCTTCCCTCGCGGGAATCCGGCAGGAAGTCCTTTTCGTCGATCTCGATGGCGGGGGGATACGCGGTGTCGCCGGATGCCGGTGGTTGCAACAGGGTGTATCCGGAGACCAGCAGGACGGCACTGAAGATCAGGGCAATGCTGGCTGCCAGCAGGCATTTTCCCCGATCTTTTCCGTGAGTCATGCGATCCATGTGAGGGTTGGTGGGGTAGCTTCCCTGGTTAGAGAATATGATGATCTTCCGGTTACGAGGTAAAACTGTATCGGTACCGGCGTTTACGCAGTAAAATCAGCTCATGCGGCTGCCATACAAGGGCGCGTGCTCGTGATCTGGAAAGATAACACGCCGGAAGGTTTCACATCTATCCTGAACCCAAGGGATTCAGAATCTATCTCCATGGAGTATCATGTTTAAGCAGGGGTTGATAAGGGAATATTCACCCGTTTTCTCGTTTGCAGCAAGATTGCTGGATCTGTGCGTCGTGGTTCTGGGAGGGGTGCTTGCCTTCTATATCCGCTTCGATCACCTGAACCTGACGGATGGATACGAGCTGGTGCTGGTGCTGGGCGCCCTGCTGGCAGCGGTGATCCTGCCCCTTTTCAAGCTCTATCATTCCTGGCGGGGTAAGGGACTGTGGCAGCAGATATGGATGACCACCCTGGCCTGGGGTGTGGTGGTGCTGATCCTGGTGCTGCTGGCCTTCGGAACCAAGAGTGGTGCATTGTATTCCCGCTACTGGGCCGCCATCTGGGTGGCGGTGGTGTGGGCAGGACTGGTGCTGGTGCGGATACTGGTGCGTTTTGCTTTCAACTACATGCGCCGCAAGGGCTTGAATCACCGGCGCATTGTCGTGGTGGGGGCTGGTGAACTTGGACAGAACGTGGTCCGGCAGCTACGGGATGCGCAGTGGGTGGGCTATGACCTGGTGGCGTTCTGGGATGACAATCCCGTATTGCAGGGAACAGAGGTAGTGGGGATTCCGGTGGTGTCCTGCGAGGAAGGTTGCCGCCACCTGGAAGAGAAGAAAACGGATGTGGACGAAGTCTGGCTGGCCCTGCCCCTGCGCGCGGAAAAGCGTATGCAGGAGATCCTGCAGATGTTGCGCCACAGCACGGTGAAGATCCGCCTGGTGCCCGATATCTTCGGTTTCCACCTGCTCAACCATTCCATTACCGAAGTCGCGGGAGTACCGGTGCTGGATCTGCGCGCCTCTCCCATGGAAGGCGTCAACCGCCTGGTCAAGGCAGTCGAGGATCGGGTGCTGGCCCTTGTCATCCTCGTGCTCATCAGTCCCTTGCTGGTCATTATCGCCGTTGGGGTGAAGCTCAGTTCGCCGGGACCTGTGCTGTTCAAGCAGAAGCGCCATGGCTGGGATGGCAAGCCCATCACCGTGTACAAGTTCCGCACCATGAAGGTGCATGAGGAGGAGAATGGCCAGGTGACCCAGGCGAAAAGAAACGATCCCCGGGTGACCCGCTTCGGTGCCTTTCTGCGGCGTACCAGCCTGGACGAGTTGCCCCAGTTCTTCAATGTGCTGCAGGGACGCATGTCCATCGTCGGGCCCCGTCCCCATGCCCTGGCCCACAACGAGATGTACAAGGAGCAGGTGGAAGCCTACATGCAGCGCCACCGGGTCAAGCCGGGCATCACGGGCTGGGCGCAGATCAATGGCTGGCGGGGGGAGACCGACACCCTGGACAAGATGGAAAAACGGGTGGAGTACGACCTGTACTACATCGAGAACTGGTCTCTCTGGTTCGATCTGAAGATTATCTTTCTGACCCTGTTCAAGGGGTTCGTGCACAAGAGTGCCTATTGAAGCCCGGTTCAGTCGGCGGCGTATTCAAAGGAATCGTAATGCATCTGCTCCTGCGGCACGCCCCGGGCCAGGAAGGCGTCTCTTGCCGCTTTCACCATGACCGGCGGACCCGCCATGTAGATGTCGTGGTCGGCCAGGTTGTCATGGTCTTCCAGCACCGCCTCGTGCACCCATCCCTTGCGGCCTTCCCAGCTTTCGTCAGGCTCGGACAGCACGGGCACGAAGCGGAAGTTGTCGTGCTCCCGCTCCCACTGGCGGGGCAGATCCGGCAGGTAGAGGTCCGGCTGGGCGCGCACGCCCCAGTACAGTTCCATGGGGCGTGACAAGCCCGCGTGGAAGGCGTGCTCGATCTGGGACTTGATGGGGGCAAAGCCCGTGCCGCCGGCGATGAACAGCATGGGACGTGTGGAATCCTCGTCCAGGGTGAAGCCTCCCAGGGGGGCCTCGATGCGCAGGATGGTCTTCTCCTTCATCTGGGTGAAAGCCCAGTCCGTGAACACCCCACCGTCCACGTGGCGGATATGCAGTTCGATGTAGTCGTCGTCATGGGGCGCATTGGCGATGGAGAAGGCCCGGCGGCGTCCGTCTTCCAGGATGAAGTCCAGGTACTGGCCAGCAAGAAACTGCAAGCGCTGCTCATCCGGCAGTTTCAGGTACAAACGCACCACGTCATCGGCAAGATGGTCGATTTTGGCGACTTTTACCGGCATCATTCGGGGTTCTATCTCCTTCGCGGCCTGGATTTCCTTGACCTTGAGTTCCACGTCCGAGACCGGCACGGCCTGGCAGGGCAGGCAAGCGTCGTCCGAGGCATCCAGAAGCTTGTCCGGTTCACCGTCGGGATACTCGATCTCTCCCGAGAGCAGGGTGGCGATACAGGCCCCGCAGAAGCCGTTGCGGCAGCCGTAGGGCAGGCCGATATCCTGGCGGATGGCGGCATCGAGTATGGTTTCGCCTTTTTCGACTTCGAAGGTGTTGCCGCTGGGGGAGAGTCTGACGCTAAAGCTCATGGGATTGTTCTTGCATTCGGGTAAAATCCTCCGAATTGTCGCTTATTCGGTCATTTATTAAAACCGTGGGAACAATGGGGAACGAAAAAGCCTTGATCGTGGGTTGTGGATATCTGGGCTGTCGTCTGGCCGGGCGGTTGCCGGCGGGAAGGGTGATCGGCCTGGTGCGTAGCACCGCCAGTGTGGAAAGGCTGGAGCGGGAAGGCATTGCCCCCCTGCGCTGCGACCTGGCCCATGAGGTCAGCCAAAACCTGCCCACGGAAGCGGCCGATGTCTGGTACCTGGCGCCGCCGCCCAGGTCCGGCGTGGAAGATGTTCATTTGCGGCATTTCCTCCAGGCCTTGGATCACAGCGGCCAGCCCCGGCGCATGGTGCTGATCAGCACCACCGGTGTTTATGGTGATTGCGGAGGACAGTGGGTGGACGAGAGCCGCCCGCCCGCGCCGGTGGCAGACCGGGCTCGTCGCCGCCTGGATGCCGAACGGCAGCTCAGGCACTGGGGGGAGCAAACCGGGAGGGAATGGGTGATCCTGCGGGTGGCGGGTATCTACGGGCCGGGCAAGCTGCCCCTGAAACGTCTGCGCGAGGGCCGCCCCATGGTGGCGGAGAAGGACGCGCCCTGGACCAACCGCATTCATGCCGACGACCTGGTGCGGGTCTGCCTGGCCGCCATGTCACGGGGCCGAAGCGGCGGTATCTACAATGTCACCGACGGCCGGCCCGGCAATATGGCTGATTATTTCAACCGGGTGGCGGACATGGCCGGCCTGCCCCGACCGCAGGTTATCGACCTGGAGGCGGCGGAGGACAGCTTGTCCGCCGGCATGCGCTCCTACCTGGCGGAGTCCCGCCGCATCGACAACAGCCGCATGTTGCGGGAACTGGGGGTGAGCCTGCGCTATCCCGATCTGGACAGCGGCCTGCGGGCCTGTTTCCCGCAGTAACAGGGCTGTGAATGCTATCATTGGCCCATATCTTTTCAGAATGAACCGGATTTATGGAAATCGATGAACTGCGCGACCTGGTCGTGAATGTGCTGGAAGACCTCAAGGCCGTGGATATCTCGGTGCTGGACGTGCGTGACAAGACCAGCATCGCGGACTATTTCGTGATTGCCTCGGGCACCTCCGACCGGCACGTGAAATCTTCCGCCGAGGCCGTGGCCTTCCAGGCCAAGCTGGCGGGTGAACCGCCCCTGGGGGTGGAAGGTCTGAATGAGGGCGAGTGGGCCCTGGTGGACCTCAATGGCGTGGTGGTGCATGTCATGCAACCCAAGGTGCGGGATTTCTACCAGCTGGAAAAACTCTGGGCCGTGGATGCCGAGGCGGCGGAAAAGCTGGCCCGGGAGCGCGGCCAGTAGGCGCGGCGCGCGCCGGGAACCAGCCGGGGAGTAACGTCTTCGCGACGCATGGCATGGCTCCTGCCCCATCATTTCTTCGTGGGTTGGGCTCGGCCTGGCGACCTTTTCCCATTCTGCTTCTCCCGGAATCGCAGGCTGCGTTGAGCTTGCGAAACGCACCAAGGCCGTGCAATTTCCGGCGCTTGTTGCCTTGCTTTCAGGCCGCCGCGCGCAGGGCCTCGATGCGTTTTTCCAGGGGCGGATGGCTGGCGAACAGCTCGTGCAGGCCGCCGCCGGCAATACCGAAGGCCGCCATCTCGTCCGGCAGGGGCTCGGGCCTGGCCTGGCCCAGGCGCTGCAGGGCGCTGATCATCTTCTGGCGTCCCGCCAGGGCCGCGCCACCGGCATCCGCCCGGTATTCCCGCCAACGGGAGAACCAGGCCACGATCATCATGGCCAGGATGCCGAGGATGAACTGCGCGATCAGTGATGTGATCCAGTAGGCGGGGCCATAGCCTTCCCGGGTGTTGAATACCGTGCGATCCACCACGTGGCCGATAATGCGGGAAAGGAAGATCACGAAGGTGTTTACCACCCCTTGGATCAGGGTCAGGGTCACCATGTCGCCATTGGCCACATGAGCGATCTCGTGCCCCAGCACCGCTTCGATCTCGTCGCTGTTCATGTTCTGCAGCAGGCCCAGGCTGACCGCCACCAGGGCATCGTTCCTGTTCCAGCCCGTGGCAAAGGCGTTGGGCGAGGGACTGGGGAAAATGCCCACCTCCGGCATCTCGATACCGGCCTGCCGTGACAGACGCGCCACGGTATCCAGCAGCCAGCGCTCCGTGGGGTTGGCGGGCTGCTCGATGATCTTCACGCCCATGCTGGACTTCGCCATCCACTTGGAGGCGAACAGGGAGATGAAGGACCCGGCGAAGCCGATGACCGCGGACATGATGAGCAGGGCATTGAGATTCAGCCCGCTGCCGCTCTGGGCCAGCATGTCGTCCACGCCGAGAATGCGCATGGTAATGCTGAGCACGGCCAGTATTGCCATGTTGGTGCCGAGGAACAATAATATTCTGAGCATGGTTGATTCCTGTGTCGTTGTATTCGTTTTGGCGTTAGTATTCCTGCTTTAGATTGGGCTTTCGCCCAAAAATTCAACAGGAGCAGATTCTTGGCAATTCCCCTGATCGCGGGCACCAGGCCCGCCATAGTGGCCCTCAAGGAGGGTGAAACGGTTTACTGGTGCAGCTGTGGACGCAGCCAGAAACAGCCTTTCTGTGATGGTTCTCATGCTGATACCGAGTTCGAGCCCATCGCCTTTACCGCGCCCAGGGACGACGACTATTATTTCTGCACCTGCAAGCGCAGCAAGAAGCCCCCGTTCTGCGATGGCGCCCACAAGCGCCTGCTGGAAGATGACTGACAAGATCAATCCGCCCACCTGTTCCATTCCCCGGGAGCCTGATTATTCCGGCGTGACGGTGGTGGCACTGTCGCCGCAACCTTCTCCCGCCGACTACCTGGAGGCCATGAAGCTGGCCAATGCCGTGGCGGACGAACGCCTGGGCGACCACATGCTCCTGTCCTGGTATGACCGGGATCGGGACTTCGAGTCGCCCCAGCATGCCAGTGAGTGCCATGTGAACAGCGCCGTGCCCGGCTACGTGGACTATGGCCTGTACCACGGCGCCACCCTGAAGGTCGATATCGAGGACGGGCGCTTCGTGTTTTTCTACATGCCGGTGGAACTGTCCTGACGTTCCCATGAAGACGCCCCTGATCACCCGCGAAGGTTTTCAGCGCTTGCAGGCGGAGCTGGATCACCTGTGGCGGGTGGAACGCCCGGAGACCACGAAGAAGGTGGCCTGGGCCGCCAGTCTGGGGGACCGCAGCGAAAACGCCGACTACCAGTACAACAAGAAACGCCTGCGGGAGATCGACCGGCGGGTGCGTTACCTGCGCAAGTGCCTGGACAAGCTGCGCGTGGTGGACTATTCCCCCGAGCAGGAAGGCAAGGTGTTCTTCGGCGCCTGGGTGGAAGTGGAGAACGACCAGGGGGAGCAGCGGCGTTTCCGCATCGTGGGCTACGAAGAGATTTTCGGCCGCAAGGACTACATCTCCGTGGATTCGCCCATGGCCCGCGCCTTGCTGGGCAAGGAGGTAGATGACGAAATCCTGGTGCAGACCCCCAAGGGCCAGGCCCGCTGGTATGTCAACGCCATCCACTACGAACAAGAGTCTTCCACGTCCTGATAGTCGATGCTTATGCGCTTGCCCGCCACCGGGCGGAACCGCCGGTCGGCAAAGGCCACGTGATCCGGGTGATCCCGGTAGCTGTCCACCACCGCCGGGTGGCAGAAACGCACCAGCCAGGCATAACGGTAGGCGGCGTCTTCCTTCAGGGCCTGGGCGGTAACCACTTCCAGCACTCCCGGGATGGCTGACAGCACCCGGCGGCCTTCGGCCATCATGGCGTGGGTGTCGGCTTCGTCCAGCCCTTCCACATTGTAGATGATGACGTGTTCCAGGTTGCGCCAGGGTTGTGCCTGTTCCAGTACCGCATCCGCCCGGCCGGTACCGCCCCACAGGTCGATACAGCGCTCCACTTCCGCGCGGATGGCGTCGCCGATGCCGGATACCAGGGCGGTGTAGCCCCGGGCGCCGTCCTGCGCGTGATTGCGGATGACCTCGCCGGCGGCATCGGCCAGGGCCGTGTAATAGTTGATCTTGGCCACCCCGTTGTCGATGAGGCGACGGAACTGCTCGTCCGACAGGCCGGTGCCGCCGTGGATTACCAGGGGGATGCCCAGGGTCTGGTTGATCTCGGCCAGGCGCTGGAAATCCAGCACCGGCTCGCCGCGCATGTGGCCATGTACCGTGCCGATGGACACGGCGAGAAAATCCACGCCGGTTTCCGCCACGAAGCGCTCGGCTTCCTCCACGGTGGTGTAGGCGATCTCGCCGGGGTGGCGTTCGGCGTCCTCGCCCTCCACGCCGGGCACATAACCCAGCTCCCCCTCCACGGGAATGCCACAGCCCCTGGCCATGTTCACGATTTCCCGGGTCAGGCTGATGTTGGTGTCCAGGGGAGCGTTGGATGTGTCCACCATGATTCCGTTGCAGCCCAGGTTGATGGCCCGTACGGCGCTGTCCAGGCTGGCTCCGTGATCCAGGTGGATGGCCACGGGTATGGGGCTGCGCCGGGCCGCCGCCACCACGGCGGGCATGATGTTACGAAAATCGAAATAGCCGAAATGGGATTCGGCCAGGCTGAGAATGACCGGCGCCCGACGGTTTTCCGCCCCCTGGAGGATGCCGTCCAGGAAATCCAGACTGACCAGGTCGAAGGCACCCACGGCATAGCCGTTGGCATGGGCGTGATCCAGCATGTCTTTCATGTTGACCAGCGGCATGATTTCAGCTCCTGTCCCTTACCGGGGAGGTATCAGCAAGATGGCCTTATTCTGAAAGCGCTTCTTCCATGAGAGAAATCGATTTTTTATATAAAACGCATAGAGAATTGTCTATATCAGAATTGCCCGGTGCGCAACAGTACCAGGGTGCAGGCTTCTTCCCAGGGAATGCCTGCCTCGTCCAGCGCCCGTTGCAGGGCGGGAGATTCCGTGCCGGGGTTGAAGATCACCCGGCCGGGCTTGAGTCTGGCGATGTCGTCCACCATGGGCTCCAGCCGGGCGGGGCCCACGTAGAGGGTGAGGGTATCCACGGGGCTGCCGATGTCCCGCAGCCGGTTGGTGACCGGGATGCCCTCGCTTTCCGCCAGCCTGGGATGCACGGGCGTGATGTGGGTATAGCCCTTTTCCTTGAGCAGGCGGATGGCCTGGTTGGCGTAGCGGGCGGGTTTGGCTGTGGCGCCCAGAACCACCACATGATGATCGGCTGGATTCATGGCTTTTTTCCGGGAAAGACGAATGACTGCGATACGGTAGAATACCCGCAATTCTGTCATCAAAGGAAATCTTTCATGAGTTTCGGTATGAATTTCGCCATTCCCCTGCATGTCCTGTCCGTGGTGGTCTGGGTGGGGGGCATGTTCTTCGCGCACATGGTGCTGCGTCCCTCTGCCGTGGAAAAACTGGAGCCGCCTCTGCGCCTGCGGTTGTGGCGAGCCGTGTTTGGGCGTTTTTTTCCCTGGGTCTGGGTCTGCGTTCTGCTGATTCTGGTCAGTGGTTTCTGGATGATTTTTGGTGTTTATGGCGGCATGGGTAACCTGGCCCTGCATGTGCATCTGATGTTTGGCATGGGGCTGGTGATGATGCTGGTGTTCTGCTACATCTACTTCGTGCCTTATGCCGCCTTGAAAAGAGCCGTGGCGGCGGAGGACTGGCCAGCGGGAGGACGAGCGTTGGCGGGTATCCGGAGACTGGTCACGTTCAATCTGTTATTGGGGTTGTTGACAGTCATCGTTTCCACGGGAGGGGTGTACTGGAACCTGCCCGTGTAAGCAAATTTCCGGAGGCGATTGGTTGCGGCGAAATCGTGGCGAGGCGCCGCTGCTTGCTTTGAACCGGAAACGGGCTTTCCCTGCCCGTTTCCTTATCGGCACCGGAAAACGCGGTTTCCCGATGCCTCCGCTTCGCGCCGCACTTCCCTGTGCGGAGGTCGCGGCGAGGGCGCCGCTGCTTGTTTGAACCGGAAACGGGCTTTCCCTGCCCGTTTCCTCATCGGCATCGGAAAACATGGTTTCCCGATGCCTCCGCTTTGCGCCGCACGTCCTTGTGCGGGTGTCGCGGCGGGGGCGCCGCTCCTACGTTCCCTGTAGGAGGCCCGCCCCCGGGCCGATGGATCGTGGCGAGGGCGCCGCTGCTCCTTTGGACCGGAAACGGGCTTTCCCTGCCCGTTTCCTCATCGGCATCGGAAAACGCGGTTTCCCCATGCCTCCGCTTCGCGCCGCACGTCCTTGTGCGGGTGTCGCGGCGGGGGCGCCGCTCCTACGTCCCCTGTAGGAGGCCCGCCCTCGGGCCGATGGGTCCGGGACGCCGCTGCGGCAATACGCAAGGCACTACGGCATCTATTGATTCCGATATGGGTTGGAACCGTCAGGCTGAGCGCGAAAACGCCGGTAA
>CAZWRE010000145.1:0-8029 GCA_964636335.1 uncultured Sedimenticola sp. | reverse complement strand
GGAACCGTCGTTGGATCTTCCGGGCCGTCTGTCCGGGCAGATGGAGATACAGCCAGGCAGGGGAAAGATTCCGGTTTACGCGATTTCCAGGTTACATGTGGAACTGGGGGGTAATGAGGAAGAACGCCTTTCGATAGATATGCTGGTGAGGCGGTTATTCATCGATGAAAACGTGGCGACAGTCGAGAACAACCACCATTCCCACGCGCCGGATGCGCCATCTGGTCGAAAAACACTTATGGCGATGAAAATCGCTGTGGGGGATATCATACAACCGGCCCCTGACAGGTCGTGCTCCTACAGTTTCTTCAGCTCGTAGAGCAGCTCCAGAGCGCGGCGGGGCGTCAGCTCATCGGGATCGATTTCCTTCAGTCTTTCCAGGGCCGGTGATGGTGCCGGTGGTTCTTCCGCCAGTTGCAGGGCAAGCTGGGGTGTGTCCTGCTCCGCGTGCCGCCGCGCTGCGTTCTCCAGCTCCCGCAGACGTTTGCGCGCCCGCTGGATGACGTCTCTGGGCACTCCTGCCAGAGCCGCTACCTGCAGGCCGTAACTCTGGTTGGCCGGGCCTTCCTTCACCGTGTGCATGAACACGATGCCTTCGCCGTGCTCCACGGCGTCCAGGTGCACATTGGCCACGCCGGGGTGTTCCTCGGGCAGGGTGGTGAGCTCGAAGTAATGAGTGGCGAACAGGGTGCAGGCCTGGATGCGGGTGGCCAGCTCCACGGCGCAGGCCCAGGCCAGGGACAGGCCGTCGAAGGTGCTGGTGCCGCGCCCCACCTCGTCCATGAGTACCAGGGATTCCCGGGTGGCGTTGTGCAGAATATTGGCGGTTTCCTCCATTTCCACCATGAAGGTGGAGCGTCCCCCGGCCAGGTCGTCGGAGGCGCCGATGCGTGAGAAGATGCGATCCACGGGACCGATGCGCGCTTCCCGGGCGGGCACGAAGCTGCCGGCGCAGGCCATGATGACAATGAGGGCGCACTGGCGCATGTAGGTGGACTTGCCGCCCATGTTGGGACCGGTGACGATGAGCATGCGCCGGGTTTCATCAAAATGCAGGTCGTTGGGCACGAAAGGCGATTCCAGGGACTGTTCCACCACGGGGTGACGCCCTTCCTCGATGTGCATGCCCGTTTCTTCCGTGAGTCGGGGGCGGCTGAGATTCAGGCTCAGGGCGCGCTCCGCCAGGTTGATGAGCACGTCCAGGGCGGCCAGGGCCTCGGCGCACAGTTGCAGGGGTGAAATTTCCGGCTGCAGACGATCCAGCAATTCTTCATACAGCGCCTTTTCCCGGGCCAGGGCGCGTTCCCGGGCGGAGAGCACCTGGTCTTCGAACTTCTTCAGTTCCGGGGTGATGAAGCGTTCCGCGGACTTGAGGGTCTGCCGGCGCACGTAGTCCGGCGGCGCCTGGTCGGCGTGGGTCTTGCTGATTTCGATGTAGTAGCCATGTACCCGGTTGTAGCTCACCTTGAGGGAGGCGATGCCCGTTCGCTCCCGCTCCCGGGCCTCCAGATCCAGAAGGAACTGGTCGGCGTTCTGCGACAGGTGGCGCAGTTCGTCCAGTTGCTTGTCCCAGCCCTCGGCCAGCACGCCGCCGTCACGGATGAGCATGGGCGGATTCTCCCTGATGGCCCGGCGCAGCAGGTCCACCACGTCGGGATGGCTGCCTGCCTGGCCGGCCAGCTCGCGGATCAGGGGGGATTCCAGCCCGGCCAGGGCCTGTTGCAGCTCGGGCAGCCGGGCCAGGGAATCGCGCAGGGTGGCCAGATCCCGGGGGCGGGCGGTCTTCAGGGCCACCCGGGCGAGGATGCGTTCGATGTCGCCCACGCCACGCAGCGTTCCCTGCAGTTCGTCCAGACGGTCCTGTTCGAGAAACGCGGCGATGGCGTCGTGGCGGGCGGCGATGGCGGCCTGGTCGCGCAGGGGGCGGTTGATCCAGCGGCGCAGCAGACGGCTGCCCATGGCGGTGGCCGTCTGGTCCAGCAGGCCCGCCAGGGAATGGCGCTTATGGCCGGATTGGGCCTGGTCCAGCTCCAGGTTGCGCCGGGTGGCGGCATCGATGACCAGGGCCTGGTCCCGGCTTTCCACGCGCAGGGCGGTGATGTGGGGCAGGGCGGCCTGCTGGGTTTCCTTCACGTAATGCAGCAGGGCGCCAGCGGCCATCAGGGCCAGGTCCATGTCCTCCACGCCGAAGCCGGAAAGATCCTGGGTGCCGAACTGGCGGATGAGCTGCTGGCGGGCGGAATCCAGGTCGAAATGCCAGGCGGGACGGCGGGTGATGCCGCGAATCTCCGGCGCGCCCGGCGGCAGGGGCCAGTCTTCTTCCAGCAACAGTTCCGCGGGCTTGAGTCGCTCCAGTTCCCCCGCCAGGGCTTCCACGCCGTCTGCTTCCTGTACGCTGAAGCGGCCGCTGCCCAGGTCCAGGCAGGCCAGGCCGTAACGGCCATCGCCTTCCCACAGGGCGGCCAGCAGGTTGTCCTGGCGTTCTTCCAGCAGGGCCTCGTCGGTGACCGTGCCGGGGGTGATGATGCGCACCACCTTGCGCTCTACGGGACCTTTGGATTTTGCTGGATCGCCCACCTGTTCGCAGATGGCCACGGATTCGCCCTGGCGGATGAGGCGCGCCAGGTAGTTCTCCGCCGCATGATAGGGAATGCCCGCCATGGGAATGGGCTGGCCCGCGGACTTGCCTCGGGCGGTGAGGGTGATGTCCAGCAGACGAGCGGCCTTTTCCGCGTCCTCGTAGAACAGCTCGTAAAAATCTCCCATGCGGTAGAACACCAGCATGTGGGGATAATCCGCCTTGATGCGCAGATACTGCTGCATCATGGGCGTGTGTTTGCTGGTGGAGGACACGGGCTTACTGGAAGTCGTAGTATTTTTCCACGTCTTCCAGGATCTCCCAGGTGCATTTCATGCCCGCCGGGAAGGTGATGAGATCACCCCGCTGGAATTCCACGGGTTCGCCACCCTCGGGGGTGACGATGAAGCGTCCCCGGGTGATGTAGCAGGTTTCCTGCTGGTGGTAGGTCCAGTCGAAGGTGGACTTCTCCTTTTTCCAGATGCCCCAGTTTTCCACGCCCATGACTTCCAGTTTCATGGGAGAGGGGTTACGCTCCAGCAAAATGCCTTGATCGTTCATGTCGATTGAGAAAGCCGATGGAAAGAGGAGAAGTGTAATGCAAGATGCTCAACTGGAACAATTGGCCCGGCATACCGGTGGTCTGCTGCGGGACAGGGATCTGAGCATGGCTGCGGCGGAGTCCTGTACTGGCGGCTGGATCGCCAAGGTGATGACGGACATTCCCGGCTCCAGCCAGTGGTTCGAGCGGGGTTTCGTCACTTACAGCAACCAGGCCAAGATGGACATGCTGGGCGTGCAGGCGGATACCCTGGAGCACTTCGGCGCGGTGAGCGAGCAGGTGGTGCGGGAAATGGCTGCCGGCGCCCTGGCTCACAGCCGCGCCCAGGTGGCGGTGGCGGTGAGTGGCATCGCGGGCCCGGATGGTGGCAGTGAACTCAAGCCCGTGGGCACGGTCTGGCTGGCCTGGGCGGATGGAAATGGTGTTCGCGCGGAACGGCGCTGGTTTCCCGGCAACCGGGAAGAGGTGCGGCGGCAGACCGTGATCCATGCCCTGAAGGGACTGGGAGCGGCCCTTGAGTCGTAGAAACCGCCGCCTGTTCTTTGCCCTGTGGCCGGATGAAAGGGTCCGGCGGGAGCTGGCGGCCCTGCAGACCCTGCTGCCCCAGGGAGAAGGCAACTGGGTTCACGGGGCGGATCTGCACATGACCCTGCAATTTCTTGGTGCCGTGGAGCCGGACCGGCAGGGCTGTGTCAGCGAAGCGGCGGACCAGGTGGGGGGACAGCCCTTCGAACTGGAAATCACCCGCCTGGACTACTGGTCCAGGCCGCGTATTGCCTGGGCGGGGCCGGACGAGACGCCCGCCGGGCTGTCGGAGCTGGTGGCTGACCTGGGGGCCAGTCTCGAATCCTGCGGTTTTCCCCGGGAGAACCGCCCTTACCGTCCTCATGTGACCCTGGTGCGCAAGACCTCTCCTTCCGGGATCATCCGTCTGGAGCATCCCGTACACTGGCCGGTGGACAGTTTTGCCCTGGTGGAGTCACGCCCCGGGGGGCAACCGCCCTGGTACCGGGTGGTGGAAACCTGGCCTCTTGGTGATTGAGAAATCTTCATCGCGGGCTCATCTCCTGAGCCACCGGCCTGCGTATACTGTATCCCGACACAAAAAAACACTGGAAAACAAACAGAGAACGAACTAGAATTCTTCTCGGCAGTGGTAAACCAATTGAACATCTAGAACACGGGTGAAGCAAAATGGATGAGAATCGCAAGAAGGCACTGGCAGCGGCACTGAGCCAGATCGAAAAACAATTTGGCAAGGGCTCTGTCATGCGCATGGGCGACGGAACCGCCATCGGCAACGTCGAGGCCATTTCCACCGGTTCCCTGGGACTGGATATCGCCCTGGGCATAGGCGGCGTGCCCAAGGGGCGCGTGGTGGAGATCTATGGCCCCGAATCCTCGGGCAAGACCACCCTCACCCTGCATATCGTGGCCGAGGCCCAGAAACAGGGCGGCACCTGCGCCTTTGTGGACGCGGAACACGCCCTGGACCCCCAATACGCGGAAAGACTGGGAGTGGACATGGACGAGCTGCTGGTGTCCCAGCCGGATACCGGGGAACAGGCCCTGGAGATTACTGACATGCTGGTGCGCTCCGGCGCCGTGGACGTGGTGGTGGTGGATTCGGTGGCGGCACTTACCCCCAAGGCGGAAATCGAGGGTGACATGGGGGATTCCCATGTGGGCCTGCAGGCGCGCCTCATGTCCCAGGCCCTGCGCAAGCTCACCGCCAACATCAAACGCTCCAATTGCATCGTCATCTTCATCAACCAGATTCGTATGAAGATCGGCGTCATGTTCGGCAGCCCAGAGACCACCACAGGCGGCAATGCCCTCAAGTTCTATGCCTCCGTGCGCATGGACATCCGCCGTATCGGCGCCATCAAGAAAGGCGATGAAGTGGTAGGCAACGAGACCCGGGTGAAGGTAGTGAAGAACAAGGTGGCGCCGCCTTTCAAGCAGGTGGAGTTTCAGATCCTCTACGGTGAGGGCATCTCCCGGGAAGGGGAAATCATCGACCTGGGTGTGAAACATGGTTTCGTGGAGAAGTCCGGTGCCTGGTATTCCTATAACGGCGAGCGCATTGGCCAGGGCAAGGACAACGTCCGCAACTTCCTCAAGGAAAACCCGGAGATCGCCGCGGACATCGAGGCGCGCATCCGCGCCGAGGTATTCCCGGATACCGGCAAGACCGAGGAAGAAACTGCCGGAGCGGAGGGCAAGGCCTGAGCCGGGACGCCTTTCAGCGCGAAGTGGCTGATGAGCTGACGGAAGCGCGACATGCCGCCGTGCGCATGCTGGCCATGCGGGAGCACAGCCGGGTGGAGCTGGTGCGCAAGCTGGAGCGGCGTCATGCGCCGGAGACCGTGGCACAGGTGCTGGATGAGCTGGCAGCCCAGGGATTGCAGAGCGACGAGCGCTTTGCCGAGCAGTATGTTCATTCCCGCCGCAACAAGGGATACGGCCCGGTACGCATCCGGGCGGAGCTGGTGGAGCGGGGCATTGCCGACGGGCTCATTTCCCGGGAACTGGACGGGTTCGGCAACGAGGAATGGCGGTCGCTCATGCACGAGGTGGCGCAACGCAGATTTGGCGCCACGCCCCCCGAAGATCGCCGGGAAATGGCCCGCCGGGGGCGTTTCCTGGCGTCCCGGGGGTTTCCTTCCTGGATGATCAACGAGTATTTGTTCGGTTAAAAACCTTTGTAGGTTGGGGACGTGCCCATCATGGGCGCTGTTGTCGGGCACGCTGCGCTTTGCCCGACCTGTCCGGTGCATGGCCAGACAAAGCGCAACGGAAATCCGGAGGGATGGCGCTTCCTCCTTCCCGGCGTGGGCGTGTCGGCCCGTTAATCGTTGATATTTCGCAGTTTGCCCGCAATTTCAGGGTGACATTTTCTCCTGGACTGCATAACATTTACCGCCTTGTATTCATCCAACGGCCACAAATGAAAACCAGCGCTGAAATCCGACAGGCATTTCTCGATTATTTTGCCGGCAAGGGACACACCATCGTGGAGTCCAGCTCCCTGGTGCCTGCCAATGATCCCACCCTGCTGTTCACCAACGCGGGCATGGTGCAGTTCAAGGACCTGTTCCTGGGCAAGGAGAAGCGTGACTATGTTCGCGCGGCTTCATCCCAGCGCTGTGTGCGCGCTGGTGGCAAGCACAACGACCTGGAGAATGTCGGCTATACCGCCCGTCATCACACCTTCTTCGAGATGCTGGGCAACTTCAGCTTTGGTGACTACTTCAAGCGTGAGGCCATCCAGTTCGCCTGGGAATTTCTCACGGAAGTGATGGGCCTGCCGCCGGAAAAACTCTGGGTCACGGTCTATGATCAGGATGACGAGGCAGCGGACATCTGGCTCAAGGAAATCGGCGTGGATGCCGCGCGTTTCAGCCGCATTGGCGACAAGCCCGGCGGCAAACCCTACGAGAGCGACAACTTCTGGAGCATGGGCGATACCGGCCCCTGTGGTCCCTGTTCCGAGATCTTCTACGACCATGGCGAGGAAGTGGAAGGCGGTCCGCCGGGCACTCCCGAGGAGGATGGCGACCGCTACATCGAGATCTGGAACCTGGTGTTCATGCAGTACAACCGCGACGCCGAGGGCAACATGACACCCCTGCCCAAGCCGTCCGTGGACACCGGCATGGGTCTGGAGCGCCTGGCAGCGGTCATGCAGGGTGTGCATTCCAACTATGAGATCGACCTGTTTCAGGCCCTGATTCGTGCTGCCGCCGAAGTCACCGGCGCCACGGATCTCGAGAGCAAGTCCCTGCGGGTCATTGCCGATCACATCCGTTCCTGCGCTTTCCTCATCGTCGATGGGGTGACGCCTTCCAACGAAGGACGGGGCTACGTGCTGCGGCGCATCATTCGCCGGGCCATTCGTCATGGATACCAGCTGGGGCAGAAACAACCTTTCTTCCACAAACTGGTGGATGCCTTGTGCGAGCAGATGGGCGATGCCTATCCCGAGCTGGTGAAGGCCCGGGAGACGGTGAAACGTGTACTCAAGGTGGAAGAGGAGCGTTTCGCCGAAACTATCGAGCAGGGCATGAGGATACTCGAGGATGCCATCGCCGGCCTTTCCGGCAAGACCATTCCCGGTGAGTTGGTGTTCAAGCTCTATGATACCTACGGCTTCCCCGCCGATCTCACGGCGGACATCGCCCGGGAGCGCGGCCTGGCCATCGATGAGGCGGGTTTTGACCGGGAAATGGAAGCCCAGCGCGCCCGTGCCCGGGCGGCCAGCCAGTTCGGTGTGGACCAGCAGGCTGATATCGCCCTGGACGGTAAGACGGATTTCACCGGCTACGAACGCCTGGAGGAAGAAGCCACGGTCATCGGTCTGTTCCACGATGGCGAACCCGTGGACAGCCTGGCTTCCGGCGCCGAAGGCATGGTGGTGCTGGACAAGACGCCCTTCTACGCCGAGTCCGGTGGCCAGGTAGGAGACCGGGGTGAACTGCTGGTGCCTGGCGGTGAAACCTGGTTCGAGGTCAGCGATACCCGCAAGCAGGGTGGCTCCGTGTTTGGTCACATCGGCAAGGTTACCGCCGGCGAGCTGCATGTGGGCGACACCGTGCTGGCCCGGGTGGATGAGGACAACCGGCGCCGCATTGCCCTGAACCATTCCGCTACCCACTTGCTGCACGCGGCCCTGCGCCAGGTTCTCGGCGATCATGTGCAGCAGAAGGGGTCCCTGGTGGATGCCGAGCGGCTGCGTTTCGACTTTGCCCATTTCGAGCCCGTCACGCGGGAGCAACTGGCGGCCATCGAGCAACTGGTCAACGAACAGATTCGCAACAATCACATGGTGGAAACCCGCATCATGGCCCTGGAAGATGCCAAACAGGCCGGCGCCATGGCCCTGTTTG
>CAZWRE010000144.1:0-2667 GCA_964636335.1 uncultured Sedimenticola sp. | reverse complement strand
AGAATGGAAACAGCCGGCACGATGAGCAACAGCCAGGGCTCCTGCTTGGCCATGCCCAGCAGGCCCACGAACACCAGGATGTGGTTGGTAATCAGGTTGATGAGAAAGAACTCGTGGGGATGACGGGCCTGCTTGCGCTGTTCGTCTGATATGTCTTCGAAAATCATGTTATTTCCTGTACTCCCGCAGATAATGCCATTCGAACATCCACTTGGCCCAGTGAAAACCAGCAAAGGCCGGCGTAACGATATTCCGCTTTTCCGTGCGATAGACCATCATCCCCGTGTCATAGCTGTCGATGATGCAAACCAGCTCTACCTTGAAGGTCGCCTCCGGATTCCCTCCCGCCAGTTCCGCAAGCAGGTTCCGTGCGGCTGTCTCGGCCTGCAAATCCGCCATGTGCGCCTGCTTGGGCATCCAGCCGGGACCGGGAAAGCTGCCCGAATCACCCGCCACGTAAACCCTGTCCTGCCCTTCCACCTGGCAATGGCCATTGGCCTTGAGCATACCACCCGCAGACAGGGGCAGGCCGCTTTCCGCAAACCATCTGTTGCCGGTCATGCCGGGCATAAAGGTGATGAGGTCAGCATGGAACTCACCTCCCTCGGTAATCACCTTGTCGGCTTCGAAGCCCTTCATCTTGTGTCCCAGGTGGGTCTTGATGCCCCGCTTCTCCATGGTGGAAAGAATGCCCTTGACAGCCTTCTCTCCCAGGCGCTGGCCCGGTTTTTCCGCGGGAGTGAAGAACACCAGCTCGAATCTGTCCCTGCGCCCCTGTTTGCGCAGCCAGCGATCGATGCCGAACAGGAATTCAAACATGGGTCCGCCACGCATGGCGGAAGGCTCCTTCGGGTTGCTGGCGAAACCAAAGGCAATTGTGCCGCCTTCCATGGACTCCAGCCGGTCCCGGATCCTTTCCGCTGCGGGAATCCCTTCACAGGGCGTGATGGCATGTTCGATTCCGGGAAGTTTCTTGATGAAACGGCCGCCACTGGCAATGATCAGTCCATCGTTCTCGACCTCTCCCGCGTCGGTAATCACCACACGCCCGCCATCACGCAGGCCCTCGACACGGCCCGCATGAAAGTTCACTCTCATGCGCCGGAAGAAACCGTCCAGCGAAAGGGTAAGATCCGCACCGCTTCTCAGGCCCACGGGAATCCAGATCAGCCCCGGCAGGTAAACGAACTCGGCCTTGGGCGCAATCACGTCTATCTGCAGGCCGGAATCCAGCTTGCGCAGCTTCTGCACTGCGGTCAGAGCGCCAAAACCGGCGCCAATTACGGTAACTCGTGACATTAAAATAAGGTTCCAGTGTTATGTTCTTGTCGCACCCGTGAAAGACAGATATGCGCTCAATCACAGATATCCGCTCCTTCCGGGCAATATAGTATTCTATCCGTTACACTATGACGATTCGCCAGTATTTTCATCCTGGTATGTGGGGGAATATCGAACACCCGTCCTTGCAGCCATGCTGCCTGGCGGTTGGCGCCGCCTCCCCCGGCATTCTTTCAGTCTTGTTTCAAGGGAGCAGCTATGCAGACATCGGATACCACGCTGGTCGGCCGCATTACGGAAGTGTCTGGCGGTCAACTCATCGCCACCCTGCGTACCGAAGCCGAGGGTTTTGAACCGGTCATCAAGATCGGCAATGAAACCCTGTCCGTGGGTCAGCTGGGTTCTCAGCTACTCATCAAGCATCGCCACATAAACATCCTTGGACAGGTCCTGCGCATGTGGGAGGACCCGCCGGAAGAGTTTATCAGCAGCAAGTCCCGGGAAACCATGACCGGCAGCATCGCGAAACCCTCACGAACGCGATACGTACGCATTCTGCCACTGGGTGAAATCGACGAGCATGGCACTTTCATTCGTGGGGTAAAACAGTTCCCTGTCACAGGCGCGGAAGTACACCTGGTCACCACCAGGCAACTGGAAGTACTGTTCGACCGTTTCCGTGATGAAAACCTGGCCCTGGGCAAGCTTTCCAGCCGTGCGGAAATCGATGTATATCTCGACCCCAATCCCCTGTTCACCCGTCACCTGGCCATCCTGGGACAATCCGGCGCCGGTAAATCCTGGACCGTGACCAGTCTGTTGCAGAAAACCGTGCGGGTCATGCCCAAGGCTCACATCATCATGCTGGACCTGCACGGCGAATACGGCTGGCGGGACGACGAGGGCAGGATACACAGCGCCTTTCCTGATGAAATAGTTCATCACGTGGACGCCAAGGAACTTGAGATTCCCTACTGGTTGTTGACCTACGCGGAGCTGGTGGATTTTCTCATCGACAAGACGGACCCAACCGCCACGCTGCAGATCGCCTACCTGAGAGACGTGCTCTACGCCCTGCGCAAGAAAGCCAATGCCCACCTCGGCCTGGAACAGCTTTCCGTGGATTCACCGGTGTATTTCTCCATCAAGGAGCTCTACCTGCATTTCAAGCAGGCCAACGAACAGCAATTGGACTTCGGCAAGACCAAGGGCACCCTGTTTGGCGCATTCGACAATTTCCTCGTGCGTTTCCAGTCCATGTACAACGACAAGCGGTACGACTTCCTGCTGCGCCCGAAAAAACGCACCAAATCCGAACACCTGGAAGACCTGATGCGGGATTTTGTCGGACTGGGAGAGGAAAAGCGCCAGATAACCGTTATCGAT
>CAZWRE010000143.1:0-11214 GCA_964636335.1 uncultured Sedimenticola sp. | reverse complement strand
CGCAGCAGATCGCGCAGGAAGGGCTGCTCCATGGCCCGCGCCTTGACCAGATCCAGAATCAGCTCGTCCAGATAGCGGGTGCCGATACGGTAATCTCCGGAGTAGTGAAACCAGTCGTGCCGGCGCAGCATGTTGGAGATGTAGGTCTTGCCCACGCCGGACATGCCCAGCAGGGTGATCTTCTTGTGCTCCCAGGCGCGGAAGGATTCGGGGGTGAACTTCATGGGTTATCCAATGACATGAGGGATGCCTTATTATGCTATTTATGACCGGGCAAGTGAATCTGTACCAGAAGACCAGGGAGTGGCTGGGCGCGCAGTTGGAAGACATGCGCCTGCACCTGGCCCGTCCCGACGCCCTCCTGCAACTCGCTGTGTTGGGCCTGCTCACGGGCCTGCTGGCCGGCGGTGTCATCGTGCTGTTCCGGGTGCTGGTGGAGAGCATCCAGAACCTGGCCCTGCACGGCAGGGGGCCCGACGCCTTCGAATCCCTGTCCCTGCTGGAGCGTTTCGGCTATCCCCTGCTTGGCGCCATCCTGCTGGCCCTCATGTTCCGCTGGTTCGCCAGGGGACTGTACGTACTGGGAGTGGCCCGGGTGCTGGAACGCATGGCGTATCACCAGGGCCACCTCACCCTGCGCGGTTTTCTGCTGCAATTCTTCGGCGTGGCCATCGCCCTGGTGGGCGGGCATTCCGTGGGCCGCGAAGGGGCGCACATCTTTCTCGGCGCCTGCACCGGCAGCCTGCTGGGGCAGAAGCTGGAGCTGCCCAACAATGCCATTCGCACCCTGGTGGGCTGCGGCACGGCGGCGGGCATCGCCGCTTCCTTCAACACCCCCCTGGCCGGGGTGATCTTCGCCCTGGAAGTCATCATGATGGACTACCAACTGGCCAGCTTCATCCCGGTTATCCTCGCTGCCGTCACCGCCACCGTGGTGTCCAACGCCGCCCTGGGCAACGCGGCGGTATTCAGCGTACCGGTGATGGAATTATCCAGCCTGAAGGAAATCCCCCTGGTGATTCTGCTGGGCCTGTTCAGCGGCGCCCTGGCGGCAGGCTTCATCCGCCTGGTGCGCGCCATCGCCAGCCACGGCAAGGCCTGGCCCATCGAGGGACAGATGCTGGCAGCCGGCTTGTCCACTGCCCTGCTGGGCATGTGGATACCGGAGATCATGGGCATCGGTTACGACACCATCAACCTGACCCTGGTGGGCGGCTATGGCGCCGGCATCCTGCTGCTCATGGCCGCCGCCAAACTCGTCGCCACCAGCATTTGCTCCGCCCTTAATGTCCCCGGGGGCATGATCGGCCCCGCTTTCTTCATCGGCGCCACCCTGGGCGGTGGCTTCGGCCATGTACTGGCCCACTGGCTGCCGGGGCTGGACATCCAGCCGGGCCTCTACGCCATGCTGGGCATGAGCGCAGTGATGGGCGCCAGCCTGCAAGCGCCCCTGGCCGCGCTGACCGCCCTGCTGGAGCTGACGGACAATCCGCAGATCATCATGCCCGGCATGCTGGTGGTGGTCATCGCCGGGCTCACCGCCAGCGAAGTGTTCGGCCAGGAATCCCTGTTCATCACCATGCTCAAGGCCAAGGGCCTGGACTACCGCCAACATCCGGTCATCGCCGCCCTGCGCCGGGTAGGCGTGGCCAGCGTGATGGACAAGAGTTTCGTGCGCAGCCAGCATCTCGTATCACCGGAGCAGGCCTGGAAGCTGCTGGAACAAAAGCCCCGCTGGATCGTCATCGTGGAAGACAAGACGCCCCGGGCCATACTCTCGGGCATCGCCCTGGCAGGTTACCTGGAAGCGCAGTATGACGGCGTGGCGACAGATATCGGTGAAGCGGAAGAAGGCGGGAACGAAGCAGAAGAAACGCTCATCGACCTGATGAAGATCCCCGGCAAACGTCTGGAACTGGCGCCCATACAACTGCACGAGACCCTGCAGGAAGCCCTGGAAAAGCTCGACAGGGGTGAAGGCGAGGCCCTGTACGTGCAACGCATGTCGGCCCCGGGCATCTGGCGCATCTATGGCATTCTCACCCGGGAACAGATCGAGTCTTCCTATCGTCTATGATTCCCACCCCTGTACCGGGTCAGCAATACGCTGTTCCATTTCCCCGGCGGAGAGAGGCTTGTCAAACAGGAAGCCCTGCATGTAATCACAGCCGATCTCCTTGAGAAACAGGCGTTGCTCTTCGGTTTCCACCCCTTCGGCCACCACCGCGATGCCCAGGCTGTCCGCCATGGCGACAATGGCCGTGACCAGCGACACATCTTCCTGATCGTGGGGAACATCCTTGACGAAGCTGCGATCCACCTTAAGGATATCCACGGGGAAACGCTTGAGGTAGCTGAGGGAGGAATAACCGGTGCCAAAATCATCCACGGCGAGTTTCACGCCACATTCCTTCAGGGAATACAGCCAGGCCGTGGCCTGGTCGGATTCCCGAAGCAGCAGGTTTTCCGTGATCTCCAGCATCAGGTACTGGGGATCCAGGCCGCTATCCTCCAGGATACGGTTCAGCACCTCGGGGCCAAACCCCTTGTCCCGCTGCCTTGCCGACAGGTTGACGGACAGGCTGACAAAGGCCTGGTAACGATCCTGCCATTCCCGCATCTGGCGGCAGGCCTGGAACAACATCCATTCACCCAGTTCGCCGATAAGCCCGGTTTCCTCCGCCAGGCGGATGAAATTACCGGGACTGATCATGCCATGCTCCGGATGCCGCCAGCGCATCAGCGCTTCCATGCCGATCATTTCATTGCTGTAGGCATCCATGATGGGTTGGTAGTGCACACGCAGTTCGTCATTCCTGACCGCGTTTCTCAGATCCTGCTCCAGCGCCACATGGCGTTTTACCCTGTCCTGCATCTCGCGTTCAAAGAACTGATAGTGGTTACGCCCCCGGGCCTTGGCCTGGTACATGGCCATGTCAGCATTGCTGAGCAGCGTGCCCACAACACTCTCAGTGTGTTCCCGCTCGGCATTCATATCGGTAGGGAAAAGGGTGATGCCGATACTGGCACCTATGGAAATCTTGCGCTCGCCCAGTGTGAACGACCGTGACAATACTTCAATGATCTTGCGCGCGATGACCGCCGCCACATCACCGCTGTTGACGCCGGGCAAGAGCACTACAAACTCATCCCCGCCGAAACGGGCGACGGTATCGGCTTCCCTGACCTCGGACTGCAACCGCTTTGCCGCTGCCTTCATCAGT
This sequence comes from uncultured Sedimenticola sp., assembly GCA_964636335.1. Lineage (GTDB taxonomy): Bacteria > Pseudomonadota > Gammaproteobacteria > Chromatiales > Chromatiaceae > Thiolapillus. Next base: position 7,990 of record CAZWRE010000143.1, on the reverse strand, counting down.
TCATCACCCACCACATGCCCATACAGATCATTCACCGCCTTGAATCTGTCGAGATCGATGAACAATACGGCAAACTCCAGTTTACTGCGCTGCGCATGCAGCACATTCTGCCTCAAGCGATCCATGAGCAACGTGCGGTTGGGCAGGCCGGTAAGCAGATCGTAGTTGGCCTGATAAAGAATCTGTGCTTCATCCTGCCGGCGTTTGGTAATGTCTTCCTTTACACCGATGTAATAGGCGATACGTCCGTCCTCATCCCTTACCGGGGAAATGCGCGCGGACTCCCAGTAGAGGCTGCCATCCTTGCGCCGGTTGTGGAATACCCCCCGCCATTCCTTTCCTGCCTTGAGCTGCTTCCACATTTCCGCATAATCTTCTTCTGGCTTGTCACTACTCTTGAGAATGGAGGGTTTCTTCCCGATTGCTTCTTCACGACTGTAACCGGACACTTCCTCGAACTTCGGATTGACGTATTCAATGATCCCTTCCGTATCCGTGATGACGACCGAAGCCGGGCTCTGATCCAGCGCCCGCCCGAGTTTGCGAAGCTCCTGTTCCGCCCTCTTTGAACTGGTGATGTCTGTGCGCACGCAGACCATACCGCCCTCCTTGGTGCGGCGGTTACTGGCCAGGTACCATTTTTCCCGTCCGATGCGTTCCATGTAATAGGGCTCACCCGGATTCATGTAGCTCCCGCATTCCCCGGATATCGGCTTGCCGTCCATGGTGGTGCAGGATAGCCTCGATGCATTCTGCTCGCACAAGGACTGGAAGCTCACCCCGGCCTGCAGGCTGTCCTTCAACCAAGGATAAAAAGAGGCATAGGTGGTATTCCATAAAACAAGGCGCTGTTCCTTGTCGAACAGGGCAAACGCCTCACCCAGACTCTCCACCGCGTCCTGCAGCCAGTCATGGGAACGCTCGGCAACACGCCGGGCCCGATCCAGGCCGGCCAGCGTCTTCCACAGCCAGACCAGCAGCAGGAACACGATGGATAACAACAACACGCCAAGCCAGAGTGCATTGCGATCATCCTGCTCCCTGTGCTCCACGAAGGAAGTACGCAAGTGGGCAAGCTTGTTTTCGATCTCCAGGGATGCGATTTCCTGCTTCAATCCATCTATTCGATCCATGTTGCGCAGGGTGACATCCACGTGGCGCAACAGCTTGCCGACATCGGCATTCAACTCTCCCTCATTCCGGATCTCACGCACCATCTGCCGGATGTTCTCCACGGACACCTTGTCGGGAAACAGGTAGTGGGTATATACATCCGTCACCAGGCGGTACAACCTGTCATTGATTCCATTCCCGGATGAAGCCTGGTCACAGATTTCAAGCAACCCGGGAAGGTAAAGAAGGCTGTTCCTGACCTGCCCCACATGGGACTGGATACGCTCGATGAGATGGCGCTTCCTGTCCAGGGCGTCGAGATAGTCTTTCAGGCCCGCTGCGAACTCCCTGACATACCATCCACCCAGGGAAGCCTGCCGCTGTTGCACCTGTTCCGACAGGTCCCGGATGTTCTTGATGGATTGCACCAGTGAATCATGATGCGGCAGGCGGAAGGAAATGATGCGTTCCAGGTCTCTCTCGAGACGGATATCCTGTTCCCGAATCTGGAAAAGCAATCCGGAAAGCGCGCTGCGTTCCTCCACGGATGTGAAACGGTTGTACAGGTAAACGGACGCCAGAACAACAACAACCAGCACCAGCACCATACCCAGGCGAATACCCGGCGTCTTCATTCACGCTCCCTGAGCAGGGGATGTTTTCCCGCAAGACCCTGGAGAAAGGCCTTGATATCCTGTACATCCGCGGGAGGGATGTCACGGCCCAGTTGGTACCTTCCCATGGTTACAATGGCTTCTTCCAGGGTATTTGCGCTGGCATCATGAAAATAGGGGGCGGTCCATGCCACCATGCGCAGGCTGGGAACCTTGAAGGCGTGCATGTCTTCTTCCTCGCCCGTCACATTGAAACGCCCCTTGTCCACATTTTTCACCGGCCCCTTCCTGTCCTTGAAATAGTCACCCATGACTCCCATGGTGGCGTACATGTTTCCTCCCACGGCCTGTCCCTGATGACAGGCGATACAGCCATAGTCCTTGAACAGCTCATAGCCCCTGAGCTGTTGTTCGGAAAGCGCTTCCTTTTCGCCTTTCAGCCAGCGATCCATGGGGGAATCAAGGGTCACCAGGGAACGCATGAAATCGGCCAGCGCCCGGGAAATGGTTTCGGAGGTCATGCCTTCTTTCGGAAAGCTCTTCCGGAAGGCAGCCACCATGGTCCTGTCCTTTTCCAGGGGATTTCTCAACGGCCCCTGCACCAGCGATTCCAGCGTGGGAGCCCGACCATCCCAGAAATAGGCCAGGTGGATTTCGAGATTATAGACCGTGGGCGCGTTTATCACGCCCATGCGCCCCTGGATGCCCACGGAAACCGGCATGTTGTCACTGCCGCCCATACCCAGCTTGTGGCAATGGGCGCAGCTCACCGTGTTGTCGGCCGACAGACGAGGATCCCGGAAAAGCCGTTCCCCCAGGGCCACGATCTCCGGATCCAGCCCCCTGGGCGCTTCCAGCGGCTGCACCGGCTCCACCACACCGGCGGCCGCCATACCGCCAGACAGGCAGCCGACCAGCAACATCCCTCTCTTTCCCGGCAAACCGCGACTGGTGTCCAACATCGTTTTCCCTTGCATCCAGGCGGCGCCACGATCATGCGCCCGCCCACTTCATAACTGGCCGGTTCCCTCCGGGTATCCGTTACAAGCCAATGCTCCCCACGGATCCCCTCGGGAAAAACCACCATACAATTTCTCCCGGAATAGCCAGAACAGGCAAAACGAAAACGGCTTTCATCTTCCTTCGGAAATCCATCACCTGCGGCAACTGATTTCGGCAGCGACATTCCTGTGCCCATGGAATGCCAAACACATTCGGCTATTCTCCCGTTTCCCGCTTATATATATTTCATTTCCGGCAGCATGACAATGACCCCTCCCGGCCAGCCTCCCATTTCATGAATTTCCCTGATTGTCACGCCGCGCCCCGAACTCGTACAGCAACAGACCCAAAAGGATCAATCCCGTGCCCGCCACCACTCCCCAGGCGAGTTCCTCCCCGTTCAACCAGCGTCCCAGCCAAAGAGCAATGATGGGCGTCAACAAGGTGAGAAGCGCCACGCGGGTGGCATCCACGTGCCGCAGCACGTAGTAGAAAGCGCCAAACCCCAATACAGTGGCAATCGACCCGAGATAGACGATGGACAAGGCTGCCTTTGAGCTCAAGGTCTCCGGCCAGGAACTGCCGGAAAGCCCCCAGCTGAGCAGGTACAGGGGAACGGCAACCACCAGCCCCCCCGCCGTGATCTCCACACCATGCGCCTGCCAGCCGATGACTTTGGTCCAAACCGTGCTCGCCGAATGCAGGGTTACGGATATCACCAGGGCAGTCACACCCAGCCAGGCATCGGGAGAAAAATGCAGGCTCCCCCAGAACACTACCACCAGCCCGGCAATTCCAAGAAATACTCCAAGCAGGCGCGTACCATCGAGGGACTGCTCGCCCAGGAAACGGCGCGCCATGATGCCGGTAACGATGGGGGTAAGGCCGAACAGTACCGAGATCCAGCCAGACGGAATGAATTGGGCGCCCCAGTAAACACATATCATGGCACCATAGATGCCCAGTCCCGCCGCCAGGTAGGTACGCAGGGCCCGACGATGGACATGCAGCCTCAGGCCCATGACGCGCAGCGTGAACAGGCTGATTATCAGACCAATCACCATCCTGGACGTGACGCCGAACAGATAGTTCACCTCGGTGGCACTCCATTGTATGGCCAATGGCGTGGTACTCCAGATAATGACCACGGCAAGATAGCTGGCCTGGATACGACGTTTCAACTCCACGGAATGCTTCCTTTCAGTACCTCATAAAACAGTTCACGTATGACCAACTACTCACTGATTTACAAGATTTTTTATGCCAAATAACGTATTGGCGAAAAGGTTTTGAAGGCTCGCCAGACTTGAATGGCGAAGCCAGTTCGGGCAACCTTACCGGTTCATTGTCCAATTGAACAGCGGTCAGTCCCCGATGTTTTCCCGAATCCACGGTTTCGGGTTTCGCGGCACTACCCGGAGGTATTCGAGATCATGGATCTCCAGAGGGCTCTAGGCCTGGGCCAGCCAGGCAACAGCGAAGAAGAAGAACGAAAAAAACTCCACATGTATATCAATCTCAAGCTGGCCTCTTCCGGTCAGCCAACCTGCGCCGATGGCTACGCCACGGATTTCCTGTCCACCGCGGACGATCTGCTGCGCACCTATCGGGAAAAGAACCGCCTGCTCACAGACTACCGTTGCCCGGTGGACCAGCGCATAGAGGATTATCTGCGGGACTATCTGGGTGATCTGGGCCTGGAAGTGCCCCGCCTGCCCAGCAACACCTTCGTTCTGGACCGCCACGGCGTGGCCCGGGAGCTCTCCCTGCCCATGGGCAAGGATGAATTCAAGTCGGACATCGTATCCAGTTACCGGGTAAGGCAGGGTGTGCTGCACAACCCGGCCAGCGACCGGCGCACCACCAAGGGCTCGTTCCACATTGCCGAGGGCGGACTGCCCATTCCCGGCGACAAGAAGGCCGTGCCCAGGAGGGTATTTGCCACCATGCTGGGGCACGCCATGACTCCGCCCGAATCGCTGCTGACACTGCCTTTCACCGCCGATGAGGAAACCCCGGCTCGCATGTTCGTCTCCCTGCTGCTGCGCCCCGTGGTCTGTCCGGAGATTCCCGGCATGGACGCGGAAAAGACCATGGAGATCCGTTTCTTCGCCCCGGGCAACCTGGTGAGCAACCTGGATTTCGTGGAAAGCATATTCGGCAATGGCGGCAACCCCTATCTGCCCAAGTTCGATGCCGCCCTGGACGTGGAACACTGGACCGGGCATACGGGCTGCGTGATCCTGGCTCCCCACCTGGTGAACTTCACCAAGAAAGAGCTGGGCCTGCCACATTGGGACGACGCCAGCGAACGTCAACGCCGGGACGGCATGTGCTGGAAGGACGAGGCCGAACGGTACAACGATGGCCAGGCCTTCAAGATTACCGCCCGGGACGAGCGTGGCGTGATCGTCACCATACTGGCGGACAACTATTACGGTTACTGCAAGAAGGAGGTCAAGACCCAGATCGGTTATTCCGCCAACCTGTTTGGTCTGGCGGAGGAAGAACACGCCGGTGGCGCCCTGGCCTTCCCCCGGCGCAACCACGGCGAGGAATACGGCGTGGACAGCCGCACCCGGGACCCCAATTACAGCTTCGATGAAATGGTGCGCATGTACGGCCCGCTGATGAAGGTGAAGAAGAAGGGCTATGCCATCGACCGCAAGTTCCCGAACGTCATCTACGTTCCCCAGGATCTGCGCATGGATCTGAACAAGCAGACCATCACCTGGTGGAAGAACGGCGAAAAACAGAAGATTCGTCTGCAGCCGGGAAAAATCTACATCCAGCCCAACGGCTACAAGATCGAGATGAAGAAACACCCCGGCGCTCCCTCCTGGCGCCTGGTGGGCATGGATCCCGAAGGCACCTTCTGCCACAAGCCCAGCACAGTGTCGGGTGGCGGCAAGTCCGAGATTTCCAAGTCCCTGAACGATGCGGTCATCTATTCCCCCCTGTTTGTGGACGACCTTCAGGCCGATCTGGATCGGGTGCAGGAAATTTTCGACCGGGACTACACAACCCGCTTCAAGCCCGGGCATGAGCACGAGGATCGGGACGCCACCCGCAAGCCCCTGAGCGAGGAACGCAGCCTGGGCTCGGTCATCAAGCTGCTCACCCCGTCTTCCAGCTACACGGACGAATACAATGCCTGGCTGGAATCCATTCCGCCCCGCATACTCGCCCTGGTGTTGATGATCAAGCGTTTCTACCGCCAGGAATGGGGGAATCAGTGGCGCCGGCACCTCACCGTGGATGTGGTGGATGGCGCTCCCGGCCATGAACTCAAGCTGCATGACCGCAAGGTCATCGCTTCCTACCTGCGCGTGGGCTTTGACCGCGCCAACAAATGGCGGGTGTTCAAGGTGCGCCAGGACTTCATCGCCGCCGAAAAGGTGCAGATGGAAGACGACATCAGCGCCTCGGTGGTCGTGCCGGTAAAGGCCATCGCCCACTGCGCGCCCGGTGATGAGCATCCGCACAGCGTGAAACTGGTAAAAAACTGCGAATACCGGCTTTTCCAGCGGCCCGACGATGCCGTGATTCCCGGCTATGACAAACAGACGGAAAAAGACATGTCCCAGCCGGGCAACTTCCTGGCCAACTACGAACCACTCAAGGGCAAGAGCCTGGCAAAGGTCGTGGAAGACGTGATGACCCTGTGCAGCTTCACTCCACCCATGCGCAAGCTGCTGGAATCCGCTTACAAAAAGGGCAAGGGCTACGTGGTATCTTCCGCCCACCCCCGTCTGGTAAACGGTGAACCGTCCAAAAACCCGCGTTATCTTCAAACCCGTCCCGATCTGGTGAACCCGGTACGCAAATACGTGGCTGAAATGGGTGCCCGCCTGCACCGCAAGCTGCCCCTGGGCGAACCCGTGTGCCAACCCGTGGACGCGGTACTCGCCGGCCGGCGCAACAATCCGCCAGAGCCGGGCATCCGTCCCCTGTCCGTGTACAACCCTATCCATTATCAGGAGCTGCCCGAGCTGTTCATGGATTTCATCTGCTCCCTTACGGGCAAGTCGCCTTCCACCACAGGCGCGGGCAGTGAAGGAGCGCTCACCAAAGGGCCGTTCAATGCCCTGCGCCCCACCGCGGATCTGAACAACGCCCTGGTATCCTTCATCCTCACGGGCTACGCGGGCTACTCCAGCTCCGCCGGTTTCATCGGCCCGGATCTGCGCGTGGATCACGACATCAGCCTGCTGATTCCCGAGATCTGGGCGCGGCTGCATCCCAGCCAGCGGGATCCGAAGAATCTCATCGAGCACGGTTATCTCGAACCCCTGCACGATTTCGAACACAAGGGCGAGAAAGTGCTGGCCAGCCGTCTGGGCTACCGGATCACCGACCGCTTTGTGCATGGCTTCCTGGGCAAGATCTTCGACAACCCCAACCAAGTGTTCACCGAGGAGATTCTCAAACCCGAGACTCAGGATATGGACGTGTTCGTTGACGGCGTGGGCAACATCGTGGAAGCCCAGCGCAAGGTGGCCCAGCGCTACCTGGACGACGGCTCCGTGGAAGAGGCCTGCCCGCCCCTGCGCGCCCTGTTGTACATCATGGCCACCGGAGAATACGAGGGCAAGGACGCGCACCATCCCGAGATTCGCGCCATGTTTACCCGCGAATCTCTCCTCGCCTCGGACTGGTATCGGGAGCGTCTGGAAGTCAAGCAACAGCGTGATATCGGCCTGTGGGAAAGGCATATTGCTTCATTGGAGAATTTCCTGGCCCAACCAGGCTATGAAGATGAAGCAAGGCGCCTGAACATTGCCAAACGCCTGGAAAGTGCCAGAGAACGTCTGGCGCGCATCCGCAGCCCGGAATACCTGGACTCTCTGGTAGGCACTATCGGCGCCGACCCCCTGCGGCCTTCCGCAAGTGAACAAGCGGCTTCACGGGAAGAACGCCAGGTTGCCTAGCAACAACCAATGATCGCGGCGAGGGCGCCGCTACTTGTTTGGATCGGAACCGGGCTTTCCCTGCCCGCTTCCTCATCGGCATTGGAAAAACATGGTTTCCCCATGCCTCCGCTTCGCGCCGCACGTCCTTGTGCGGGTGTCGCGGCGGGGGCGCCGCTCCTACATCCCCTGTAGGAGGCCCGCCCCCGGGCCGATGGGATGCGACGAGATGACCACCCGTAGGAGGCCCGCCCTCGGGCCGATTGATGGGGGGTATGGCTTCCACCGTTTGGGGAACGGCTCTTCCCCTCGACGGCGCCGAGCACCGATGGCCGGCGGCGGATGGAGCGA
>CAZWRE010000142.1:0-6147 GCA_964636335.1 uncultured Sedimenticola sp. | reverse complement strand
AGGCGATCATCCGTAGGAGGCCCGCCCTCGGGCCGATGGGATGCGGCGAGACGACCATCCGTAGGAGGCCCGCCCCCGGGCCGATGGGATGCGACGAGGCGATCATCCGTAGGAGGCCCGCCCCCGGACCGATTCATCGCTTCCCTGTGCGGGGGTCGCGGCGAGGGCGCCGCTCCTACGTCCCCTGTAGGAGGCCCGCCCCGGGCCGATGTCGGGCATTCCCCAAACCTTCACCAATACCCGTAGGGTGCAATGCGCATCGCGAATTGCACCAGATCCCACCCGGTGCGTTTCACGCACCCTACAGATCAAGGAGCTTCCGCAGGGCGGTTTCGTCAAGGATGGTGATTCCCAGCTCCCGGGCCCGGGTGAGCTTGGAACCGGCCGCTTCTCCCGCCACGACATAATCCGTTTTCCTGGATACACTGCCGGTCACTTTCGCGCCCAGGGCCTGAAGCTCGGCCTTGATCTCGCTGCGCGGGCGGCCAAGGGTACCGGTGAGGACGAAGGTCTTGCCCGCCAGGGGCTGTTCCTCCTCCGCGGGCGTTTCCACTTCCGGCCAGTGGATACCCGCCTCCAGCAGCTTCTCGATGACCTCCCGGTTATGGGGCTGGCGGAAGAAGGCAGCGATATGAGCGGCGACAATGGGACCGATGTCCGGTGTTTCCTGCAATTCCTCCTCGGTGGCCTGTTCCAGAGCCTCCAGGCTGCGGAACCGGTTGGCCAGGGTCTGGCTGGTGGCCTCGCCCACTTCGCGTATGCCCAGGGCGTAGAGAAAACGCGCCAGGGTGGTTTCCTTGCTGCGCTCCAGTGCGTCCAGCAGGTTCCGGGCGGATTTTTCGCCCATGCGTTCCAGGGCCGTGAGCTGTTCCTTGTTCAGGCTGTAGAGGTCGGCGGGATCATGCACCAGATCCTTATCCACCAGCTGATCCACCAATTTGTCGCCCAGACCTTCGATGTCCATGGCCCGGCGGGAAGCGAAGTGTTTGATGGCTTCCTTGCGCTGGGCGGGACAGAACAGGCCGCCGGTGCAGCGCGCCACCGCCTCGCCCTCGGGCTTGATGATGTCGGAACCACACACGGGGCAATGGGCGGGCAGCACCACTTCCCGGGCATCCTTCGGCCGTCGCTCGGGGAGCACGCGCACAATTTCGGGAATCACGTCTCCGGCGCGGCGTACATAGACAGTGTCGCCAATATGCACATCCTTGCGGCGCACCTCATCCATGTTGTGCAAAGTAGCGTTGCTCACCACCACGCCGCCCACTTCCACGGGCTCCAGGCGCGCCACCGGGGTGACGGCGCCGGTGCGGCCCACCTGGAACTCCACATCCCGGACGCGGGTCAGGGCTTCCTGGGCCGGAAACTTGCGGGCAATGGCCCAACGCGGGGCGCGGGAGACATAGCCCAGGCGTTCCTGCTGTTCCAGGTCATTTACCTTGAACACCACACCGTCGATGTCGTAGTCCAGGCCGTCGCGTTTTTCACTCATGGCGGCAAAGTAATCCAGGCATCCCCGCAGGCCCCGCACGACTTTCAGCTCGGGAGACACGGGCAGCCCATAATCCCTGATAACGGCCATGGATTCACTGTAGCTGCCGCCCAGACTGTCAACGGACAACTCGCCCCAACCATAGGCATAGAAGGACAGGGGTCGGGTGGCGGTGACTTTCGGATCGAGTTGACGCAGGCTGCCTGCCGCGGCGTTGCGCGGGTTGGCGAAGGTTTTTTCTCCCTTTTTCCGCGCCCGCTGGTTGAGTTCTTCAAAACCCTTTTTCGGCATGAAGATCTCACCCCGCACTTCCAGAATTTCCGGCCAGTCCTTTCCCCGCAGGCGCAGGGGAATGGCGCCGATGGTGCGCACGTTGGAGGTTACGTCCTCGCCCCGGTGGCCATCACCCCGGGTGGCGCCCTGCACCAGGCGGCCATCTTCGTAACGCAGGCTGATGGCCAGGCCATCCAGCTTGGGCTCGGCGCTGTAGGCCACCTGTTCCACCCCGAGAAGTTTGCGCACCCGTTCGTCGAAATCCGCCAGTTCCCCGTCGCTGAAGGCGTTGCCCAGGGACAACATGGGGATCTTGTGACGCACCTCGGCAAATTCCTTGAGGGGTTCAGCCCCCACTCGCTGGGTGGGCGAGTCCGGCGTGACCAGCTCGGGGTGGGCGGCTTCCAGTTCCTGGAGTTCGCGCAGCAGGCGATCGTACTCGCTGTCCGGTATTTCTGGATCGTCGAGGACGTAATAGCGATAGTTGTGGTAGTTGATCTGCTCGCGCAGGTCACGGACCCGCGCTTCCACATCCCTGTCGTTCATTTGTGCAGCTTGGCCAGGCGCAGCTTGCGGCGGTGTTCCATGATGGCATCCCGGGTGTGTTGTATGGTCTGCTTGCTGAGCACGCTGTGGGTCTCGTCCTGCAGCACCCCGCCGAGAATGCCCGCCAGCTCGTTGGCGGCATAGAGCATGTCGGAGTAGATTTCCAGGCCATCGCGCACACCGGGAAGCTGGGTGAACAGCAGCAGGCCGGGGGTACTGAAAGCAGCCATGTCATCGAAGGGGAAATGGCCCGGGTTGACCAGGTTGGCCACACTGAACAGCACCCTGTCAGGATAGCGGCTGTCGTATCGATGGTAGATATCCATGGCGCCGGCCTTGAGCCCCACCTGCTCCATGGCGGCCTCGATATCCATACCGGAAAAGTCCCCGTCCTGGCATACCAGACCGATCTGCACCAGCATCTGGGGCAGGCTCTCCTGTTCTTCCGGGGAGGCATGCAGGTAGTCGTCCGGGGCATCGGCGCTGAAGGCCGCTTCCTCGGCCCGCGTTTCCTCCATCGCCCGAGGCTCGGACTCGGGTTCCAGCTCCAGCTCGGGAATATCGGCCGCCTGTTCCGATTCCGGATTATCCACCAGCAGGGGCTCCTGGAAAACAGCCGGCTCCTGTTCAGGTTTTTCCTTGACCACGGCGCTGAAGCTGGGCACTTCGTCTTCCACCGGCGCCTTTTCCGCCAGCTCCCGCTGCAGCCTCCGGGCCTGACGCAGTGACAGTCCCTTGAGGCGGGTGCGCGAGCGCTTGTACCTGTCCCACAGGTAGATCACCACCACCAGGACCATGCCGGCGACGAGCAATATCAGGCGTAACTGGTCTGCGTCCATTTCCTGTCAGCTGGAGAGTCGATTTCGGTGATTGTAGCCATTCGCGAAGGCATTGAATATCAGCAATATCCCTATTTTTCGGGAAACCGTGTGCCCGGAGAATAAACCACCAGCCGCCGCGGCTGATCGAGGAGATTTTCCCGATAGAAGGCCAGCAGCTCCGCCTTGTCCAGAGACTTGACCCGCTCCGCCACCTGGGCGTTGAAATCGAAGCTGTAGTGCTCCCGCTCCATGTCGTTCATGTAACGCACGGCGCGCAGGAGCATCATGTCGTCCTTCTTCAGCAGCTTGCTCACCAGCCCGGCCTTGTGGGCGGCAAACTCCTCTTCGCTCATGGCCTGCAATTCATCGGCATAGGCATTCACGAAAGCCTCCATGCGCTTGCGCAACTCGGCGGCGGATACGGCGGAGGACTGCACCAGGAACAACACGCCCGGCATCTTCCCGGACTCGGTGAAGGCGGCGGCCACCACATAGCCCAACTGTTGCTCCGTGCGCAGTTCGGTGAAGAAAGGGCTGGCCATGATATGCCCCAGCAATCGCCAGCGGGCCTGTTCGTCCAGGCTCTTTTCATTCCCCTGGTAACTGATGACCACGGCGGAATCCGGGTGATCCACGTCGTAGCGATAGGTCAGGGTCTTGTTCCGGGGAATGATGGTCAAACGCGGTTCGGGAACCGGTTCCATACGCGAGCCGGACAACAACCGCTCCTTGAGAACCCGGCCCATGGCGCGCGCATCCCGCGCGGTCAGATTGCCATAGACCAGTATCCGGGACTCGACTTCATCGAACAAATGAGCGGCGTAATCACGCAACTGTTCCAGGGTCACGGACTCCAGGGCGGCAAGTTTCTGCTCCGGGCTCCAGGAAGGACTGAGCAGCCGGCGGGTGCGTTCCCCCAGGATCTGCTGGTAGGGCCGCTCCAGCGACTGGTTTTGCAGGCTGCGCCGCAACTTTTCCTTGTACAAACGGAAGCGATCTTCCGGCAGCTCCGGATGTTTCAGGACAGACAGCACCTTTTTCAGCAACACAGGCTGTTTTTCGTCATAGCCATAAATAAGCAGATTCAGTCCCTCCAGGGAGGAAGCCAGGCTGTAGCTCAACCCCGCCTGCTTGGCTGGATAAGACCAGGCATTGAGTTCATCGTTGACCAGATCCACCAGCAGGGACAGACTGACGGCGCGAGCGGCGGTACTGCGCGCCCGGGGCATTTCCAACTGGACATTGAATACCGCCTTGGGCTGGCCAAAATCCCTGTCCTGCTGGTACCAGAGCATGTCTCCAGGCTCCCGCGCCAGGGCGACAGGTGCGTCCATGGCCTGTCCGGCCGTCTTCAGCTCCACCTTGTCGGGCATGAAGGGGTTGGGTTCCGGAAGGGCCAGCTTGTCGTCGATCTCCGTCTCGCCCCAACGTGCCAGCAGTTTGCTGTCGATGCCCGCCACCCGGTATGGCACCTGGTAGAAATGCTCCACCTCGTCGGTCTTCACGGCGGGATCCACCAGGGTGATGGCAAGGTTGTCCGGACGCAGGTAGCCCAGCAGTTCCTCCACCAGCTCCGGCTTCCATTCCAGCGGCACCTTGCCGCCACGCACCACTTCCGCTGGAGGGTAGCGAAGCAACTTGCTGGACAGGATCATGGCGTAGGTGCTGGCCGGGGTCTTTTCCTCGAAACGGAAGTCCAGCTCGGATTTCTTCTTCAGCTCATCGAAGCGCCATTTTTCCACCCCCCGGCTGGCCAGCAGGTCGATGTACTGGAAAAGATATTCCGTGATTTCCGGCACATGGGCCACGCCTTCATCCGTCAGTTCCATGGTTACGTTGAACACGCCCTGTACATCATCCAGGCTCTGACCGCCCGCGCTCAGGGAGGTGATCCATCCCTTTTCCCGCAGCAGGTCGTACAGGCTGCCCTGCCCTTCATCCCCGATATAATGGGACAGGTAACGCATGGGATCCGAGGCCCAGTGGGCGCGCTGGGAGGGAATGGGAAAGCCCAGGGTGAGCTTGTGCAGCTTCTTCAGGGGCTTCACGTCCACTTCCAGTGGCAGCTGTTCCGGCCTGTACAGAAGTTCATCCTTGCCCGGCACATAGGGCTTGGCATCCCGATCCGGCACGGCGGAGAATTTTTCCTCTACCCAGGCGCGCAATACCGGCAGGGGCTCCTTCCCTATCACGGTGAGGCCCATGATGTTGGCCGAGTAATGCTTCTCGTAGAAATCGATGAGGTCATCCCGCACCCTGCTGTCCGCCCGGTCCGCCAGGGTGTCCAGGTTGCCCACGAAAAAGCGCCCATAGGGGCTGGCCGGGTTGTAGCTCTGCTTTTCGGCGGCGTCGATGCGCCGGGAATCTTCCTTGAGCTTAAGCTGGTATTCCGAATGCACGGCATTGGCTTCCCGCTCCACATACCTGGCATCGAACAGGGGGGCGATGAAGAACTGGGCGAAGCGATCCAGGGCGGGTTCCAGGGCCTCGGCCTTGATATCGAAGAAATAGGTGGTCAGGTTGTCGGCAGTGAAGGCGTTGTCACTGCCGCCATTGCGCTTGATGAAAGAGGAATAGTCGTCCACGTCCGGGTATTTCTCCGTGCCCATGAACAGCATGTGCTCCAGAAAATGAGCCAGACCGTCCCTTCCAGGGGGATTGCTCACGCTGCCCACCTGGATGCTCATGGCGGCAGCGGCCTTGTCGGCCTGAGGATCGGACACCAGCAGCACCCGCATCCTGTTGGGCAGTACCAGGTATTCATACTCAGCCTTGTCGTTTTCGCTCTTGATGACGGTCTGGACATCCGTCGCGGCCACGGGTTTTTCCGGCTGGTGAACACAGGCGCCCAGCAGCAGGCCCAGGAGGAGAGGAAGGAAGATTTTTTTCATTTTTCGTGAAGTTTCCTGAATTGATGCAAAACGTCTATTGTGACTTGGAAAGCAGCATCAGGTTCCCCTGGTGCCGCACCTGGAGGCCGGAAAGAAAACTCATACCCAGGAGCACCTTCTCCGG
>CAZWRE010000141.1:0-14543 GCA_964636335.1 uncultured Sedimenticola sp. | reverse complement strand
ACCTCGCCCTTTGCCGGCAGGGAAGGCAAATACCTGACTTCCCGCCAGCTCAAGGAGCGCCTGGAACGTGAGCTCATCGCCAACGTGGCCCTGCGCGTGGAGGAGGGCACGGACCCGGAAAAGTTCAAGGTCTCCGGCCGGGGCGAGCTGCATCTGTCCATCCTCCTGGAGAACATGCGCCGGGAAGGCTTCGAGCTGGCCGTGTCCCGCCCCGAAGTCATCTTTCGCGAAGTGGACGGCGAGGTCTGCGAGCCCTACGAGCAGCTTACCGTGGATGTGGAAGAGCAGCACCAGGGTGCCATCATGGAAGCCCTGGGGGCGCGCAAGGGGCAGTTGCGGGACATGACGCCCGATGGAACGGGCCGGGTGCGCCTGGACTATATCATCCCGTCCCGGGGCCTCATCGGTTTCCAGACCGAGTTCATGACCAGCACCTCGGGTACCGGCCTCATGTACCACGTGTTCGATCACTATGGCCCCGCCCAGCAGGGCGGTATCGCGCCGCGCAGCAATGGCGTGCTGATCTCCAACAGCACGGGCAAGGCCCTTGCCTATGCCCTGTTCAACCTGCAGGATCGGGGCAAGCTGTTCGTGGAGCACGGCCAGGATGTGTACGAGGGCCAGGTCATTGGTCTGCATTCCCGGGATAACGACCTCACCGTGAACCCCACCAAGGGCAAGCAACTCACCAACATTCGCGCCGCGGGCAAGGACGAGTCACTGATTCTCACGCCGCCGGTGCAGTTCAGCCTGGAACAGGCCCTGGAGTTCATCGAGGACGATGAACTGGTGGAAATCACGCCCAGCGCCATTCGCATCCGGAAGAAGTTTCTCAAGGAACACGAGAGGAAGAAGGCCCGGCGGGAGCAGGCCTGATTGCCGGGCAACCTGTCGCGGGGGCATGGCAGACGGGGAATCGCGCTTCAGCGCCGGTTTTCCAATACCTGGTTTCTGATGCCGCCGACGAGCATTTTCATTACCAGCCAGACCAGCGCCAGCAGCCGCGGAACCAGCAGCAGGGCGGATTTCCAGGCGGGTTCGTCTCTTTCATTGCCATCGGCGGCCTTGGGAAAGGCGATGCACATGGCGGAAGCCTCCGGTATCAGTCGATGGGCATTACTCTAGCCCGGTTTCAGGCTTCGTTGCCATGATAAATGTCAGGGGCCAGTTTGGGGGGCATCTGCAGGTAGTAGCCTTCTTCCGTCAGCCGGCGCATGACGGTTGTCACATCGGCCCGCGCAAGCCGCCGCTGTTCGTCCAGCTCCAGCTCCATGACCAGTGAGGGATTGCCAAAACGCGCCATGAGCAGTTCCGGCACGGCGTCGAAATCGTCTTTCCGGGCCAGGTAGAGGTACATTTCATCCTTCTTGCTGCTCTTGTAGATCCAGCAGTTCTGTTTCATTTGCGTTATATTCAGGGCATGAAAACCGTAGTGTATCTCATGGCAGCCGTGCTTTGGCTGGGGGGCTGTGCCTCCAATATCCCCAGGGGCGTGCTGGAAGCGCCGGAAAAGCCGGTGAGCGCGGAGGCGGTGCAGCAACATCCGGAAGCCTTTGCGGGCCGCGTGGTGCGCTGGGGCGGGGAAATCATCGAGATTGTCAACGCCGAGAAGCATACCGATGTGCTGGTATTGGGGCGGGAACTGAAAAAGAAAGGGGAGCCGGTGGTGGATGGCCGCGTGGATGCCCGCTTCATCGCCCGTTTCCCGGGGTTTGTGGAGCCAGGGGTATTGCCGGAAGGAAAACGCCTGACGGTGCGCGGCAAGGTTACCGGGGTGGAGGTGCGCAAGGTGGGGGACTATCCCTACCCCTATCCGGTGGTGGAGGTCGGGGAATATCACCTGTGGCCGGATCCTCGTCCGGTTGATGATTATCGTTATTATTATGGGCCCTACTACGGTTGGGGCCCTCCTTATTACCGCTATCCCTGGTGGGGATACCCGTACTGGTGGTGATCATGCGCAGATGGCTTGTTGTCCTGTTGGTTTTTGTGCTGTTGGCCGGCTGCCGTTCCACAGGCGGCACGCGGATTCCGGAGATTACCCCAATGAGCCTTTCCCAGAGTGCCGATCAGGCTGTCAAGGGCCGGGATTTTACCTGGGGAGGCAGCGTGCTTTCCCTGAAAAACATGGAAAGCCACAGCCTGGTGGAAATCATGGCCTATCCCCTGGATGGAGATGGCCGGCCGGATGCCGGCGCCAGCCCGCTGGGACGTTTTCTGGGCGATTATCCTGGTTTCCTGGAGCCGGTGATGTTTCATTCCGGCCAGTTGGTCACCGTGACCGGGCCAATGCTGGGCTATCGGGACGGCAAGGTGGGAGAAGCCGTCTATCGCTATCCTGTCTTGCAGGCGGACCAGATCAAGCGCTGGGATGCCCGGCCCGCATCCACCTTCAACAAGCCCAGCGTGCATTTTGGCTTTGGCTTCGGCAGTGGCGGTTACAGCAACATCGGTATAGGTATCGGTTTCTGAACATGCGGCTGACCGGGCTCTACCGATATCCCGTCAAATCCCTGCGGGGAGAAAGCCTTGAGACCATGGAGGTGGACGCGCGCGGTCTCCGGCATGACAGGCACTGGATGCTGGTAAACGACGCCGGGCGTTTTCTCACCCAGCGGGAGCTGCCGCGCATGGCCCTGGTGCGGCCATTGGTGACGGATCAGGGGCTGCGGCTGCGGGCGCCGGGCCGGGCGGATCTGGAAGTGGCGCCGGAGTCGGATGAAGATCTGGAGGTTCAGGTCTGGCGGGATCGCTGTCTCGCCCGTGTCATGAATCCCGAGGCGGATCGCTGGCTGAGTGATTTCCTGGGTGTTTCCGCCCGCCTGGTGTACCTGCCGGAAGATCGGGTCCGCCAGGTGGACCAGGATTATTCCCGTCCTGGTGAACAGGTGGGCTTTGCCGACGGCTTCCCCTTTCTGCTGATTTCCCGCGCTTCCCTGGATGATCTCAATCGGCGCATGGCCAAGCCTCTGCCCATGGAGCGCTTCCGCCCCAACCTGGTGGTGGATGGCTGCGAGCCCTATGCTGAAGATGACTGGAAACGCATCCGTATCGGTGAGCTGACTTTTCGCGTGGTCAAGCCCTGTTCCCGCTGCGTGATTCCCACGGTGAACCCGGAAACCGGGGAGCGTGAAGGCAATGAGCCCCTGAAGACCCTCATGACCTATCGCAAGGAAGGCAACAATGTCTATTTTGGCCAGAACTTGCTGCATGATGGTTTCGGGCGTCTGGAAGTCGGCATGTCCGTGGAAGTGCTGGAATGAGTGATCCCGTGGCTCAGACCCGTTGCTGGGTGAAGGAAGTGGTCGTTGGCCTGAACCTGTGCCCCTTTGCCCGGGTGCCTTTCGAGGCGGATACCATCCGTTACCGGGTCTGTTCCGCGGAAGATGCGGATGGCGCATACCGGGCGCTCATCGAGGAAGTGGCGGATTTCGTCCAGCAGCCCCCGGACGAGGTGGAAACCGGCCTGTTTATCGTGCCCCGGGGGCTGGAGGATTTTGGTGACTATCTGGATGTCCTGGAAGACGCCCAGGCCGCTCTGGAGGAAGCCGGTCTGGACGCCATGCTACAACTGGCCAGCTTTCATCCCGATTATTGCTTCGAGGGGCTGGAAGAAGACGACCCGGCCAACTACACCAACCGTTCACCTCATCCCATGTTCCACCTGATTCGCCAGGATGGTCTGGCGGCCGCCCTGGAAAACTGGCCCGAGCCGGAGTCCATTCCCGAACGCAACGTGGCGCTGCTGCGTGACATGGGGTTGGCGGCCGTGCGGGCCTTGCTGGATAAATGCCGTTCCGCGTCAGCTTGAGGCGGCCGCAGCTTCCAGCGCTTCCAAAGCCTCCAGCCAGGCCAGCTCCTGCTCCTCACAACGGGCGTCCAGCTCGGCTTTCTCTGCCAACAGCTCCCTGAGCCGGTCCTTGTCGGCGGCTTGGTAGAGGCTGTTGTCCGCCAACTGCTCTTCCAGCGCTTTCTGCCGCCGGTGCAATTCCTCAAGCTTCTTCTCGGCCTGATCCACCTTTTTCTTCAGTGGTTGCAGGGCCTGGCGGCGGGCGGCCGCCTCTCGCTTGGCCTGCTTGCGGTTCAGCCCCGCGGCGCCTGGCTTTTCCGGTTTTTCGTTTCGGCTGTTTTGCGCGGCCAGCCAGGCCGGATAGTCGTCCAGACTGCCTTCGAACTCCCTGACACCGCCATCATGAACCAGCAGCAGATGGTCCGTGCTTACGCGCAACAGGTGCCGGTCGTGGGAGACAATGATCATGGCCCCGCTGAAGTCCTGCAAGGCCAGGGCCAGGGCCTGGCGCATCTCCAGATCCAGGTGGTTGGTGGGTTCGTCCAGGAGCAGCAGATTGGGTCTTTGATAGATGAGCAATGCCAGGGCCAGGCGGGACTTCTCCCCGCCGGAAAAGGGGGCGGTCTTTTCCAGGGCCTTGTCGCCGGTGAAGCCGAAACCGCCCAGGTAGTCGCGCAGCTCCTGTTCCCTGGCCTGTGGGGCGATCCGCGCCAGGTGGTCCAGGGCGGAATGTTCAGGATCCAGTTGTTCCACCTGGTGCTGGGCGAAATAGCCGATTTTCAGATCCTGGGCGGTTTCCATGCGCCCGGCCATCAGAGACAGTTTGCCGGAAAGAAGCTTGATGAAGGTGGACTTGCCCGCGCCATTGGGACCCAGCAGGCCGATGCGGTCGCCGGGAGAAAGGCTCATGCCAACACCGGATATGATGGCCTTGCCGTCGTAGCCCGCGGTGGCATCTTCCAGGCGCAGCAGAGGGTTGGGCGTCTTTTCCGGTTTCAGAAAACGGAAATGAAAGGGAGAGTCCACGTGGGCGGGGGCGATGCGCTCCATGCGCTCCAGGGCCTTGAGGCGGCTTTGGGCCTGGCGGGCCTTGGTGGCCTTGGCGCGGAAGCGGTCGATATAGGACTGGATGTGGGCGATTTCCCGCTGCTGCTTCTCGTACTCTGCCTGCTGGTTGGCCAGCCGTTGGGCACGGATCTGTTCAAAGGCGCTGTAGTTCCCCTTGTACAGGGTCAGCCTGCCCTGCTCGATGTGGGCAATGTGATCGGTGACCGCGTCCAGAAACTCCCGGTCATGGGAAATGAGCAACAAGGTGCCCTGGTAGCGGCGCAGCCAGTTTTCCAACCAGATGACGGCGTCCAGGTCCAGGTGGTTGGTGGGTTCGTCCAGCAGCAACAGATCAGAGCGGCAGATCAGCGCCCGGGCCAGATTGAGGCGCATGCGCCAGCCGCCGGAAAAGTCTGAAACGGGACGGTTCTCATCGCCGGGTTTGAAGCCCAGGCCGTGCAGCAGGCCGCCGGCGCGGCTACGGGCCTGGTAGCCGCCGATGTTCTCGTACAGGCCATGCAGATGGGCCAGCGCCTGGCCGTTTTCCTGCTGTTCCGCTTCGGCCAGTTGTTCCTCGATGTGGCGCAGCTCCGCATCACCGTCGAGGACGTACTCGATGGCGGCGCGGTCGTCCTGGGGCGTTTCCTGGGCCACCCAGGCGATGACCCATTCCCTGGGCAGTTTCAGGTCACCGGCATCTGCCTGCAATTTGCCCAGGATGAGGGCGAACAGGCTGGATTTTCCCGTGCCGTTGGCGCCGGTGATGCCCACTTTCTGTCCCGGGTGGATCTGGAAGCTCGCGTTCTCGAACAGCAGCTTGCGCCCCCGGCGCAGGCCGAGGTTGAGCAGGTTGAGCATGGTGCCTGGTTCTGAAGTGGAGTTGGCTTGTGCGGATCATACACCAAAGCTCGGGAACGGGGCTGCCGCAAATCCCCTCGTTGAATGTACGGATGGGCGGGAAGCCTGGCGCCGGCCGGTTCCTATTCGAAACGGTAGTTGATGCTCAGGGCCACGCTGGGTTCGGTGTCCCGGTAGTGACTGGTGCGCTGGAAATAGTTTCGTTTGTTGTAGTCGTCATCAATCAGACCAAGAAGGTTGTAGGCGTGAAAGCCCAGTGAGAGGCGGTTTCCGGCCTTGTAGATCAGGCCGGTATTCAGGAACAGGCTTTCCTCGAAGGCTCTGGTGGAATCATCATGGATCGGGAGCTTCTGGCTGCGGCCGTGGTCCAGGTTGTAGTCCGCCATGTCGATTGCGCCGGGCATGCCCCAGTAGATGCGAAGGGAGTTTGTCCACTCCAGTCTGTCCGTGAGGTGATAATCGAACCGGAATTTGGAAATATTGTTGTGCCAGTTCGCCAGGTCGTGGCCATAGCCATAGGGGGAGGCGGAAATGTTCTGCACGGAGAGGCCGCTGATGATGTCAAAATCCAGTTGCTTTGCGTAACTGTGGGACAGGGCAAGGTTGAAATTTGTGGTGCTGTAGTGCAATTGGGCTTCCAGACCCCAAAGGTTCAGGGTGCCGATGTATTCGCTGAGGCGCTTGGACTCGTTATAGGCGACCACATCATGTTGCTTGTAATAAGCAGCGATCTCGACATCCAGATCCTCACTGATCTGGTGGGTGTGAATGAGTTCAAAGTGGTCGATCTTTTCTATATCGCCATCATTGTCATAGAGCTTGCGCTGCATGTACAGGTCGGCATCGTCGGCATGCCTGACAGAATGGTCGTAATTGAATTTCCAGGCATGGCTCATATCCGGCTGATAAATCAGCGCCACCCGTGGAGAGAACATCCAGGGAGTGAAGCGGTGCCTGTCCATGCGCATGCCGGCAAATGCTGTCCATTGTTCATTCATGTGCCATTGATATTCTCCAAAAAAGGACAGCATGTGGCTGTACCAATATGTATTGGCGGGCAGGATGCCGATGCGTGATTCCTGGTCCGGATCGATGATGATATCTTTGCCCCATTCCGTCGATTGATGGGTGTTCGCCAGCCGGCCTTTCTTGCCGAAGGTGTTATAGACATATTCCGTGCCCAGGGCCAGGCTGTGATTTTGGTTGGGCGTGTAATGGCCGATGATGCGCAAAGTGGTATCGTCTTCCCTCCAGCTGCGGTAACCGGCGCCGGTGCCGATTTCCACGGCCATGTCGCTGAGCAGATAGCTCAGGGTATAGTCGATACGCAGCCGGTCATTGATGTCCTGCGTGTATCTGCCGAAAAATGTCCATTGCTGGTTGGCCGCGCCGGTGTTGCGCACATCGTCCAGGTTTGCATTCCAGTAGAAGTTCTGAAAGGTGGGGATGGCCAGGCCACTGCGTGTGTAGCGTGTCCAGGCGGAGAAATTTTCCCCGTCCAGCTGGGCATGGAACTTGTATCTTGCCATGTCCTGAAAACTGCCGTGATCCGCCGTGGTGGGAAAGGGGAAATCCTTGTCTGCTTCGATGAGGATATTGTTGCCGTGGTTCCAGGGCTGGTTGATGAGATCGTAGGCGACCTTGTGAGGGGCGTTTTCAGCGCCATTGTACTTGTCCGCGCCAAAATAGAGAAAGAGCCCGAGCTCATCATTCAATTTCAGTCCGTGGCGGACTTCAGCCATGATGAATTCTTCCCCGGCTCCGGCCGCCCAGGTGGTTTCGGTTCCCTGGAAGCTGTTTCCGTCAAAGGTTTCGATGTTGATGACGCCGGCGATGGCTCCCGGGCCGTAAACCGCGGACCCAGGGCCATCCACCACGGTGATCTGCCGGATATCGCCCAGGGTGGAAAACCAGCGCTCGGACACCGCGCCACCGTCGCTGCCCTCGATGTTCATGTTACGCCCATTGAGATTGAGCAGAATCTTGTTGTTGCGGTCACTGATGATGCCGCGCATGCCCAACTGATTGCCCTGTGCCTTGTACATGTAGGCCAATCCCGGCACGTAGATTTCCAGCAGCTCATCCAGGTCTCTGGCCCCGGAACGAAGAATATCCTCGTGGGTGATAATGGTAATGGACGCGGGAATGAGCGCCGGATCGGTTTCCGTGAGCGTCGCGGAAGAATCCAGTATGGGAACCTGGGAAAGATCTTCCAGATCGAGAGTCAGCAAGTCGCTGCCGGCTGCCATGGACACGCCGTGGCATGAAAGCGTGGCCAGCAGAGCGATAGATACGTGGAAAGTTGAAATAACCGTGGGGTGAGTGTTGTAAGGTGTCACATAACCGCCATGATTTGACTTGTTGTCATCACTTGGCTGCTTGTCGTGGTGTAGGTTGAATATCCGATTCCACATGAGTGTTTTCCATGGCGGGTTATGTTGGCTGCGTTGGCCACCCCAGTTCAGGATACGGCAAATTCAAAGCTATTCTATCATGGCCGTTTCTTGCGGATGAGTCGATCGGAATATGTGTTATCCGGGATGTCTGCGACTGTTCTGCGATTGGTATCTGAGTCGCTTGGTGGCACAATCAATAAGGGGTTATGCTTGCCTGGCTATACCGTTTGCCCAATGGGGCAGGCTGTGGATTGAATGATAGAGGAAGTTACCAAGCAATGAAAAGCAATGGAGATGACTACCGCCATGAGATCCTGATCGTGGATGACAGGCGTGAAAATCTGCAGTTGCTCAATAGTTTTCTGGTCGCCAGGGGGTACCGGGTCAGGATGGCCATGAATGGTGAAACGGCCCTGTTGAGCATAGGGGTAAAAATACCGGATCTGATATTGCTGGACATCCGTATGCCGGGGATGGACGGTTATGAAGTCTGCCGTATCCTCAAAGGAAAGGAAAACACGGCTTCCATTCCCATTATTTTCATCAGTGCCCATGATGATGTCGAGGCCAAGGTCAAGGCCTTTAATGTTGGTGGTGTGGATTACATCACAAAACCCTTCGCCAATGAGGAGGTTGTGGCGCGGGTCATGACTCATTTACAACTGGTGGACTACCAGCGTAACCTGGAGCTTCGCATCGAGGAAGGCATTCATGAGATCAGAAAGCTCAACAACGAGCTGGAGTTGACCCAGAATGAAATGATTGTCACTTTGGGCGCTCTAATGGAAACCCGTGACAACGAGACAGGCAAGCATGTGGTGCGGGTCGCCAGGTATTCCGAGGTGCTTGCTGAACTTTACGGGCTGGATGCGGAAACCACCAACCTGATTCATCTGGCAGCGCCCTTCCATGATGCGGGTAAGGTGGCCATTCCTGATCATATTCTCAACAAGCCGGGCAAGTTTACTCCAGAAGAGTGGGAGATCATGAAGACGCATGCCATGAAGGGCTACGAGATCTTTCGTCACTCGGCGCGACCCGTGTTGAAGATGGCGGCGATCATTGCCAAGGAGCATCATGAACGATGGGATGGCAAGGGATATCCCCTTGGGTTGAGCAAGGAAGAAATCAGTGTTCCGGGACGCATCGTTATTCTTGCCGATGTGTTCGATGCGTTGACCCACAAGCGATCCTACAAGGAAGCGTGGAGCATACAGCGCACCATGGATTATATCAGCCAGATGAAAGGGCGCATGTTTGAACCCCGACTGGTGGAATTGATGACCAGGCATCTGGATCGCTTCGTGGAAATCTGCAAGGAGTTGCGGGACTGAGTTCCCGTTTCCTGTTATTCAAGGCGATAGCTGATGCGCAAGGCCATGGCGGGTGAACTGTCCCGCTAGTCGAAGCAAAACTTGCTGATAGGCCAGCTCGTCGTTGGCGAGTTAAAAATCCGGCTGCCATCCCCCCGGTATTCTTGTCGTGGCATCTTCTTCCCGGCAACTGTGAAATATTCCATCCACCCTGCTGCAGGAATCATATAACATGGCTCCAGTCATTGACAGAATGTGCATATCGACTGGTTTAACCATGTTTTTCAGGCGTTTGCTGGTGTACTTTGTTCTGGCCGGGTTTGTTTGCTCCGGGCAGGTGAGTGGTGCCCAGAAACCCAGAAGCCGTGTGGAAGTTCTTTCCGCTTATATCTATTTGTTAAGCAAGAATACGACCTGGCCGGAAGAAGCGCACTTTCCGCGTTTTCGGCTTGCCATATTGGAAAATGGCCGTCGGCTCAGCGACACATTGAAACAGATGACCCGGGATCTGAAGCTCAAGGGAGCTTCCATCGACATTCAGCATCTGGATACTCTGGAATCCGCCCGCGGTCTTGAAGGTGTGCAGGTGCTCTATGTAGATGCTCCTTTCAAGGATCAACTTCCACGCATTTACCGGTTGTTGGGGGAAAAGCTTCCCATATTGCTCATCAGTCAGGGGGCCGATGACCTGTCTTCCACCATGATCAATCTCTACTATGATCGTCAGAAGCATGCACGGCTGCAGGTCAACAAGAAAAACATCGCTGCCCATGGCCTGATCATCAGTGAAAAGATCCTGCTGACGGGGGGAGATGAAGTAGGGGTAAGCAAGCTTTTTGATGCTTCCATCAATGCAATGAAAAAACAGGAGCAGCGTTTTGAGAAATTCCGTCGCTTGAATGAGGTGCTGAAAGCGGAAATACGCAGCTATCGGGAACGTATCGACGACTTGAAACAGGAAATCGAGGCCAGAAACCGGAATCTTGTTCTCAAGGACAAACAGATCGAAGCCAAAGTTCAGGAGCTGGAGAGGACTACGCAAAGGCTTGCGCAGCAAACCGTTGCCCTGGAAGAAAAGGAAGCGCAGATGTTGCAGATAGCAAAGGAGCTGGATGCCTTGGGGCAGGAATACGAGCAGCTCCAGAAAAGGGCTTTGGAGCAGCAGCGCCATCTTCGGGAAAGATCCCGGGAACTGGAGAATCAGCAGCAGGAGATTGAGGCTCGCAACCGGGTGTTGCAAAAGCAGCAGGAGGATATCCAGTTGCTGGATGAGCGCATTCGTGTCCAGGAACAGACCATTCGGGAACATGAAACGGTCATGAAACAGCAAAGCAGCAAGATCGAAAAGCAGGTCACCGGTATCTATTTGCTGGTTGGCATTACTGTGCTTTTGCTGTTGCTGGCCCTGTATATCCACCGCAACAAGAAGGTGCTTGAGCGGCTGACCAGTGAGCTGGCAGAAGCCAAGGAAGCGGCTGAGTATGCCAATCGTTCCAAGTCCATGTTCCTGACCAATATGAGTCACGAGTTGCGCACACCCCTGAATGCCATTCTTGGTTTTTCCGAGCTGTTGCTCAAGAACAGGGAGTTGCCGGACAGGCAGCGGGATACCATCGGCATCATTCACCGCAGCGGCAATTTCCTGCTAACCCTGATCAACGACGTGCTGGATCTGGCACGTGTGGAATCCGGCAAGATCTCTGTTGATGTGGAGCCTGTTGATCCAAAAGCAGTGATCATGGATGTTCTGGCGCTGATTGAGGAGAGAGCAGCTAGCAAGAGTCTTCATCTGATAATGGAACAGGAGACTGAGCTTCCTCCCTGCGTCATGATGGATGGCGCCAAGATTCGGCAGATACTGCTCAACTTTCTCAGCAATGCGGTGAAATATTCCGATCAGGGAGAGATCAGGTTGCGGGTTGGTTTCGTGGAAGAAAGGCTGATCGTGGAAGTCAGTGACCAGGGGGTGGGTATCGATCCAGGGGATCACGAAAAGATTTTTGAGCCCTTCGTCCAGGTGGGGCCGGCATCGGACAAGACGGGTACCGGATTGGGATTGGCGATCACCTCCCAGTTCGTCAAGCTCATGGGTGGGCGGATTGAACTGGAATCCGCGCCGGGACGGGGTAGCCGTTTCCGTGCCATTCTGCCTTGTCGCTCCTGTTCAAGGGAGGAGCGCGTTTCCTCTATAAAAACACTGGAACAGCAGGTGGTGGGCGTGAAGTGTTCTGGTGGGCCGTTAAAGGTTCTTATTGTCGAAGATAAACAGGATAATCGGCTGTTGCTGCGTGGCATACTGGATGTTGATGGCATGGAAATCCAGGAAGCAGTAAATGGTGAAGAAGCGGTTCATATGTTCGAAACCTGGCGCCCTGATTTCATCTGGATGGATCGGCGCATGCCCGTCATGAATGGTGAAGATGCGACGCGGGCCATTCGTGCGCTTCCGGGAGGAGACAAGGTGGTAATCGTTGCTCTCACCGCCAGCGCCTTCAATGATGAACGAAGAATGATTCTCGAATCGGGTATGGATGATTTCGTGGTCAAGCCTTACCATCCGGCCGATATTTTCCGTGTCATGCGGAAGCATCTGGATATCGAGTACGTCTATGACGATACAATGGCGGAAGTTTCCTTGTCTGCACCGCCTGAGTTTTCCGAAGATGCTTTCAGGGAACGCATGCAATTATTGTCTACGGAAATGCGGGACAGGCTGTATCAGAGCGCCGCATTGCTCGATCGGGAAAGCATGTTGCCGGTGCTGGATGCCATCCGTGCGGATGATGAAGCGCTTGCCCGGCTGCTGGGACATCTGGTGGATCGTCTGGAGTACCAGAAGATCCTGGAGATGCTTCAGGAGCTGCGGGACACGGCCGCGACCGATCCTTCGGAATAATAACTCGCCAAGATCCCGATACGCCTCACGGTTTCCGGCAGGCAGCGTACACCCGGGCAAAGGCCGCGATGGCCTTTTCCAGATCCTCACGGGTATGGGCCGCTGAAATCTGGGTGCGGATGCGCGCCTTGCCTTTCGGCACCACGGGATAGAAGAAACCGATGGCGTAGATGCCTTCCTCCAGCAGCCGCCGCGACATCTCCTGGGCCAGCCGGGCATCGCCCAGCATCACCGGCACGATGGGGTGCTCTCCCTCGGGGAGTTCGAAACCAGCGTCCTTCATGCCGGCCCGGAAAAAGGCCGTGTTGTCCGCAAGGCGGTCGCGAAGTTCCGTGGATTCACTCAGCAGATCCAGGGCCTTGAGAGAGGCCGCGCAGATGGCGGGGGCCAGGGTGTTGGAGAACAGGTAGGGCCGGGAGCGCTGGCGCAGCAGGTCGATGATTTCCTTGCGGCCCGAGGTGAAGCCTCCGGATGCGCCGCCCAGGGCCTTGCCGAAGGTGCTGGTAATGATGTCCACCCGATCCATGACTCCCCGGTATTCGTGTATGCCCCGGCCCTTCTCGCCCATGAACCCCGTGGCGTGGCAGTCATCGTGATGCACCATGGCGCCGTATTCGTCGGCCAGGTCGCAGATCTCGTCAAGCCGGGCGATGCTGCCGTCCATGGAGAAGACTCCATCGGTGGTGATGAGCATGCGCCGGGCGCCGGCCCGGCGTGCTTCTTCCAGCCTGGCGCGCAGGTCGTCCATGTCGTTGTTGCGGTAGCGGTAGCGCGCCGCCTTGCACAGGCGCACGCCGTCGATGATAGAGGCGTGGTTCAGCTCATCGGAGATCACCGCGTCCTCCGGCCCCAGCAGGGTCTCGAACAGACCGGCATTGGCGTCGAAACAGGCGGCGTAGAGAATGCTGTCTTCCATGCCCAGAAATTCCGAGACCCTGTCTTCCAGCTCCTTGTGAATGTTCTGGGTGCCGCAGATGAAGCGCACCGAGGACAGGCCATAACCCCATTGGTCGTAGCTGTCCCGGGCCGCCTGGATCAGCGCCGGGTGGTTGGCCAGCCCCAGATAGTTGTTGGCGCACATGTTCACCACCTCGCGGCCGTCGGCCAGGGTGATGTCGTTCATCTGCCGGGAGGCGATGACGCGCTCCTCTTTCCACAGGCCGGCGTCGCGGATGCTGTCCAGTTCCCGCTGCAACTGTTCTCTTGCTGATTCGAAGCTCATCTGCTCACTCCCATGACAGCACGACCTTGCCGGATTCGCCGGAGCGCATCACGTCGAAGCCCTGCTGGAAATCGCTGTAGTGGAAACGGTGGGTGATGATTTTTTCCAGAGGCAGGCCGCTCTGGTACATCATGGTGCCCTTGTACCAGGTCTCGAAGATCTCCCGGCCATAGATGCCCTTGATGCGCAGCCCCTTGAACACCACGTCGTCCCAGTTAATACCCGTGCCGTTGGGCAGTATGCCCAGCAGGGCGATGCCGCCGCCATTGATCATCTTCGACAGCATCTCGCGAAAGGCGTCCGGAGAGCCGGACATCTCCAGACCCACGTCGAAACCCTCCAGTATCCCCAGGGCCCGCATCATCTCCCGGGTGATGGTTTCCTTGCCCACGTTGATGGGAATGGCCTTGGGCACGATGGTGCGCGCCAGGTTGAGACGATACTGGTTGATGTCGGTGATAACGATATTGCGCGCCCCGCAGTGGGCCGCCACCATGGCCGCCATGATGCCGATAGGGCCGGCGCCGGTGATGAGCACGTCCTCCCCCACCATGTTGAAGGACAACGCCGTGTGCACTGCGTTGCCGTAGGGGTCGAAGCAGGCCAGCACGTCCGGCGGGATGGGGGTGTTGGGCCGGTACACGTTCTTCGCCGGGATGGCCAGGTACTCGGCGAAACAGCCGGTGCGGTTCACTCCCACGCCAATGGTGTTGGGGCACAGGTGACGCCGGCCCGCCAGGCAGTTGCGGCAGCGTTCACAGACGATATGGCCCTCCCCGGAAACCAGATCGCCGATCTCCAGCCCTTCCACGTTGGCGCCCAGTTCGACGATGGTGCCGGCGAACTCGTGGCCGATGGTCATGGGCACGGGAATGGTTTTTTGCGCCCATTCGTCCCAGTTGTAGATATGGATGTCCGTGCCGCAGATGGCGGTCTTGTGAATCTTGATGAGCACGTCGTTGTTGCCTGTTTCAGGCATGGGAACGTCCTCCAGCCAGAGGCCTTCTTCGGCGTGCTTTTT
>CAZWRE010000140.1:0-4473 GCA_964636335.1 uncultured Sedimenticola sp. | reverse complement strand
GACAGCCTTGGCGAGGCCCGTGCCTCACTAGGCAACTACTTCGAGTTCTACAACACGGAACGGCGTCACCAGTTACTGGGCCGGCGGACACCGGACAACGTGCATCATGAAGAGGCCGCCAGGAAGGCAGCATGAACCTGGAAAGCACTTATCGCACTGCCCAGTTTTTGGGCTCCATTGCCAAGTGCGGGAACCGGCGGTTCGGCTTGTTTCGCCCAGTCGGAGCCCGACCGCGAACTGAAGACATGATCGGCTACATCGACGCTCCCAAGGATTGCCATGGGGATGAGTCGATCTGTGTGGTACCGCGGGTTGTCCCGTCGATGTATTTTGAGCACAAGGCCCCACGCCACGCGGAGATATTGGCTGAGGCGGATATTGAAGCGCCGGGGCGACTCCCACGACTCTGCGCTGGCAGAGACGATCAATGGCCTGTGCAAGGTGGGGGTGATTTGCCGCCGGGGTCCCTGGAATACCCGGGGTGGTTCAGGGCGCGGAGTAGGCACAATCTGGGCACGGGGCGAAATACCCCAAACACAAAAAAACTCAACCACCGCCAAGTGATTGAGTTTTCTTGATAAAAATTTGGTAGCGGGGGCAGGATTCGAACCTACGACCTTCGGGTTATGAGCCCGACGAGCTGCCAGACTGCTCCACCCCGCAACTGACGAGGCATATTCTACTCGGAATGGGCTTTTTGGCAAGCTTTATCTTCATGGAATATGCCTGTTGCCGGTATGGATTTTCCAGCGTGTGTTACCCCAGGTGGCCTCCCACTATCAGGGGCGTCATCCAGTAGTGAATGTCGCTGCCGCGGAAGGCCTGTTTCAGTCTGCGCAGCAGTTCGCAGGCTTCTTTTTGCGGCATGTGGGTCTGGATCATGGCGCCCTTGCGGTAGCCCGCTACTTTTTCCGCCGCGCTCATGCTGTGTTCCGAGCCGCCATGGCCGTTTACCGGCAGGCTGATGAAACCCTTGACTTCGGGCTGTTCCAGCAGCCAGTCCACCAGCGGATCGTTGAGAGCGGGCGGGAATACCAGGGACAGCAGTGCCTCGTCCTGTTCTTCCGCGATGTCTTCGAGTCGGGGGGCATTCATGCGGTTTTCTCCTCGGCAAAGGCAAAGCGCCGGTACAGTATGGGCAACAGAATCAGGGTGAGCAGGGTGGCGGAGATCAGGCCGCCGATGACCACGATGGCCAGGGGGCGCTGGATCTCCGAGCCCGGCCCGGTGGCGAAGAGCAGGGGCACCAGGCCGAAGGCGGCGATGCTGGCGGTCATGAGCACCGGGCGCAGCCGCCGGCGGGCGCCTTCAACCACGGTATCATGCAAACTTCTGCCCATGGCGCGCAACTGGTTGAAATAGGTGACCATGACCACGCCGTTGAGCACGGCAATGCCCAACAGGGCGATGAAGCCCACGGAGGCGGGCACGGACAGGTATTCCCCGGTAAGCCACAGGCCGACGATGCCGCCGATCATGGCGAAGGGGATGTTGGAGAGTACCAGCACCGCCTGACGCGCGGAGCGGAAGGTGGAAAACAGGATCAGGAATATCAGGCCGATGGCCACGGGCACCACGATGGACAGGCGTTGGGCGGCGCGTTGCTGGTTTTCGAATTCGCCGCCCCATTCGAGGTAGAAGCCCGTGGGCAGTTTTACCTGCCTGGCAACGATCTGTTTGGCTTCTTCCACGAAACTCACCAGATCCCGGCCGGAGACATTGGCAATGACCACGGACATGCGCTTGCCCTTTTCCCGTTGCACGGAAACCGGGCCTTCCACGCGTTCCATGCTCACCAGGCTGGACAGGGCCACGCGGCGGCCGTCGGGCAGGGCCAGATGCAGGCCGGCGAAGTCGGCGGAGGAATTGCGCAGGCTTTCCGGCCCCTTGATTACCAGGGGTACCCGGCGCGTGCCTTCATACACGGTGCCCAGGCGCAGGCCCTCGATCTGGGCGCGCAGGGTGTCTTCCAGGGTGTCCACGTCCAGCCCCAGGCGGCCCGCGGCGAGACGGTCCACCACCAGTTTGAAATACTGGGCGCCTTCGTTGCGCGGGGTATAGACGTCCGCGGCGCCGTTGATCTGTTGCACCGCCTTTACCACCGCGTCCGCGGTACGGTTCAGATCTTCCTGGTTCTCGCCGAAGATCTTGATGGCCAGGTCGCCCCGCACCCCGGTGAGCATCTCGGAGACGCGCATCTCGATGGGCTGGGTGAAGGCGTAGGCCACTCCGGGGAAATCCTTCAGCACTTCGCGGATGCTGTCCATGAGCGCGTCCTTGTCCGGCACCGTCCATTCTTCCACCGGCTTGAGCACCAGGAAGCTGTCGGTCTCGTTCAGCCCCATGGGGTCCAGCCCCAGTTCGTCCGAGCCGGTGCGGGCAATGACCGAGGTCACCTCCGGCACCCGTTCGATGAGGGCGCGCTGTACCGCCATGTCGATTTTCAGGGATTGCTCCAGGTTGATGGAAGGCAGTTTTTCCAACTGTACGATGAGATCACCTTCGTCCATGGTGGGCATGAAGGTCTTGCCCACCTGGGTGTAAAGAAAACCCGCTCCTACCAGAATGGCCAGCGCCGCGGCAACCACCAGCTTTACGTGATTCAGGCACCAGGCCAGCACCGGGGTATAGATTTTCTGCAACAGGCGCACCAGCCAGGGCTCTTTGTGGGACACCTTGCCCAACAGGTAGGAGGAGAATACCGGGATCACCGTCAGCGACAGCAGCAGGGAACCGGACAGGGCAAAGACAATGGTCAGGGCCACGGGAATGAACAGCTTGCCTTCCAGGCCTTGCAGGGTGAGCAGGGGCAGGAAGACGATGATGATGATCAGGATGCCGGCGGTCATGGGCACCGCCACTTCCCGCGCGGCCCGGTAGATGAGGTGCATGCGCGGCAGGCGGCTTTCACCCTTGTGTGCCAGATGGGTGATGATGTTTTCCACCACCACCACGGCGGCATCTACCAGCATGCCGATGGCAATGGCCAGCCCTCCGAGGGACATGAGATTGGCGGACATGCCGAACCGCTGCATCATGATGAAGGTGACCAGCGCCGCCAGCGGCAGCACCAGGGCCACGGTGAGGGCGGCGCGCAAGTTGCCCAGGAACAGGAGCAACAGCACCACTACCAGCACGATGGCTTCGCCCAGGGCCTTGGTCACCGTGCCCACGGCCTGGGAAACCAGCTTGCCCCGGTCGTAGAACACGTTGATCTTCACCCCTTCGGGCAGCCCCGGCGCCAGCTCATCCAGCTTGGCGCGCACGCCGCGCACCAGCTCGTTGGCGTTGGCGCCGCGCAGGCCCAGCACCAGACCTTCCACCGCCTCGCCCTGGCCGTCCTTGGTGACGGCGCCGTAACGGGTCAGGGAACCGATATGCACCTCGGCCACATCACCCAGGCGCACGGGCAGGGTGGGATCGGGGCGTACCACGATGTTGCGAATGTCTTCCAGGTTGGTGATGGCGCCTTCGGTGCGCACCACCAGCACTTCCTCGCCGTCGTTGAGCCGCCCCGCGCCGTCATTGCGGTTGTTCCTCTCCAGAGCATCCCGAAGCTGGGTCAGGCTGATGCCGCGAGCGGTCATGCGCGCGTTGTCCGGCACCACTTCGAAGGTGCGCACCAGGCCGCCCAGGGCGTTCACGTCGGCCACCCCCGGCACGGTGCGCAGGGCCGGGCGGATCACCCAGTCCAGCAGATCACGGCGCTGGCGCAGATCCAGGTCGCCACCGTCCAGGGAGAACATGAACATCTCCCCCAGGGGGGTGGTGAGGGGGGCGATGCCGCCTTCGATATCCGCGGGCAGATCGCCCCAGATGCCGGTCAGGCGCTCGGCCACCTGTTGCCGCGCCCAATACACGTCCGTGCCTTCCTCGAAGTCCACGGTGATGTCCGCCAGGGCGTACTTGGTGATGGAGCGCAGCATGTTCATGTGGGGAATACCCAGCATCTCCACTTCCACGGGGGCGGTGATGCGGGATTCCACTTCTTCCGGCGTCATACCGGGGGCCTTGATGATGATCTTCACCTGGGTGGTGGAAACATCGGGAAAGGCGTCGATGGGCGTCTTCTGAAAGGCCACCCAGCCGCCACCGGCAAGCAGGATCACTACCAGCAGCATGAGCAGACGCTGGGTAAGGGCGAATTGTATGAGGCGTGCGAGCATCAGCCTTCCCCTTCCAGCCAGGCCGCCTTGAGGGCGGCGGTGCCGCTGATGGCCACCTGGTCACCGCTTTTCAGCGGGCCATGGATGATCAGGTTGTCCGATTCTTCAGCACGGATGCTTACTTCCACGGGACGGAAGGCGGCGCCGTCCTTGATCAGCACCCATTTCCTGCCATCCACCCGCAGCAATGCCTGACGGGGAACGCGCCAGGCGCTGCCATTGCCGCCCAGGGCCATCTGGGCCTGCACGAACTGGCCGGGACGCAGGGCGGAATCCGGGTTGGCTACCTCGGCGCGCACCAGCACGC
>CAZWRE010000139.1:0-16448 GCA_964636335.1 uncultured Sedimenticola sp. | reverse complement strand
GGCCTCCTACAGGATGGGGCGTGTAGGAGCGGCGCCCCCGCCGCGACAGATCGGCCCGAGGGCGGGCCTCCTACGGGGGATGTAGGAGCGGCGCCCCGCCGCGACCCCCGCACAAGGAAGTGCGGCGCGAAGCGGAGACATGGGGGAAACCAGGTTTTTCCGATATGAACAGGCGGCGGTGCTTTCATCACGATGGGTTGATGTCGAGTAACAATATTGAATATGCAATATCCCTGGATCTCACAAGTCGAAAAGCTGCTGGACCGCACACCCACGGTGGGTGGTCTGCTGGATCTGTGTGAGGAGAATTACGCTATCCTCCTTGAGCTTGCTCCGGACTTGAGGGTGTTGAAGGGGCGGTTTGCTTCCTGCCGTCCGGGCCACATGGATCTCTATCTGGAGGTTCTGGAGCAGACGCCGTACACCACCATGGTGCACATCACCTATTTTTTCTCGCACACGGAAGGCCAGCAGGCCGACCCGGACGCCGTCCTTCGTGTTTACCATGATGCTCGCCAGATCGAGGTGGTCAGCCTCAAGCAACATGTGCTGCCGGTGGAGGCCAGCTATCAGCACCCCAGCCTGTTTAACAAGTGGAAGGTCAACGTATTTCTGTCCAAATGGCTGGTCTTCTGCGTGGGCCAGGGGCACCGTTTTGAATCTCTCGAAGAATTCTTGACCAAAAAGCATGGTTAATGTTATTCTCAATTCCCTAGTAATTTACTAAGTTATAATCACTCACAAAAAGAGGTGCTGATTCGGTCCGTGACGGGCCAATCCGAAACCTTTGGCAATACAGAAGAGGAATCGAGAACATGAGACTTTCAACCAAAGGCCGCTATGCGGTCACCGCCATGCTGGATCTGGCCCTGAACGGTCAGGACGGCCCTGTTACCCTTGCCGATATTTCCGAGAACCAGGGCATTTCCCTGTCCTACCTGGAGCAGTTGTTTGCCGCGCTTCGCGCCAAGAAACTGGTTCGCGGCGTGCGTGGTCCCGGTGGCGGATATTTCCTCGGTCGCGAGGCAGACGAGATATCCATTGCCAACATCATCTGCGCCGTTGATGAGTGGGTGGAGTTCACACGTTGCCAGGGCAAGCAGGACTGCCGCGGTGGCCAGCGCTGCCTGACCCATAGCCTGTGGGATGACTTGAGCAGGCAAATATATGATTTTCTGGAGGAAATCACCCTTGCCGACCTGGTTGAGCGGGGCCGCAACTCCGATGCCGGCTGCCACAAGCACAAGGATGACGATCTGCTGGACGAAATGACCGGAAAGGCCGCGTAAGTGGCAGGCGGGTCAGGGGAAAATCCTTTGACCTGACAGGTACTTTTCAATATCATACGCCGCTTATGTCGCAGCGTATTCCTGATCGCGTTGATCCGTGGCGTCTTGCCGAGCAGGGGGAGACTCTTTCCGGCCGCATGCCGCTGCATGCATTGCCGCGTCTCGCCGCCTTGTTGCAGGATACCGATCATGAGGCCGCGTTTACCTTGCGTTTCGGCAAGGATCGGGATCGCCGTTCCACGGTGAACCTGAAAGTGCGGGCCAGGCTGGTGCTTGAATGCCAGCGTTGCCTGGACAAGATGACGCTGGAAGTGGACGCGGAAACGCCCATGGCGCTGGTGAACGGCCCCATGGAAGCGGAACAGTTGCCCAATGAGCTGGATCCGCTCATGCTGGCGCTTGAAGAGTACCTGGATATTGCTGCGCTGATTGAAGACGAGTTGCTGCTGGCGATTCCCGCTTCACCCAGGCATGCCCATGATGACTGCGCTCATCTCCGGGAAGCGGGCAGCGTGAAGCCGGAAGACAATCAACAGGATAACCCTTTTGCCGTCCTTGCCAAGCTCAAGGAAGGCGGAAACCACAATTGAGAAATTGCAGGAGATAGCCCCATGGCCGTACAGAAAAGCCGTAAAACCCCGTCCAGGCGAGGCATGCGCCGTTCACACGACGCCCTCAAGCCCGAGACCCTGTCCATCGATCCCACTTCCGGTGAGACCCATCTGCGTCATCACGTAAGCCCGGATGGTTTCTATCGCGGTCGCAAGGTAATCAACGACTGAAGATGCACCCAGTCGGCAGGAAACAGACTCCGGTCGTTTGCTGAGAACTTCCGGAGTTTCTTTTGTGACGAAGAAAATCACCATAGCCCTGGATGCCATGGGCGGCGATCACGGCGTATCTGTCGTGGTGCCGGCCGCCCTGAA
Source organism: uncultured Sedimenticola sp. (assembly GCA_964636335.1). Taxonomy (GTDB): domain Bacteria; phylum Pseudomonadota; class Gammaproteobacteria; order Chromatiales; family Chromatiaceae; genus Thiolapillus. Next base: position 14,233 of record CAZWRE010000139.1, on the reverse strand, counting down.
CTATGTCAGGGAACATCCTGACCAGGCATTGATCCTGGTTGGCCGGGAAGATGCGATACGCGAGCAATTGCCCAATGGCCTGCCTGACCGCCTGAGCATACATCCCGCTTCTCAGGAAGTCGGCATGGATGAGCTGCCTTCCCAGGCCCTGCGCAAGAAGAAGGATTCCTCCATGCGCGTGGCCCTGGACCTGGTGAAATCCGGCGAGGCCGATGCCTGCGTGAGCGCGGGTAATACCGGCGCCCTTATGGCCACCGCCCGATTCGTGCTGAAAATGCTGCCCAATGTGGACCGGCCCGCCATCATCACCGCGTTGCCGGCGGTGAATGGCCGCACCTGGATGCTGGACCTGGGCGCCAACGTGGATTGCACAGCCGAGCACCTGTTCCAGTTCGCCGTCATGGGTTCGGAGCTGGTGAGCGTGGTGGACGACATCGCCAACCCCCAGGTGGGCCTGCTGAACATCGGCCAGGAAGAGATCAAGGGCAATGAGCAGGTGAAGGGCGCCCATGAACTGCTGCGCCATGCTTCCCTGAACTACATCGGTTACGTGGAAGGCGACGACATCTATCTCAACGAGGACGTGGATATCGTGGTCACGGACGGCTTCATCGGCAATGTTGCCCTGAAGACCAGCGAAGGCGTGGCGAAGATGATCCGCGGCAACCTCAAGGAAGGGTTCAGCAGAAATATCCTCACCAGGCTCTCCGCCCTGTTCGCCCTGCCTGTGCTCAAGGGCCTGAGCCGGCGCATCGACCCGCGCCGTTACAACGGCGCCAGCCTGCTTGGCCTGCGCGGCGTGGTGGTCAAGAGCCATGGCGGCACCGATGCCCTGGGTTATGCCCACGCCATAGACATCGCCGCCAAGACGGTGCGGGCGGACATTGCCGCACGTATCGAAGAAGGCGTTACCCACCACCTGGAAACTCTGAGGAAGCCGGCATGAGCATCTATTCGAGAATCGCGGGCACGGGCAGCTACCTGCCGGAGAAAGTGCTCAGCAACCAGGATCTGGAAAAGATGGTGGAAACCTCCGACCAGTGGATCCAGGAACGCACGGGCATCAGGAAACGCCACATTGCCGCAGACGACCAGACGACCTGCGATCTGGCGGAGCAGGCGGCGCGCCGGGCCCTGGAAGCGGCGGGCAGGACACCGGAAGACCTGGATCTCATCGTGGTGGCCACCACGACACCCGACAAGATATTTCCCAGCACCGCCTGCCTGTTGCAGCAACGCCTGGGCAATCACGGCTGCGCGGCTTTCGATATCCAGGCGGTGTGCACGGGTTTCGTCTATGCCATGGGCGTGGCGGACAAGTTCATCAAGACCGGTGCTGCGCGCACCGCCCTGGTTGTCGGCGCGGAGACCCTGTCGCGTATCGTGGACTGGACGGATCGTGGCACCTGTATCCTGTTCGGTGATGGCGCGGGAGCCTTGGTGCTGGAGGCTTCCGAGCAGCCCGGCATCCTGTCCACCCACCTGCATGCGGATGGTGCCTACGAGGAGCTGTTGCATGTGCCGGGTGGTATCTCCCGTGGCTTCGACATGGATATGGAAGCTGGTGGCGATCCCCATTTCATGCAGATGAAAGGCAATGAAGTCTTCAAGATGGCCGTCAACACCCTGGGACGCATCGTGGACGAGACCCTGGCGGCCAACGACATGAAAAAGGCCGATATCGACTGGCTGGTGCCTCACCAGGCCAACATCCGCATCATCAAGGCCACGGCGCGCAAGCTGTCCATGGACATGGACAATGTGGTGGTCACCGTGGATGAACACGGCAATACTTCCGCCGCCTCCGTTCCGCTGGCCCTGGACACCGCCGTGCGCGACGGCCGCATCAAACGTGGTGAGACACTGTTGCTGGAGGCTTTCGGCGGCGGGTTCACCTGGGGCTCCATTCTTCTCAAGTACTGATTTCCCGTATCTCAATGAGCAAATACACAGGCATTATCTTTCCCGGACAGGGCTCCCAGAGCGTGGGCATGCTGGGTTCCCTAGCCGAGCAGTATCCCGGTATCCGCGAAACCTTCGAAGAGGGCTCTGACGCCCTGGGCAGGGATCTGTGGGCCCTAGCCAGCGAAGGTCCGGCCGAGGTGCTGAACCAGACGGAAAACACCCAGCCCGCCATGCTCGCCGCCGGCATTGCCGTGTACCGCCTGTGGCGGGACCAGGGCGGCCCTGCCGGTGAGATCATGGCTGGCCACAGCCTGGGGGAATACAGCGCCCTGGCCGCTGCCGGCGCCCTGGACTTTGCCGATGCCGTCAGGCTGGTGGCGGCCCGCGGACGGTTCATGCAGCAGGCAGTGCCGGCGGGGAAAGGCGCCATGGCCGCCATCCTGGGGCTGGACGATGACGCGGTCAAGGAACTGTGCGCCCAGGCAGCCCAGGGAGAAGTGGCGGAAGCGGTGAACTTCAACTCTCCCGGCCAGGTGGTTATTGCCGGTGACAAGACAGCCATTGAAAGAGCCATCGGCCTGGCCAAGGACGCTGGCGCCAAGCGGGCGCTGCTGCTGCCGGTGAGCGTGCCTTCCCATTGCACACTGATGAAGCCTGCCGCCGATGAGCTGGCTGCCATGCTCGCGGACATGGTCGTGCGGGTGCCCGAAATCCCCGTATTGCACAACGTGGATGTGGCTGTGGCGGCCGATGCCGATGCCATTCGGGACAAGCTGGTAAAACAGCTTTATCAACCCGTGCGCTGGGTAGAGACCATCCAGGCCATGAAGGCGCGGGGAGCGGAGCTGCTCCTGGAGCCCGGTCCCGGCAAGGTGCTCACGGGTCTGGGCAAGCGAATCGACAAGACTCTGACATTCCTGCCGGTACTGGATCCGGCATCCCTGGATAAAGCACTGGAGGCCTGCAATGCCTGACAAGACCATCGCTCTGGTAACCGGCGCCAGCCGTGGTATCGGCCGCGCCATTGCCACCCGCCTGGGAGCGGACGGCATGACCGTCATCGGCACCGCCACTTCTGATGGTGGCGCGGAAGCCATCAGCAATTATTTCAAGGAAGCAGGTATCGACGGTGAAGGCATGAAGCTGGATGTATCCGATACCGAATCCGTGAATGAGGTGGTAAACGCCATTGCCGACAACTACGGCGCCGTCACCGTGCTGGTAAACAATGCCGGCATCACCCGGGACAACCTGCTCATGCGCATGAAGCCCGAGGAATGGGACGCGGTGATCAATACCAATCTCAGCTCCCTGTACCGGGTGTGCAAGGCCTGTATCCGCGGCATGATGAAGGCCAGGGGTGGGCGCATCATCAACATCGCCTCCGTGGTGGGGAGTAGCGGCAACGCCGGCCAGACCAATTACTCCGCCGCCAAGGCGGGCATGCTGGGCTTTACCAAATCCCTGGCCCAGGAGATCGGCTCCCGGGGCATCACGGTGAACGCCGTGGCTCCCGGCTTCATCGATACGGACATGACCCGGGAACTGCCCGAGGCCCAGCGCGATGCCCTGCTCGGCGCCATTCCCCTGGGACGCCTGGGCTCCGCCGAGGAGATTGCCGCCGCCGTGGCCTTCCTGGCTTCGGATGACGCCGCCTATGTGACCGGCACCACCCTGCACGTGAATGGTGGCATGTACATGGCGTGACGCCGGGCTGCCCCGGAGAACATGACAACCCTTTGATTACCTTGTAGAATTCCTTGCGATTCTACTGCCGGGAATCGACTGGATGGCCGATTTGGCTGGCAGACGAATTCCGCATACAATACGACGTTAATGCGCGGCGCCTGGATCGCGCTCTACTGGAGGAAAAATACGAAAATGAGCAGCATTGAAGAACGTGTCAAAAAGATTGTCGCTGAACAGCTTGGTGTGAGCGAGGATGAAGTGACTCCCAACGCTTCCTTCATCGACGACCTGGGCGCTGACTCCCTTGACGCCGTTGAACTGGTAATGGCTCTGGAAGAAGAGTTCGAGTGTGAAATTCCCGATGAGGAAGCAGAAAACATTACCACTTTGCAGCAGGCGGTGGATTACATCAACGCGCATAGCTGAATCTTCCACGGATCAGTCAGGCCGCAGATTCCCGTTTGGGGTGCATGCTCGCCCGTTGAGCATGGCTTCGGGAATCGCGGCTTTTGATTAATGTACACACTGAGGTTTCCTTGATGTCCAAAAGAAGGGTAGTAGTCACTGGGTTGGGCATGGTCTCACCCGTAGGTCTCGATGTCGTCAGCAGCTGGGAGAACATTCTCGCCGGCAACAGCGGTATCAAGCCCATTACGCATCTGGATATAGAACCGTTCAGCGTTCGTTTCGGCGGGCCCATCTATGACTTCGACATCGAGCAGTATATTCCGAAGAAGGAAGCCCGCAAGATGGACAAGTTCATCCACTACGGCATCGCCGCGGCGGATCAGGCCATCAAGGATGCGGGCATCGAGGTGACCGACGAAAACGCCAACCGTATCGGCGTGGTGGTGGGTTCCGGCATCGGCGGCATCACCGGCATAGAGCAGGGCTATGCGGCTTACCTGAAAGGTGGTCCGAGAAAGATCTCGCCCTTCTTCGTGCCGGCCAATATCGTCAACATGGTGGCGGGACATATCTCCATCATCAATGGCTTCAAGGGACCCAATATTTCCATCGTGTCTGCCTGCAGCACCGGTGCGCACTGTATTGCCGACGGCATGCGCATGATCCAGTATGGCACCAGCGATGTCATCATTGCCGGTGGCGCGGAAATGGCCACCTCTCCCACGGGGCTGGGCGGTTTCGCCGCGGCTCGCGCCCTGTCCACGCGCAATGACGACCCCCAGGCGGCCAGTCGTCCCTGGGACAAGGATCGTGACGGCTTCGTGCTTTCCGACGGCGCCGGCGTGGTAGTCATCGAGGAACTGGAGCATGCCCGCGCCCGGGGCGCCAATATCTATTGCGAACTGGTGGGCGCCGGCATGAACTCCGACGCCTACCACATGACATCTCCCTCTCCCGGTGGTGAAGGCGCTGCCGAGTGCATGCGCCTGGCCATGGAAGATGGCGGCATCAACCCCGAGGAAGTGGATTACGTCAATGCCCATGGTACTTCCACACCCGCCGGGGACGTGGCGGAGACCATGGCCATGAAACGTGCTTTTGGCGATCACGCCTACAAGCTCTGCGTGAGCTCCACCAAGTCCATGACCGGCCACATGCTGGGCGCGGCCGGAGGGGCGGAAGCTGTATTCACCATTCTCGCCCTGCGTGACCAGGTGGCTCCGCCCACCATCAATCTGGACAATCCCGACCCGGAATGCGATCTGGACTATGTGCCTCATACGGCCCGCGAGATGTCCATGGAAGTGGCGCTGTCCAACTCCTTTGGTTTCGGCGGCACCAACGGCACCCTGGCTTTCCGTCTGCTCAAGGATTGATCGCTTCTCTCGTCAACGGCATTCCCGGGGACCAGGTTTCCATCCTGGACCGGGGATTGCAGTTTGGCGACGGCCTTTTCGAAACCCTGGCAATCATCGATGGGCAGCCCTGTCTCTGGGACAGCCATGTTGCGCGCCTGGCGGCCGGTTGCTCCCGCCTGGGCATCACCATGCCGGAAACCGGTGTGCTGAAGGGCGAAGCCCGGGAACTCATTGGCGGTCACCGTCAGGCCGTGCTCAAGATCATGTTGACCCGCGGCTGCAGCGAGCGCGGCTATGCGCCCGCCGACACAACAGCCACGCGCATCCTATCCCTGTTTTCCTGGGATGGCCCCGCCGATTCCCCACTGACGGTTGATATTTCATCCCGGCGGCTGGGACTGAATCCCGCCCTTGCCGGCCTGAAGCATCTCAACCGCCTGGAGCAGGTCATGGCGCGGCGAGAGCTGCCCCCGGATGCCGGGGAAGCCATCATGCTGGATATCAACGGCCGGCTCGTGGAAGGTATTGCCGCCAACATCTTCCTGCAGCAGGGTGATCGGCTGCTGACGCCCCGGCTGGATGAAAGCGGCGTAGCGGGCGTGGTTCGGCAACTGGTCATGGATACCGCGCGAGACATGAATATGCCCGTAGAGGAGATGCGGCTGTATCAGCAAGATCTGTTGAGCTCCGATGCGCTGTATTACAGCAGTTCCCTGCTGGGCATACGCAGGGTTTCTTCCATTATCGGCCAGGATTGGCGGCCCGGGTTGGATGTCCATCCCGTGATGGATGCCGCGCGCGGGCGTGTTTTCGTGCCATGATCCGGGTAATCCTGAAACTGTTGCTCAAGGCCACCCTTGCCGTCCTGCTGCTGGGCGGCATCCTGGCTGTTTTGGTCTGGCAGCAGTACAGGGAATTCCTTGTCCAACCTCTGGAGATTCCCGATCAGGGCATGACCCTGACCATTCCCCAGGGCATGTCCCTGAGGGGGCTGGCGGCACGGCTGGAAAAGGATGGCGTGCTGGACGATGCCCGCCTGCTGCGCCTGTACGGGCGGCTGCATCATGAGGCCACCCAGATCAAGGCGGGAGAATATCATCTGTCTTCCGGCCTTACGCCGGTGGCCCTGCTGGACCTGCTGGTGGCCGGCAAGACCATCAGTTATTCCATCACCCTGGTGGAAGGCTGGACCTTCGAGCAGATGATGCAGGCTATCCAAACCAATGAGCAACTTAAGCACGAACTGAAGGGGCTGTCCGGCGAGGAAATCATGGCCCGCCTGGGACATGCCGGGGAACATCCCGAGGGACGCTTCTTCCCCGACACCTATCTTTTTCCCCGGGGCTTTTCCGACCTGGAATTGCTGCGCCGGGCCTATGCCGCCATGGAAGAGCAACTGGCCGCGGCCTGGAAGGAAAGGGACGAGAACCTGCCCCTGGAAACACCTTACGAAATGCTCATCCTGGCTTCCATCGTGGAGAAGGAGACAGGCCGGGCAGGAGAGCGTGACCGCATTGCCGGGGTGTTCATCCGCCGCTTGAAAAAAGGCATGAAACTGCAGACGGATCCCACGGTCATCTACGGCATGGGCGCCAGTTACAAAGGCAACATCCGCCGCAAGGATCTGCGCGAGCCCACGCCCTACAATACCTACGTGATTCCCGGCCTGCCGCCCACACCCATCTGCATGCCGGGACGTGGTGCGCTTCTGGCCGTGGCGCACCCGGCGGATGAGAAAGCCCTGTACTTCGTGGCAAGGGGCGACGGCAGCCACCAGTTTTCTGCTACCCTGAAACAGCACAATGCCGCCGTGCGCAAATACCAGCTCAGGAAATAGAACCGTCATGCAAGGATCATTCATCACCCTGGAAGGCATTGAAGGCGCGGGCAAGAGCACCTGCATGGCGGAGGTGCGGAAAGTGCTGAAGGAAAACGGTCGGGAGGTGCTGGAAACCCGCGAGCCCGGTGGCACCTTGCTGGGCGAGGATCTGCGCCAGTTGCTGCTGGGGCACAAGCACGCGGGCATGCACGAGGATACGGAGCTGCTGCTCATGTTCGCTGCCCGGGCCGAGCATCTGCACCAGAAGATCCTGCCCGCCCTGCGGGAGGGGCAGTGGGTGCTGTGCGACCGTTTCACCGATGCCAGCTACGCCTACCAGGGCGGGGGCCGCGGGATGGGCATGAAACGTATCGCCACACTGGAAGCCTGGGTACAGGGTGACATCCGTCCCCATCTTACCCTGCTCATGGATCTGCCCGTGGAACAGGGGTTGGAACGCGCCGGCAAACGTTCGTCCCCGGACCGTTTTGAAAGTGAGGCCCTGGCGTTTTTCGAACGCGTGCGCCAGACCTACCTGGACATTGCCAGACGCGACCCGGGCCGGGTGAAGATCATTGACGCATCCCGCCCCCTGAAGGAGGTTCAGGCCCAGGTTCACGCCGTCATCGAAGCCTTCCTGGAACAACGCCAACATGACTGAGATATTGCCCTGGCACCAGGAACCCTGGGAGCGGTTGCGGCGCAGCCGTCGGCAGAACCGCCTTCCTCACGCCCTGTTGCTCGCAGGCGCGGCGGGACTGGGCAAGCTGGCGTTTGCCCGGCGGCTGGCCCGAAGCGTACTTTGTGAGCAACCCGATGAGCAGGGCAATGCCTGCGGACACTGCCGCCAATGCCTGCTGCTGCAGGCGGAGAGTCATCCCGATCTGCGTATCGTGACGCCGGATGAAGACAGCAGCGTGATTCGCATCGATGCCATTCGTGGCCTGGTGAGCGGCAATACCCTGAGCGTGGGCGAGGGCGGCCACCGGGTATTCATCATCGAACCGGCTCACGCCATGGGGCAGGGCGCGGCCAACGCATTGCTCAAGACCCTGGAGGAGCCCATACCCGGCACCCTGATATTGCTGGTCACATCGTCTCCGGACAAGCTGCCGGTTACCATACGCAGCCGCTGTCAGCTGCTGCGCTTTTCGCCTCCGGAAGAAGACATGGCCCTGGCCTGGCTGCAGGAATCCGGGGTGTCCTCCGAGGATGCCCGCGAAGCCTTGCGGATGGCGGCCGGTGCCCCGTTGCTTGCGCGGGAATGGATTGTTTCGGGGGCATTGCGGCGACAACAGGAGTTGAGAAAGGATTTTTTGTCCCTGCCCGAAGCGCCGGTAAGCGCGGTCACCATGGCGGAGGCCTGGCTGAAAGAGGAAGAACTGGACAGGCTGCTGCTGTTGCTGACCTCGTGGGTGATGGAGATCATCCATGGCAAACTGGCCCGGGGAGAAGGCTTTTCACCCTTGCAAAGCTGGGCCGAACGGGTAGACTTGAAAGAACTGTACGGGTTGCTCGACCGTCTGAACGAAACCAGACGCGCGGGCGCCAACAATCTGAACGCACAACTGGCTCTGGAAAGCCTATTGCTGGAATGGAGCCACATCACCAGGGGGTGAAACAGCCATGGCCATGCCGGGATTTCAGCAGGGTATCATCAACCTGTCCATCAAGGACAAGGATACGCTCTATCGCGCCTACATGCCTTTTGTGGAAAACGGCGGCCTGTTCATTCCCACCATCAAGAAATACGAGTTGGGCGACGACGTATTCATCCTGCTGAATCTCATGGATGATGCCGAGCGCGTGCCCGTGGCGGGCAAGATCATCTGGATCACCCCCGTGGGCGCCATGGGTAACCGCACGGCCGGCATCGGTGTGCAGTTCGGTCCTCATGACGAAGGCGTGACACGCAACAAGATCGAGATTCATCTGGCGGGCATGCTGGAGCTGGATACGCCTACAGACACCATGTAGAGAAGCCTGATCGTGCTGGTCGATTCCCACTGCCACCTGGATCGGGTGGATCTGTCGCCCCATGAGGGCGATTTCTCTGCTTTCGTGCAAGCCACCCGGAACGCCGGCGTGGAGCACATGCTGTGTGTGAGCATCGATCTGGAAAGCTATCCGGACATGCTCGCCCTGGTGGAACCCTACCAGGACATTTCCGTTTCCGTGGGCGTCCACCCCAACGATCACGACCGCCATGAGCCCGCGGTGGAGGAACTGCTGGAACTGGCCGCTCATCCGAAAAACGTGGCCATCGGGGAAACCGGCCTGGACTTCTTTCGCAGTGAAGGGGACCTGACCTGGCAGAAAGACCGATTCCGCGCCCACATCCGTGCCGCCATTGCCGCCGGCAAGCCCCTGATCATCCACACCCGTGACGCCCGGGAAGATACCCTGAAGATCATGGCCGAGGAAAATGCCCGGGACGCTGGCGGCGTGCTGCACTGTTTCACCGAGAACTGGGAAATGGCCAAAGCCGCCCTGGACATGGGGTTTTATATCTCCTTCTCCGGCATCGTCACCTTCAACAATGCCACCGAGCTGCGGGATGTGGCCGCCCGGGTTCCCCTGAATCGCCTGCTCATCGAAACCGATTCACCTTACCTGGCGCCGGTGCCTCATCGCGGCAAGCCCAACGAGCCCCGTCATGTGCGCCATGTGGCGGAGAAAGTGGCCGAAGTCCGCGACATGGATGTGGAAGAACTGATCGGGCAGACAGGAGAGAACTTCTTCCGCCTGTTTTCCGCCGCGCGGCCATAGCCCGACTCACTTGTCCCTGGGAACGTAATTGTCCGGGATCAGTATGGTGGGCCGGCGCTGACTGTCGTCCCGCCAGGGAAAGTCTTTGTTGAAGTGCAGGCCGCGACTTTCCCGGCGGTGTTGGGCGGAACGAATGATGAGTTCGGCCACATCCGCGAGGTTGCGCAGCTCCAGCAGATCGTTGGTGACCCGGAAGTTGCTGTAATACTCGCGAATCTCGTGCTGCAGCAGGTTGATGCGTCGCCGGGCCCGGGCCAGACGCTTGTTGCGGCGCACGATGCCCACGTAGTCCCACATGAAGCGGCGCAATTCGTCCCAGTTGTGGGCCACCACCACTTCCTCATCGGAATCCGTGACCCGGCTCTCGTCCCAGTGGGGCAGGGATGGCAGCGCCTCGTCTTGCTGTTGAAGCCGCTCGGCAATGTCCTTTGCCGCCAGCTCGCTGAATACCAGGCATTCCAGCAGTGAATTGCTGGCCATCCGGTTGGCGCCGTGCAGGCCCGTGTAGGCCGTCTCGCCCACGGCATACAGTCCCAGGATATCCGTGCGCGCCTTGCTGTCTGTCCATATGCCGCCACAGGTGTAGTGAGCGGCGGGTACCACGGGAATGGGCTCACGGGTGATGTCCATGCCCAGTTCAAGACATCGCCTGTGGATGGTGGGAAAATGGCCGCGGATGAAGTCCGCGTCCCGGTGGCTGATGTCCAGGAACACATTGTCCAGGCCGTGCTTCTTCATCTCGTTGTCGATGGCCCTGGCCACGATGTCCCGCGGCGCCAGTTCACCCCGCTCGTCATAGTCGTCCATGAAGCGCCGGCCATCGGGCAGAACCAGTTTTCCACCTTCGCCCCGCACCGCCTCGGAAATCAGGAAGGACTTGGCGTCGGGATGGTAGAGGCAGGTGGGATGAAACTGGATGAATTCCATGTTGGCCACCCGGCAGCCGGCCCGCCAGCCCATGGCAATGCCGTCTCCCGTGGCCACATCCGGGTTGCTGGTGTACAGGTACACCTTGTTGGAACCGCCGGTAGCCAGGACCACGCAGCGAGCGCCCATGGTCTTTACCTTGTCTTCCTTCAGGTCCAGCAGGTAGGCGCCATGGCAGCGTCGCGCCTGGCTGCCGTCATTCCTGGGGGTGCATACCAGATCGATGGCGATATGGTATTCCAGAAGGTCGATATTTGCCTGCCGACGGGCCTGGTCCTCCAGGCTGAGTTCCACGACACGGCCCGTGGCGTCCGCGGCGTGCACGACCCTGCGATGGCTGTGTCCGCCTTCCCGGGTCAGATGATAGCCGGAGGAGCCGGTGGGCGGCTGCTGGGTGAACTCCACGCCCTGGTTCAGCAGCCAGCGAATGTTCTGTGGCCCGTGTTCCACCACCAGCTTGACGATTTCCTCGTCACACAGGTCGGCGCCGGCCTCCAGGGTATCCTGAATATGGGATTCCATGGAGTCGGCTTCGTCCAGCACCGCGGAGATGCCCCCCTGTGCATAGAGGGTGTTGCCTTCCTTCAGCTCCCGCTTGGAAACCACCGCGATCCGGATGCTGGCGGGCAGGCGCAAGGCCAGACTGAGACCAGCGGCGCCACTGCCGATAATTAGAACATCGTAATCGTGTTTTTTTGACATAATAGGGCCAGACCAACCATGCGCCCTCCAACTCCCGGGAAGGCCGCTACAAAGTATTCATGAAACAGAACTTTATGACAATAAGCATGTCACATTGGCATAAGAGAAGAAAGCCATGGGGACGTGGCCCTGGGAGTACGCCATGACCTCGAGCGCCGAAGCCGACCTCAGGTTGGTGGAAAGAGTAAAAAAAGGCGATAAAAAGGCTTTTGACCTGCTGGTTCTGAAGTATCAGCAGAAGGTGGCAAACATCATCTCACGCTATATTCACGACAGCAGCGAGGTGTTCGATGTCAGCCAGGAGGCCTTTATCAAGGCCTACCGGGCGTTGCCCAAGTTTCGCGGTGACAGCGCCTTCTATACCTGGTTGTACCGGATTGCCATCAATACCGCCAAGAATCACCTGGCTGCCAAGGGCCGCAGGCCACCGGCAGACGACGTGGAAGCGGTAACCGCGGAACAGTTGGATTCCGGCGCCAGGCTCAAGGAGTTCGATACGCCGGAACACCTGTTGCTGCAAGACGAAATAGCCCGTACGATTCGGGATGCCCTGAACGAGCTGCCCGATGATTTGCGAACCGCAATCAGTCTGCGGGAACTGGAAGGACTGAGTTACGAGGAGATTGCCCAGGCAATGGATTGTCCAATCGGCACCGTACGTTCACGTATCTTTCGTGCACGAGATGCCATCGACAAGAAGTTGAGACCCCTGTTGAGCTAGAACGAGAGCGCACACCATGTCTGAAAACGGAAACAAATTGGATAAAGATCTGTTGTCTGCGGTCATCGACAATGAAGTTGATGAACCGGAGATGCTCAGAACGAGTCACCAGATCAGCAGGAATCCCGAGCTGCGGGATACCCTGGTGCGCTATCAGTTGATCAGCGACAGTCTGCGGGGAGAGGAGATTCGCCTTTCCTCCATGAAGCTGGTGAGCAGCGTCAGCGCCCGGCTGGAATCCGAGCCCACCGTGCTGGCGCCGAAAAGAACACCGGTTCGGCTGCCGCGCTGGGTACAACCGGTTGCGGGAACCGCACTGGCTGCCTCTGTGGCGGCGGTCGGCATACTGCTGGGCCCACAGCTCATCAATGGAAACAGTCAGCCCCAGGCGCCGCTGGACATGGGACGACGAATCGTGGCCCAGCCCGTCGGCGAAGTGAAGCCTGAACCTGTTGTGGTCGCCAGCAAGGAAAACCACTGGAAAACCATCAACGACAAGACCACCCGCAGCCGCCTGGACCGTTACCTGGAACAGCACAGCCAGTATGCGGCGGCGCCCGGCGGCGTACAGGGCGTCATGCCTTACACCTCTTTCGTAAGTTATGACCAGCCCCCGAAATAGGCTGATGCGGGTCGTACTGCTTGTATTGACAAGTCTTTTCGGCGCTGCCTTCGCCACAGAGCAGCGTAGCCGCGATGAAGCCATCCAGTGGCTGGAGCGCATGAATCAGGCGGTTCTGAGTGTGAACTACGAAGGACATTTCGTCTATCAGTGCGGCAAATCCCTGGAAGCCATGTACATTCGCCATGAAAATGGCGAACACGGTCCGCGGGAGTCCCTATCCTCGCTTACCGGCCTGCCCAGGGAAGTCATCCGGGACGCGCATTCCATCACTGTCATCACCAACCACGATGGCAAGCTGCAGGTTTCCCAGCAGCCTGCCGTGGGCAAGCTCACTCCCTTGAAGTCCCTGCGGCCGGGTGAACTGGAGCAGAACTATGATTTGCGCATGGGTGGCACTACCAGGGTGGCGGGAAGGATTGGCGTTGCCATCCTGTTGCTGCCGCGGGATGACCTGCGCTACGGCTATCGCCTGGTTCTGGACAAGATGAGCGCCTTACCCCTGGAGCTGATGGTTATCGACAGCCAGAATGTCATGCAGTCGCGCATCATGTTCACTGATCTGCGTATCACGGATGTCGATCTCGTTTCTCTTCAGGAAGAAGAAGGTGGAACCCGCGAACCGGAGACCGCGGATCCCGGGGTCAGCCTCGCCAGCCTGGAAGAAAGTGCCAGCCCCGTGGATATCACGCACAAGCAGCCATTGAAGGACGTTCAACAGACGGATGCATCCTGGCGCTTCGAGGGCATACCGAAAGGATTTCGCCTAGTCAGTCATCAGCGCTCGTCCACCAGCGACCTGCACCATTTCGTCTTCTCCGACGGCTTGGCCACGGTTTCCCTCTACCTGGAGCCCATGAAGGAGGGTGACAAGGCTTTTGAGGGCTTTACCACCCTGGGCTCCATGAAGGTGCTGGGCCGCCAGTTCAGGCAGTACCAGCTCACGGTCGTGGGGGAGGTTCCTTCACGCACCCTCGAGCTTCTCGCCAACAGTATCCGCCCCCGCACCTCCTGAGGAATGTCACCATGCTGGAAGAGGAAGGCGTTGTTCTCGCCATCGATGGGGATATTGCAGAGGTCGTGACCCGGAAGAAATCCGCGTGTGGCGGCTGCGCGGCCAGGAGCGGTTGCGGCACATCCCTGGTGGAAAGCCTGTTTCCCAGCCGTACCCGTTCCTTTCGTGCAAGTAATGAAGTTCGGGCGCAAGAGGGGGACCAGGTAGTCATCGGCCTGGATGAATCAGCTCTGCAGACCGCGTCCCTTCTTGTCTATCTGGTGCCTCTGCTGGGTCTCATCGGCGGTGCCATTTTGGG
>CAZWRE010000138.1:0-3193 GCA_964636335.1 uncultured Sedimenticola sp. | reverse complement strand
GCGGCACTTCCAGGAAGCGCTCCTCGAAGCTGCCGGTGATGGCCACGGGCCATTCGTTGAGGGCGGTGACCTCGTCCAGCAGCGCGTCATCCATGTCGGCCCGTCCGCCCAGGGTTTCCGCCACTTTTTCCACCTGGGCCTTGATGGTCTCGCGCCGGGTGGCGAAGTGAGCAATCACTTTCCCTTCGGATTGGAGCTTGTCGGCATATTCGGAAGGCGTCTGTATGCTGATGGCTTCCGGGTGATGGAAGCGGTGGCCGTAACTGACTGAACCGGCTTCAGCATCCAGCAGGGTGCAGGGCACGATCTCGTCGCCATGACGAAACAGCAGCCAGTGCACCGGGCGTACGAACTGGGCTTCGGAACTGCCCCAGCGCATGCGCTTGGGGATGGGCAGCCGGTTCAGGGCTGTCTCGGCAATCTCCGGCAACAGTTCGGCGGCGGGCTTGCCCTTTTCCTCCACCTGGTACACCAGCCATTCTCCCTTGTCGGTCTTCATGCGGCCCAGCTGATCCACGGTGGTGCCGCAGGAGCGGGCGAAACCCTCCGCGGCTTTTGTCGGCTTGCCGTCGGCATCGAAGGCGGCCTGCAGGTTGGGACCGCGCTTTTCCATGCTGCGATCCGGCTGGTGGGTGGCCAGGCCTTCCACCAGCAGGGCCAGGCGCCGGGGCGCGGCGTAGGAGATCACCTTGCCGTGTTCCAGCCCGGCGTTCTTCAGGCCGGAAATGAATTCGGATTCCAGGGCGGTGGAAAGCTTCTTCAGGGCCACGGGAGGCAGTTCTTCCGTGCCCAGCTCGAAAATCAGGTCCTGGGCGCTCATGAGGATGCTCCTTGTTTCAGCATGGGGAAGCCAAGTTTCTCCCGGGCGTCATAATAGGCCTGGGCCACGGCCCGGGCCAGGGAACGCACACGCAGGATGTAGCGCTGGCGCTCGGTGACGGAAATGGCGTGGCGGGCGTCCAGCAGGTTGAAGGCGTGAGAGGCCTTGAGCACCTGTTCATAGGCGGGCAGGGGCAGGCCAAGCTCGATGAGCTTGTTGCTGTCCTTTTCGCACTGGTCGAAGAGCTGGAATAGGAAATCCACATCGGCGTGCTCGAAATTGTAGGCGGACTGTTCCACCTCGTTCTGATGAAAGACGTCACCATAGGTCACGGGGCCTTGGGGGCCATGGGTCCATATCAGGTCGTAGATGCTTTCCACCCCCTGTATGTACATGGCGATACGCTCCAGGCCATAGGTGATCTCCCCGGTAACGGGGCGGCAGTCCAGGCCGCCCACCTGCTGGAAATAGGTGAACTGGGTGACTTCCATGCCATTGAGCCAGACCTCCCAGCCCAGGCCCCAGGCCCCCAGGGTGGGTGATTCCCAGTTGTCCTCCACGAAGCGCACGTCGTGGATATGCAGATCCATGCCCAGCATTTCCAGCGAGCCCAGGTAGAGATCCTGGATGTTCTTCGGTGACGGCTTGAGCACTACCTGGAACTGGTAGTAGTGCTGAAGGCGGTTGGGGTTCTCCCCGTAGCGGCCGTCCGTGGGCCGCCGGGAAGGCTGGACATAGGCGGCATTCCAGGGCTCGGGGCCAATGGCGCGCAGGAAGGTCGCGGTATGGAAGGTGCCGGCGCCCATTTCCATGTCATAAGGTTGCAGGATCACGCAGCCCTGGTCAGCCCAGTATTGCTGCAGGGCGAAGATCAGGCCCTGGAAAGTGGAAACATCCGGTTTGTTGTTCATAGGGTGTGACAAGACGCGACAAAAACGCCAATTATAACGCCAAGCGCCGCGACTGGCGCGATTTTCCCCGGTGAACAGGCACCGGAGGGCTGGCCTCCGGTGTCTGTTCTACAGTCCCAGTTTCTTTTCCAGGTAATGGATATTGGCGCCGCCAGCCTCGAAGCCCGCGTCCCGCATGATGTCTTCCTGCAGGGGAATGTTGGTGAGTATGCCTTCGATGACCATTTCCGACAGGGCCGTGCGCATGCGCGCAATGGCGGATTCCCGGGTTTCTCCCCAGGCTATGAGCTTGCCGATCATGGAATCGTAGTAGGGCGGCACCGTATAGCCGTTATAGATATGGCTGTCGAAGCGGATGCCGGGCCCGCCGGCCACGTGCAGCTGGTTGATGGGGCCGGGGCTGGGCATGAAGTTTTCCGGGTTTTCCGCGTTGATGCGGCACTCGATGGCATGGCCCCGCAGGACAATGTCTTCCTGTTTGTAGGCCAGTTCCTCACCGGCGGCGATGCGGATCTGTTCCTTGACGATATCCACGCCGGTGATCATTTCCGTGACCGGGTGCTCCACCTGTACCCGGGTATTCATCTCGATGAAATAGAACTCGCCGTCCTCATACAGGAATTCGAAGGTGCCCGCTCCCCGGTAGCCGATCTTGCGGCAGGCCTCGGCACAGCGGTTGCCGATCTCCTGGCGCACTTCCTCGCTGATGCCGGGAGCCGGTGCTTCTTCCACTACCTTCTGGTGCCGGCGCTGCATGGAGCAATCCCGCTCACCCAGGTGAATGGCGTTCCCATGGGTGTCGGCAAGGATCTGGAATTCAACGTGGCGGGGATTGCCGAGGAATTTCTCCATGTACAGGGTGTCGTTGCCGAAGGCCGTGCGCGCCTCTTCCCGGGTCAGGCTGATGGCGCTGATGAGGGCGGCTTCGGAATTGACCACGCGCATGCCTCGCCCGCCGCCACCACCGGCGGCCTTGATGATTACCGGGTAGCCGATTTCCCGCGCCAGCATAATGCTGCGTTTCTCGTTGTCGTCCAGGGGGCCGTCGGAGCCAGGCACCGTGGGTACGCCGGATTCCTTCATGGCCTCGATGGCGGTGATCTTGTCGCCCATGAGGCGGATGGTCTCCGGCTTGGGACCGATGAAGATAAAGCCGCTCTGTTCCACCCGCTCGGCGAAATCCGCGTTTTCCGAGAGGAAACCATAACCGGGATGAATGGCGTTCGCGTCTGTAACCTCCGCCGCGCTGATCAGGGCCGGGACGTTGAGATAACTTTCCGCCGAGGCGGCGGGACCGATGCACACGGATTCATCGGCCAGCCGCACATGCTTGAGATCGCGGTCGGCTTCGGAATGCACGGCCACGGTCTTGATGCCCAGTTCCCGGCAGGCGCGCTGGATGCGCAGGGCGATTTCGCCCCGGTTGGCGATGACGATCTTTTCAATCATGGCCGTCGCCTCA
>CAZWRE010000137.1:0-3740 GCA_964636335.1 uncultured Sedimenticola sp. | reverse complement strand
CAGGAAACCCGCGCCCATGCCCAGAAGCCGGTATTTCCAGGGAGCGGGCATGGCCAGCATGGCCGCCACCAGCACGATGGTCGCCTCCACGCCATTGCAGCCGGCTTCTATGGCCACGGCAAAGCCGCTTTCCTGGTCACGTATGATGTTGCTGTAGGCGATCACCCCATCATCGAACAACTGCACCAGCCAGGCGCTGAGGGAGGCGATGGACTGGGTGAAGGGAATCACGATGGCCTGCTGTATGGGGCGGGTCAGTTCCGCCGTGAACAGCGCTCCCTGTATGACCAGGAAAATGATGAAGAAACGCAGCATGGAATACGGAATCTGGACGGGTGTTTGTTTGTTGTGAGTTGATGGTAAACCAATCTGTCCATGCCTACCAATCAACGCTGTTCAGGCGTGCGCGCAATGGCCCATATCTCCACCTTTTCCACTCCCGCCGCTTTCATGGCCCGGGCCGCTTCCCGGGCCGTGGCGCCGGTGGTGACGATGTCGTCGATGACCGCCAGGTGACGGTGACCGCCGCTGTTGTCGAAGACGAAACAGCCGCGCAGGTTGTCCAGGCGTTCCTTGCGGGACAGGCTGTGCTGAGCGGCGGTTTCCCGGGTCTTCTTCAGCAGCCAGGGCGACCAGGGGATGCCGCTGGCCCGGCTCAGGAACAGACTGATCTCGCTGCAGTGATTGAACCCCGACTTTCTCAGTTGCCGGGGATGCCGGGGAACGGGCACCAGCAAGGTGGGACGCGGCCCCGGCGGGATCTGTTCCGCCAGCAATTCTCCCAGCAGGCGGCCCGCCGCCAGTTTCTGGTGGAACTTCAGGCCATGGATCAGATTGTCCAGGGGGGCGGCGTAACGCCAGGGGGCGATGATGCGTGAAAACGGCGGGGCCTTGGACCCGCAGGCGCCGCACAGGCTACCGTCTGCCTTTTCCGAGGGCAGGGGTTCAGCGCAGCAGGGGCAGCACGGGCTGTTGCGGGGCAGTTTTTCCAGGCAGGCGGCGCAGATATCCCGTCCTCGCATGCCGGTTTTTCCGCAAACCAGGCACTGGCCGGGAAACAGCAATTCCAGTAACTTGTAAACCATGGCGCCTCCTTTCGGTTGACAAGCGAGAATCCTTCTCTAACATGGTGCGGCTCTATTCTAGCTTTTTGTGCATGCCCATGACAGCCGAAATCCGCCATGACTGGTCCATCGAGGAAGTGGAGCAGTTGCTGAACCTGCCTTTCAATGATCTGCTGTTCCGCGCCCAGACGGTACACCGGGCGCATTTCGATCCCAACCGGATCCAGGTCAGCACCCTGTTGTCCATCAAGACCGGCGCCTGCCCGGAAGACTGCGGCTATTGTTCCCAGAGCGCGCGCAACAATGCCGATCTGGAGCCGGAGCGCCTGCTACCCGTGGATGAAGTGCTGGAAGCCGCCCGGGCAGCAAAGGAGAAAGGTGCCACCCGCTTCTGCATGGGCGCCGCCTGGCGCAATCCCACGGACACCAACCTGAAAAAAGTGGTGGAGATGGTGCGGGAAGTGAAGGGCATGGGCATGGAAACCTGCCTCACCCTGGGCATGCTCAGCCGGGAACAGGCTCAAGCCCTGAAAGAGGCCGGCCTGGACTACTACAATCACAATCTCGATACCTCGCCGGAGTTCTATGGCGAGATCATCACCACCCGCACCTACGAAGACCGTCTGCGGACTCTGGATCATGTGCGCGAGGCGGGGTTGAATATCTGTTCCGGCGGGATTCTGGGCATGGGCGAGAGCCGCCGGGACCGGGCTTCCATGCTCTGCCAGTTGTCCAATCTCCCCAGCCATCCTGAATCCGTGCCCATCAACCTGCTGGTGCAGGTGGAAGGCACGCCCCTGTATGGCGTGGAGGAACTGGACCCCCTGGAATTCGTGCGCACCGTGGCGGCGGCGCGCATCATGATGCCGCGTTCCCACGTGCGCCTGTCGGCCGGACGCACGGAAATGAGTGATGAGCTGCAGGCCCTGTGCTTCCTGGCCGGGGCCAATTCCCTGTTCTACGGCGAGCGCCTGCTCACCACGGACAACCCGGAGACGGATAGGGACAAGGCGTTGTTCGAGCGTCTGGGGCTGTCCATGGAACAGCATGTGGAAACCGAAAAGCCGCCCCAGGGCCGTGCCTGCCACCGCGTGTAGGAGCGGCGCCGTGCGCCCTCATTGCCGGCCATGAAGGACCTGCGCCCTTTTCTGATCCAGTCCAGCCAGGCCGGTCTTTACCGTCGGCGCCGGGTGCTGGACAGCCCCCAGCAGCCACGCCTGGTGGTGGACGGCCGCCCCATGCTGTCCTTCTGCAGCAACGACTACCTGGGCCTGGCCGCGGACGAGCGGGTGGCCGAGGCGTTTTGCAAGGGCGTGGAACGCTGGGGCAGCGGCAGTGGCGCGGCCCACCTGGTGACCGGCCACAGCCGCGCCCACCATGCCCTGGAGGAAGAACTGGCGGACTTCACCGGGCGGGAGCGTGCCCTGCTGTTTTCCAGCGGGTATCTGGCCAACCTGGCAGTAGTCACCAGCCTGTGCGGCCGGGGCGATACGGTTATCCAGGACAGGCTGGATCACGCCTCCCTCATCGATGGTGCCCGCCTGAGCGGCGCGGATCTGAAACGCTATGCCCACAACGACATGGCCGCGGCGTGGAAGCGCCTGGCCGCCGCCCGGGGAGAGGTGCTGCTGGCCGTGGACGGGGTATTCAGCATGGATGGCGACCTGGCGAACCTGCCGTCCCTGGCTGCCCTGTGCCAGGAACAGGATGCCTGGCTCATGGTGGACGACGCCCATGGCCTGGGCGTGCTGGGTGACCGGGGGCGGGGCAGCCTGGCCCATTTCGGCCTGGACGCGGGCCAGGTGCCCGTGCTCATGGGCACCCTGGGCAAGGCCTTCGGCACCGCCGGAGCTTTCGTGGCCGGCAATGCCGATCTTGTCGAAACCCTGATCCAGAAGGCGCGCGGTTATATCTTCACTACCGCCCTGCCGGCGGCGGTGGCCGAGGCCACCCGCGCCAGCCTGAAGATCCTGCGTGAGGAAGACTGGCGCCGGGCGCACCTTCGGAGTCTGGTGGCGCGGTTTCGAAAAGGCGCCGGGGAACTGGGTTTTGACCTGCCCCTGTCTTCCACGCCCATCCAGCCCCTTGTTGCCGGCGAGGCGCGGGCCGCTCTGGCCTGGAGCCGCGCCCTGGAAGAACAGGGCGTGCTGGTCACCGCCATTCGCCCCCCGACGGTGCCCGAGGGCAGTGCCCGCTTGCGCATCACCTTCAGCGCCGCCCATGCCGAGGAGGACGTGGACGAGCTGCTCCGCGCCCTGGAGGCCATCGCGCCGTGAAGCTGGCCAGCCATGTTTCGGGAAAAGGCCCCGGGCTGTTGCTGATCCACGGCTGGGGCATGAATGCCGCCGTGTGGCAGCCTTTGCTCCGGCTGCTGGAAGAGGATTTTCGCATCACCCGGGTGGAACTGCCCGGCCATGGCGCCTCGCCATGGGATGACGGGCTGCGGACCCTGGACGACTGGACGGAGGCCGTGCTGGCCGTGGCGCCGGAACGGGCGCTCTGGGCGGGCTGGTCCCTGGGCGGGCTGATCATGCAGCGTGCCCGGGCGCTGGCGCCTGAACGCCTGAGCGCCGCCCTGGGCATCGCCACCACCCCTTGCTTCGCGCAGCGTGAGGACTGGCCACACGGAATCGATCCGCGGGTGTTGCGCGCCTTTGCCGTCGAGCTGCAAACCGA
>CAZWRE010000136.1:0-26530 GCA_964636335.1 uncultured Sedimenticola sp. | reverse complement strand
CACCGGCCGTTTGATCAGGGGCGGCAGGCCGTCGATCCAATCCGCAATCCGGACTTTCCATTCGGTGCGTTCTCTGGCATCGTTAGGCATAGGGGTTCTCCTCCGGATTCAATGAGTTATGGTCAACCCCATTGTATCCGGTCGGGAACCCCTGTTCACCTCAACTCTCGGGCTTTCCTCTTCCTTTTCAGCGCCTTACTGGCACAGCCCTTAAAAATTAGGGGAGACGCCAGGTGCCTGTTTCACTGGCGTCCCCCTTGGCACTGTTCCCGTTTCCCGATAGCATCAGTGCAGTTTCCCTTCGAGAAGTTTCCGGTCCGCACGCACCGATGGATCTTTCCGCCATTCGCGAGCTCATCGCCGATGACCTGCGCACCACCGATCTGCTCATCCTGGACCGACTCCAGTCTGACGTGGTGCTCATCAACCAGATCGGCCACTACATCATAAACAGTGGCGGGAAACGGCTACGCCCCATGATCGTATTGCTCGCCGCACGGGCACTGGGCTATCAGGGAGAACGCCACATCGAGCTGGCGGCCATCATCGAGTTCATCCACACCGCCACCCTGCTTCACGACGACGTGGTGGATGGTTCGGAGATGCGCCGCAGCAACGAGACCGCCAACGCTGTATGGGGCAACGCCGCCAGCGTGCTGGTCGGTGACTTCCTCTACTCCCGCTCCTTCGAGATGATGGTGGAGATCCAGGAGATGCGGGTGATGGAGATCCTCTCGCACGCCACCAACCGCATCGCTGAGGGCGAGGTGCTGCAGCTGCTCAACTGCAACGACCCCGACACCGACGAGGAGAAGTACCGCGAAGTGATCCTGCGCAAGACTGCCACCCTCTTCGAGGCGGGTGCGCGTCTGGCGGGGGTGATCTCCGGCAGCAGCGAATGCGAAGAACAGGCCTTGGCGGACTACGGCCTGCACCTGGGGCTGGCATTCCAGATGATCGACGACGCCCTGGACTACGGAGCCTCCGGCGAGGACATCGGCAAGAACCTCGGCGACGACCTGGCCGAGGGCAAGCCCACCCTGCCACTGATCCGTGCCATGGAGGTGGGCACCGCCGAACAGCGCACCCTGCTGCGTCGAGCCATAGAAGAAGGCGGCGCCGATCGGGTGGACAAGGTAATGAAGGCCATTGAATCCACCGACGCGATCGCGTACACTGCGCGCCTTGCCAGGCAGGAAGCCGACAAGGCCATCCAGGCCCTCGAACCGCTGCCGGTGTCCGCCTTCAAAAGCGCCCTGGCGGCACTGGCCGACTTCGCCGTCGACCGTCCCATCTGAATCGAATCGGAGTGTAGCTCAGCCTGGTAGAGCACCGCCTTCGGGAGGCGGGGGCCGGAGGTTCGAATCCTCTCACTCCGACCATTTCCCTGCCGCAAGGAACAGAAATCGCACGTCCGCAGGCCAGAACCACAGGAGATGGTAAGCGGTTTCCCGGACCACCCACTCCCCACGCAGCCGGACCATCAATCCGGAAACTGTGGAGCAGGTCACTTCTGCACTCCACCCTATTTCTTTAAGGTTGAATTACCACCCCTCCCGGCAGGGTACAGGATTATGACCAAACCGCCTGCACGAAAAACGCCAGGCCTCCGCCAAGACAGATTCGACCTGGTTACCCCTTATCACGAGTATTTCAAGCTCGTACCGGCCGACACCGAAGAGCTCAGAAATGAAGCATACCGGATCCGGTACGAGGTCTATTGCGCAGAACTGGGTTGGGAACCACCGGAAAAGAACCCCGGCGGGCTCGAAAAAGACGCCTACGACGAACAGTCCCGTCACTGCCTGCTGCTGCACAAGCCTTCCGGCAACTACGCCGGGTGTGTACGGCTGGTCTTACCCCATCCCGACCGAAACCGTCCAGGCATCCCCTTGCAGCATCACTGCCGAGAAGCCCTGGACCCCCGGATCCTGAACATCGACGCTCTGCCCCGCCACACCTACGGCGAGATCTCCCGTCTGGCCATCCGCCCCCAGTTCCGGCGCCGGGCCGGCGAGGAGAACACCCCCAACGGCCTGGGCAAGGTGCCCCTGCGGCTGGAGCCTTCCCAGCGCCGCCGTTTCCCTCATGTGGCACTCGGCCTCTACCTGGGCGCAGCCTCCATCGGCATCGGCGAAGGACTCGAAGGAGTCTTCGCCATGATGGAACCCCGCCTGGCACGTCACCTGTGCATCATCGGGATCCACTTCCGGCAAGTAGGAAGGATGATGGAATACCGTGGCCCCCGGGCACCCTTCTACATCGATCGCCCCGGCCTCTTCGCCAATCTCAGGCCCGAACTGATGGATCTGCTGGAGGCCATCGAACAAGACCTGGGCATCGAGGCCACCGGGGCGCGCTAAATGGCGTAACCCCAGGCTGCGAATGGAGGAGCCCCAATCACACAAAACTGAAACTGCCTTCGTCATTGCCAGATGGGCGGCACGCACCCCGGCCCGCGCTGCATGGCCATGGCGCTGGAGCAGCTGCCCCCCTGCCAGTGTTTCGCCAACCCAAGCTCTATGGCATAGTTTTTCCATGGACACCGCCTGTCATTCCCACCCTCCGCCCCAAAAACATGGGCCAAGAATAGCCGCTCCCGCACCCAGACCGCCTGTCAGCGCATTTTACACCTGCACCACGTCCTTACGAGATCCAGCAACACCAACAAATCTTATCTTATTGGTTTTAATAGAAATATTTTTTTTGGCACGCCTATTGCAGGATTTTTGGCGCAAGCAAGTCATCCCAATGTGTTTTTTAGGAGTTACAAAAATGTTCAAGGGACAAAAAACCATCGGCGCACTCGCAGGAATGGCATTGATGGGCATGTCTGCCAGCGCGTCGGCAGTCACCGTTCTGGGAATTACCTGGGATCCCGACAGCCTCGTTGATTTTTCCGCCCAGCAAAGCGTTTACGAAAATTTTGTGAGCAGCGTGGGCGATACGCTCACCTTCTATGGAATCGTGAATCAAATCAATGGGGTCAGCAACTTCACTTCCCCTGGCAGGGAACTGACGTTCTTCGGGCAATACACGGTGTCCCAGGTTCTGGACGTCGATGCAGATCCCTATCCTGATTACGTCCTTTTCAACAACGGCACACTGAGCATTTATTCCGACGACTCACCCGACTTTAACTTTATGAATCCGGCAACCGCCCAAGACGGGGATCTTTTCCTTTCTTTGAGCGGGCATGACAATACCATCAACATCGCCGGTACGAATTATGTCGCAGAGTTGTTCGGAAACATCGTTTCCGGCGAGCTCGGAACCGGTAACGCTGGTGGCAGTGGCGCAGGCCTGTGGGACGTTATTGGAGGTGCTGCAATGGCCTACTTTGACACCAACACCATTGCAGACAGTAACACCCCAGGAGGGTTTGCAGACTTCCGCTACTCTACTAGCTTCCAGGAAAACAACGTGATTGTGACAGGTACGGCTGAAATGTTCGGTGACAGCATCCCCGAGCCAACCACCACCGCCCTTCTGGGTGCCGGTCTGCTGGGCCTAGGTGTGTTCCGCCGCCGGAAACGTCTCTGACGGGGCACAACATCCGGTTCGATGGCCATGAGCCATTGAAATCAAGAAATCCCAGGAACAAGCCAAGGACGGCTTTTCTCGATACCCTCTATAGCCCCCCCCGCGGATTTACCCCCGGGGGTGATTTTTCTAGCAACCTGCACCATCGTTTCGTTTTATCCTATCCTTTCCCCTTTCCGTGTCCTGCTACCGTCTCTCTCGTATTGAACTCTCTATTTTTCCTGGTTCGTGAAGCCAACCCTTCAGAAAATCGGGTTTCGGTCGCTCAAGCAATAATCCAAAAGTTTTGACCACACAATGTATGCTGTCGGACATTCCCCCTCATATCGTCAACATGGTATTGAGAGGCCACCAGTCACCCTCTGCAGACAACGTGCAGCCATGGCACTATTTCTGGGACGGAAGGAAACTATACTTGACCTACGATAGAAAACGGCTGGGCGGCAGCACTTTTTCTGCAGAGAATCCGGCTACTCTCTTGGCCATGGGAGGCGCTATCGAAAACATGCTAGAAGCCTGCACGGAATCTCCTGAATGGGAAATGCTTCCGGAATTTCGACCGGGCGTCACCTGCTATGCAGCCATTCGCAACAGCCCCAACCTGCAAACTATCCCCCTTTGCACAATCCGGCATACCAACCGATTCCCTTACAAGAAGGAACGTATCGAATCGAAAATTCTGGACGATATAGCCCAATTATCGGAAAACACGGCCGGCATCAAACTTGTCACCAAAAGGCCTGAATTGGACTTATTGGGCAAGCTCGTTGCATCAGCATCGCGCATCCGCTTTCGGACCCGCGAAGTACACGAATGGCTGGGGAAAAGCCTGCGGCTCACTCAAAAGGATGTAAACAACTCTGACGGACTCGACATTCGAACGCTTGCGCTTCCGCCGGGTAGCGCCTTCTTCTTGCGGTTCATCCGCGACTGGAAACGCATGCAACTACTGAACCGGGTCGGCGGCTACCGGCTTCTGGCCGGAATCGAAGCCAAGCCCATTACGGTCGCGCCGGCTGCAGTAGCCATTACGGGACGGGCCGGCAGAGCCCACGCACTCGATGCCGGAAGACTGCTTGTTCGCGCTTGGACCTATCTTAACAGCCGGGGTATCGCCGTTCATCCCTACTACGTGGTTTCCGACCAGTTGTTCCGCCTGGACGAAGGGAAAATCTCCCCCAAACTGGTTGGAGAAGCGTCGTTGTTGAAGGAGAAAAGCCGGGCGCTACTGGGACTGGGGCCGGAAGATGTGCTCTACATGCTGCTGCGTATCGGTCATCCTACCCGCCAACCACCCCATTCACGCCGGTTGCCCCTGGATGCAGTGTTCACCGACCTCACCACCCAGAAAGGTTCAAGAACGGTCCCGTAGCCTGGCGTCCAACCGCCGCCTGGCAATCGCCAATCCCAACTGCTGCAGCGGATTGCGGTTACCTCCTGGTCTCCAGGTGACCCTCATGCGGTTGCGGTAGGCATCGAAGTGCAAACCACGGGGCACAGTAATAACCTCCCCCCTTTTCAAAAGGATCTTTAGCACCTGGGTGGCGGCCACCCCGGCGCATAGGTCACAGGCCATTGGGGTAGAGGGACCCTTGCCCGCCGACAAATCCACGCGGCTGGGATCGACCAGATATCCGGCCTGGAGCATGGCAGGCGAGAGTCCCACCAGGAAGCGCAGATACTGTTCCGTCTCCGGTCGCCCCTCGAGACGGAAGTAGTCTTCGAAGGTCATACCCCCCGGGAGGAAGTTGAGGAGCGCCACGCCCATCCCCAGGGGCGCGGCGGTAACGGCAGGAATACCCTTCTCGGCGCAGGCGGCGAAAACCGCCCGGCGGATGTCGAGGGCGAAGAAGTCCAGCCCGTCCAGGTAGAGATCAACGCCTTCGAGGAAACTGCCAAGATTCCCCCGGGTAACTCCTTGGGGAAAAACGCGGATCTCCAGTTGGGGGTCGATATCCCGCGCCAGCTCCTCCAGCACCTCCACCTTGGGACGGCCTAGATGGGAGAGAGAGGCGCCGGCTTGGCGGTTGAAGTTGACCAGCTCGAAAGTATCCAAGTCGGCGATGTGAAAACGGCCGATGCCCAGCCGGGTCAGGGTAAGCAGGTGGCTGCCCCCCACCCCGCCCAGGCCGGCGATGGCCACGCAGCGAGTGCGCAGGAACCGCTGCTCAGCCTCGGTGACCCAGCCCAGGTTGCGGGAGAAGGCTTCGTCGTAATGAAATGACATCTTGGTGTTTCCAGAAATACTTTCGGCCCATTATCCCCTATTCCCGGAAGCGGGGCTGTGACGGTTCGCCGCGAAGCGTCAGCCAAGCAACCCCTGGTGCCAGGCTACCAGCAGCCCCGCCAGCAACAGCGCCAGCAACCACAGCCAGCCGTGCCGCCCCTCCCACTTGGCGTCTTTTTCCGGAGGCGGGAAAAAAGGCTGTTCCCTTTCGTGGCAGCCATCCGCCATCGGGGAAGGAGGGGGAGCAGGCGGAGTAAAGGACCCGGGAACGGCTGAACTGGAAGCCTCCCCGGAACACACGGTTTCGTTCTTTCTGGCCTCCTCCACAGGCGCCTCGCCGGCACCTTCGGGTTCCGCCTTTCCCTCCTCGGCAGCGGGAGCCATGTGGGGGGTTGGAGAAAATTGCTCCTCTTCGAAACGGTCGGGCACGTCGAACATATTGTCGGCCATTGGGCTGAGAGAGGAGAGCCGTTCTGCATGGAGTTCGGAAATCACAACCCGAGCATCGGCCACACCAATCCGGTGTTTGCGTTCCACTGCGCCGTGCAACAACAACCGACCACAAACGAGATTGATGCGACGAGGAACCCCCTCGCTGAAACGGTGGATGATGGGATAGAGACTCTCGCTCAGCCGGGGGTCCCCCTGCCAGCCGGAGTGAAGCAGGCGGTGACGCACATACTCCCGCGTCTCTTCCTGGCCGAGAGGTTCCAAGTGGCAAGCTGCCACGATGCGCTGGAACACCTGCTCCATTTCAGCGGCATGGACGAGATCCCGCAGATTGTCCTGTCCCACCAGGAAGATCTGCAACAGGGGTTGGTTGTTCTGTTGCAGGTTGGTGAGCAGCCGCAACTCTTCCAGTGCTGACGCAGAGAGATCCTGGGCCTCGTCGATGATGAGCAGGGCCCGCCTACCCCGCTCCCCTTCCCGCCGCAACATGGTAGTGAGATATTGGAGCGTGGAGGCTTTTCCGCTGCCGAGGGGCACTCCAGCGCCAAAGGCGTGGGCTACCATGTGGAGCAGATCCTCCGCTTCAAGCTGGGTAGTGACCAGAGTGGCCACCGTAACCAAGGAACGCGGCAGGCTCTTCACCAGGTCACCGATGAGGGTGGTCTTGCCGGTCCCCGGCCGCCCGGTGACCATGACGAAACCTTCCGCCCGGTTGAAGGCGTACTGCATGTAGGCCTTCGCCCGCGCATAGCTCTTGTGCCGAAAACAGAAACTGGGGTCCGGGCTCAGCCGAAAGGGCTCGGTGTGGAATCGGTAGAAAGTCTCGTACATCTCCTTGGCGGATCCGCCGGGGCGAAAAAATTCCTTGTCGCAGTCTACTGGAAAGCCCTTTCGGTGACCATGTTTCTGCTCAAAGAAAATGGATTCCCGAAACCGGATCTTCCGTATAATTATTGGGTTCTGATGTGGCGCAGTTCCCAGGATTCGGATCGAAAGGAAGCGGAAGCGGAAGGACCCCGGTAGAGTATTTTCATCGTTTTCACGGATCACCGCCGCCAATGTACGAAAATTTCTATGGATTCAATGATGAACCCTTCCGGCTGAGTCCGGATTCCCGCCTCTGCTTTCAGCACCCGAGCTACCGGAAGGCAAAGGCCTACATGCAGTATGCGCTGCATCGCGGA
Source organism: uncultured Sedimenticola sp. (assembly GCA_964636335.1). Classification (GTDB taxonomy): domain Bacteria; phylum Pseudomonadota; class Gammaproteobacteria; order Chromatiales; family Chromatiaceae; genus Thiolapillus. The sequence goes on along the minus strand of CAZWRE010000136.1, from coordinate 19,126 downwards.
GAGGGGTTCGTCATGATCACCGGGCGGCCGGGGACCGGCAAGACCACCCTCATCGGCGATTTGCTCAACAGCCTGGTCAACAGCAACGTTAAGTTCTCCCGCCTCACATCCACTCAGCTGGAAGCGGAGGATCTATTGCGGCTGGTGGTACTCGATTTCGGAATCGATGGCGGGAACGACACCAAGGCCATGCTGCTGCACAAACTGGGCCAGTATCTGCTTCGGTTGCACCACGAGGGACGCAGGCCACTGCTCATCATCGACGAGGCCCAGGATCTCTCTGCGTCAGCACTGGAAGAGTTGCGGCTGCTCACCAACCTGCAACAGAACAACCAACCCTTGCTACAGATCTTCCTGGTGGGGCAGGAGGAACTGCGCGACCTGGTACTTTCGCGTCGGCTGGAGCAGCTGCATCAACGTATCGTGGCAGCCTGCCATCTCAAGCCATTGGATCGGGCCACCACCCGGGACTACGTACTGCATCGCCTCCGCCACGCGGGGTGGGAAGGAAACCCGGAGTTTGATGAAGCTGTATTTCCCTATATCCACAAGTACAGCTTGGGTATCCCCCGCATGATCAACCTCATCTGCAGCCGCCTGCTGTTGCACGGTATGGTGGAGGAGCTGAACCATCTGGGCGAGGAGGAGATCCGAACTGCTATCGAGAGCCTCGCCATGGAACACCTGCTGCCCACCACGGTGATGGAAGAGGCGCGCGCTCTCCGGGCATGATCCACCTGGAGCAACCATGACCATCGGCGCCGTCGGTCACCTCGTCGCCTTTGCAGCCTACGGCATCCTGACCCTTCTGCTGGCCTTTTCTTGGCAACACCGCCGGGTCTTCGTACTGCTCATCTTGGCTAGCGCACTGACCACAGTCTGGGCCGGACTTTCCCTCTCCTCCAAGCTGGACTGGGTTCCCCTGGCTGCTGTACAACTGACGGAGGCAGGGCGTGATCTGGGCTGGACGCTCTTCCTAGTCTACATTCTTCACCTCCGGACCCGAGAAACACGGGGAAATCTCCGCCGTTTCAACCAATGGCAATTGGGCGTGGCAGTATTAGGGGGGCTCACCATCCTGCTGGCTCTTCTTCCTTGGGCCATCCCTTACGAAGAGTTACCGGAACTGACTACGGTGGATGGCCCGCTCGCCCTACGACTCGCATTCGCCATTGTGGGCCTGTTGCTCATCGAGCAGATCTACCGGAATGCCGGTCCCGGCGAACGCTGGGCCCTGAAGTATCTCTGCCTGGGCCTGGGAAGCCTCTTTGCATACGATTTCTACATGTATTCAGAAGCCCTGTTGTTCCGGCAGATCGACGCTGACTTATGGCGGGCACGGGGATTCATCAACGCGCTGGCAGTGCCCCTGATCGCTATTTCGGTCGCCCGCAACGAGAGCTGGACCAATGGAATCCACGTCTCCCGTCACGTGGTTTTCCACTCTCTCACACTCGTGATGGCGGGGCTCTACCTGTTGATCATGGCCTCCGCAGGTTTCTTCATCCGCCACTACGGCGGGAGCTGGGGCGGCGTGCTGCAGGTGGCTTTTCTCGTAGGCACCGGGCTGGTTCTGCTAGTGCTGCTCTTTTCCGACACCTTGCGGGCCAGGTTCCGTGTGTTTCTGGGCAAACATTTCTTCCGTTACAAATACGACTACCGAGAAGAATGGAACCGATTCACCCGCACCCTTGCGACAGGGGACGATTCCATTCCGGAACGGGTGATCCGTGCGCTCTCAGCACTGGTACACAGCAAGGGGGGGCTGTTGTGGATGAACACCGACGAGGGCCGCTACGAGCTCATCGGCCAATGGAACGCCACGGAGCCAGAGCCGGGCCACCTCCTCACAGACGAGGATCCATTGATTCATTTCATCTCGGAACGCCACTGGGTAGTGGATTTCGATGAGTACCATACCAGTCCCAGTTTGTACGGGGAACTGGCACTCCCCCCCTGGGTGGAAAAGATTCCGGGTGCCTGGCTGGCCATCCCACTCGAGTTCCGCGACGAACTCATCGCCATCCTGGTGCTGCGCCATTCGGACGCGGTAAAGAGTCTCAACTGGGAGGATCGCGACCTGCTCAAGATGGCCGGCCAGCAGGCCGCCGCTCATCTGGCCCAGCATCAGGCGGATCAGGCGCTGATGCAAGCCCGCCAGTTTGAGGCCTTCAATCGTCTTTCCGCCTATATTGTCCATGACCTGAAGAACATCTTGGCCCAACAGTCCCTCATCGTGGCCAATGCGGAAAAACACAAACACAATCCAGCCTTCGTGGACGACGTGATCGCCACAGTGAATCATTCGGTGAAACGCATGACCCGCCTCATGGAACAGATGCGTAGCGGCATGCGTGGCAGCCATCCCAGCCTCCTGGAACTGGGTTCCCTGCTCCGGGAAGTGGCCGAGCGCAGATCCACGGCCCGGCCGGTACCGAAACTCTCGCTCCCGGAAGAACCACTTTGCGTAGAGGCGGACCGGGAGCAGCTTGCGACCGTATTCGGTCACCTGGTGCAAAACGCCCAGGAAGCCACACCCGACAACGGCAAAGTGGCGCTGCGTTTGTTCCGAAAAGGGGATCGGGCAATAATAGAGGTGGAAGACACGGGGACGGGCATGGACGCAGCGTTCATCAGCGAACGTCTCTTCAAACCCTTCGACTCCACCAAAGGACTGACGGGAATGGGGATCGGTGTCTTCGAAAGCCGGGAGTACATCCGTTCGCTGGAAGGGGAGATCTGCGTGCACAGCACGCCGGGAGAAGGTTCACTTTTTCGAATCACCCTGCCTTTGCAAGAGTGCAGCAACAAGGAATCTTGAACATGGAATTCCAGGAGAAACCGCTTTGAGCAGTCCGGAAAAACATCTATTGGTGGTGGAGGACGACGAAGGGCTACAGAGTCAGCTGCGATGGTGTTTCGACGGCTACCGTGTGGAGATCGCCGGAAACCGGGAAGAAGCCATCGGGTTGCTGCGCCGTTTCGAACCTGGCGTGGTTCTCCTCGACCTCGGCCTGCCCCCGGATCCTGGAGGCGTCACCGAAGGATTGGCCACCCTGAAAGAGATTCTCTCCATATCTCCCGAGACCAAAGTGGTCGTGGTCACCGGGGACAACGACCGCGCCAACGCGGTGAAGGCCATTGCCATGGGGGCCTACGATTTCTACCAGAAGCCGGTGGACCCCGATATTCTCTCCCTCATTGTCGAGCGTGCCTGGCACGTCTACGAGCTGGAAAAGGAAAACCGCCGCCTCCAGGCGGGGCAAGAGAACATGCCCTTGGCCGGCATCATCGCCACCAGCCCGGAAATGCTGAAAGCGTGCCGCACAGTGGAAAAAGTGGCGCCCACCGACATCTCGGTATTGCTGCTGGGCGCCAGCGGCACCGGCAAGGAACTCTTTGCCCGTGCCCTCCATCAACTCAGTCCCAGGGCCAACAAGCGGCTGGTGGCGATCAACTGCGCAGCCATTCCGGGCAACCTGCTGGAGAGCGAGCTGTTCGGGTATGAAAAAGGGGCCTTTACCGGCGCCAATAAGCAGACCAAGGGCAAGATCGAATATGCAGACGGGGGCACCCTCTTTCTCGACGAGATCGGTGACCTGCCACTGGAGTTGCAGGCCAAGCTGTTGCGTTTCCTGCAGGAGCGGGTGATCGAACGGGTAGGCGGCCGAGAGGAAATTCCGGTGGACGTACGCATTATTTGTGCTACGCACCAGGATCTGCCGCGCCTGATCGAGGAAGGCGGGTTTCGCGAGGATCTCTTCTACCGCATCAGCGAGATCACCATCCACATTCCGGCATTGAAAGAACGTGAGGGAGATCTCCTGGTTCTGGCCCGGGCCTTCCTGGAACGCTTTAACAAGGAGCTGGGCCGTTCGCTCAAGGGGTTCAACCCCGAGGCGGTGCATGCTTTAGAGAGCCACAACTGGCCGGGCAACGTCCGTGAAATGGAAAGCCGTGTGAAACGGGCAGCCATCCTCGCCGAGGGGCGTTATATCACGGCAGAGGATCTAGGCCTTTCCACTGGGGAAGAGGAGCCCCTCCCCCTGAACCTCAAGCAAGTGCGGGACGAAGCAGAAAAAAAGGCCATCCATCGCGCCCTTGTCCACACCAACCACAACATCTCGGAAACGGCCAAGCTGCTTGGAATCACCCGCCCCACACTCTACAACCTGCTAGAGAAGCATGGCCTGAAAAACTGAGCAACCGGGACAAGCTGACACTGAACGTCACCTTTTGTCCAAAACTTTCCAGCATTGGCAGAGAAGAATCCCGCCTTCATGGCGCCTGCCTCGGGATTTCAAGAACTTAAGAAACCTGAATTCTGGCCCGCATATTGCTTGACCTCAGCAGATTCCCGGCAGCAGATCCCACCTTCCATGCTGCCGATGGGTCGAAATCGCACGGGGCAACACAACCCCGCAAGCAAGAGGACCATGGAAAGGAAAAAAGTTTCCAATCGAGTGGCGCCGATCTCGAGAGACCCCTGTCTCGAATCTGCGGCACTGATTGCCAATGGAGGCCACAAGTTGCCCAGATTCCATTGTTGCAAGGGAAAATTCCGCCTCTTCGGCCACTATGTGCATGCCCAATTCCTGCTGCTGCTGGCGGTAGAGTTCCTGGTAGTGGCCACCGGAGCTCACCTGGCTCTCCATTTCTCCTCCAACCTGCTGCAGCAGCAGGGGGTTCCGGCTCCCGTGCCGCTGCAGGAGACGCTGTTGGCAACAATCTTTACCCTGCTCAGCATGATCGCGTTGGGCCTGTACGATACCCGTCAGCGGGAACAAGCCTTGGGCATCGGTTTCCGGCTCGGCTCCGCATTTCTTCTCTCAACCATACTGTTGTGGGTCTACTACCAGATCGATACCCACAACCACTGGGATTTCAGGCGCCATCTGGTCTTTTCCATCACCGCCTTTGCCCTGCTGGCGGTAACCCGGGTGCTCTTCTACCGTTTCGTAGACGGCCGCGTGCTGCTGCGCCGGATCCTGGTGCTTGGTACCGGTCGGCGCGCCAGTCACATCGACCGTCTGCGTCGCAAGGCGGACAAACGGGGATTCTACCTGGTCGGATACGTGGTACCGAAAACCTGCGAATCCGTCCATGTGGACACCCGCAAAATCGTGGACACGGGAGAGAAGTTCTGTGACTACTCCCTGGCCCACGAGGTCGACGAGATTGTCATCGCCGTGGACGACCGCCGGCAGAAGTTGCCCATCGACGCCCTGCTCGACTGCCGCATGAGCGGAATTGATGTGACCGACGCCATTGACTTCTTCGAGCGGGAGCGGGCACTCATTCACCTGGATCTGGTGCAACCCGGTTGGCTCATCCATGCCCAGGGATTCCGGCGCAATCTGGCCAGGAGCGTTGCCAAACGCAGCTTCGATATCTTCGTCAGCGCGCTGCTGCTACTGCTTTCCTCCCCCATCTCCCTGCTCACCATGCTGGCCATCTGGCACGAAGACCGGGGTCCCATCTTTTATCGCCAGAAACGGGTGGGACTGCACGGGGTTCCCTTCGAAGTAATCAAATTCCGCAGCATGCGCCCCGACGCCGAAGCGGATGGCAAGGCACGTTGGGCACAGAAAAGCGATCCCAGAGTAACCCGCACGGGGGAATTCATCCGCAAATACCGCATCGATGAGATCCCCCAGCTATGGAATGTGCTGCACGGCGACATGAGCCTGGTGGGTCCCCGCCCCGAGCGCCCCCAGTTCGTAGAACACCTGATCCGGGTCAACCCGTTGTACCGGGAACGACACCGAGTGAAACCCGGCCTCACGGGATGGGCCCAACTCTCCTATCCCTATGGCTCTTCAGACGAGGATGCCATGCAGAAGCTCCAATACGACCTCTATTACGTCAAGAACGCTTCCCTCTTCTTCGATCTGCTCATTCTGATACAAACAGTGGAGGTGGTGTTGTTCCGGAAAGGGGCACGCTGAACCCCCTTGCCTAACCAACCTGCCCCTTGGCTTATGGTAAGGTTGCAGCATGATCCAGGGATCGTGATCCCTCATTTTTCAAGGAGCCCAGTCAGATGAGTCTGCTGTTTCGCATTGCCGTCATCATCTTTGTCATCAGCTACCTCACGGCCTGCAGCGCCGATCTTACCGAAGCCGAGTACCTGGCCCGGGCCGAAAAGGCCCTCGAAGAGGGCAAACCCCGAGCTGCGTTGATCGACCTGAAAAACGCCCTGAAGAAAAACGGCAAGAATGCCCGGGCTCGTTTCCTCCTGGGAAAACTGGCCTTTCAGCAGGGGAATCCAGCTAGCGCGGAGAAAGAACTGCGCCGTGCCCTGGAACTGGGAGCCTCCCGGGAGGAGGTGGTGCCCATACTGGCCGATGCGCTGCTCCAGTTGGGCAAGCGGCAGGAGGTGCTGGACCTGGATGCCACCTCCCTGCCAGTCGAAGCCAAGGTCAGAGTCCAGGCGGCACAGGCCCTCGCCTACCTGGCCGAGAACCGCACCGAGGATGCCGGCAAGCTGATCAACCAGGCACTGGAGGAGGCACCCGAGTCTGCCTTCGCTATCGCCGCCAAGGCGCAACTACTGTTTACGAAGGGCAAGAAAAAAGAGGCTATTCACCTGCTGGAGGAGCTCCTGAAGAAAGCCCCGGATTATGCAGAGGGCTGGCGGTTACTGGGCAACATGTATCTGATCAACCGGGAATTCGAATCAGCGGAGACGGCCTATTCTCGGGTTGTCGAGCTGCGCCCCGAAGACCTCGGCAGCCGGCTCGAGCGCGCCATGGCAAGAATCCAGCAAAGGAAATTCGAAGAGGCTCAACAGGATCTCGACCGCATCAAGAAGCTGGCCCCGCAACACGGTGGCACCAATTACGCACAGGGCCTCGTCTATCTCGGCCAGGAGAAAATGGACGACGCCCTGGCCGCCTTTGAACAAGCCGTGGCCGGCAGAGGCAGCAATCCCCTTGCGTTCTATTTCCTGGGGGCCTTGCATCTGGCCAAGAACCACCTCGAGCAGGCGGCCAGCTATACCGACCAGTTTCTGGCCAAGTTTCCCGGAAACGTAGTGGGCCGCAAACTTGCCGCCCGCATCAAGCTGAAGATGAATCAACTCCAAGGCGTGGAGGAGTTGCTGCGCCCGGTGGTGGTGCAGTTCGACCAGGATGTAGAGGCCTTAAACCTGCTGGCCACTACCCTGCTGAAGACCGGAAAAACCGACGAGGCGGTGGAACTGCTCGAAAAGGCTGCCAAACTGAGTCCAGAGTCGGCTCAGGCACAACTTCGCTTGGGCGCTGGGTTGTTGATGGAGGGGGAAGAGGCTAAAGCGGTCGACTATCTGCGAAAAGCCGCGGAACTGGATCCAGAGAACCAACAAGTGGATCTTCTGCTGATCATGGGCCACCTTCGCAACCGGGAATACGGGGCTGCGCTGCAAGCCGCCCGCGAATACCAAAAGAAGGCACCCGACAGTGCAGTGCCGTTGATCATCACCGGTCGCATCCATCTGGCCCAGGGAGAGAAAAACAAGGCCATCGAAGCGTTCAAGAAGGCCAACGAGATCGACCCCGGCAATCCCGCGGCACTCTCCTCCCTTGCGCAACTCGCCACCCAGAACAAGCAATTGGAACTGGCCCGAACGTACTACGCGCAGATCCTGGCCAAGCACGAAAACCATCTGGGGACGCTGGTCCGTCTGGCCCTTCTGGATGCCAGGGAAAACAAGGAAGAAGAGATGCGGGAACATCTGCTGCAGGCCATCGACGCCCACCCCAAGGCCACCGAACCTCGCCTCATCCTGGCTCAGTACCACTTGGGTCGCGGAGAATACGATCAGGCCATCGCATTGCTGGCCGAACTGGAAGAGAAACAGAAGGAGCTCCCCGGTGTACTGAAATTGATGGGCAGCATCCAACTGAAGAAAAAGGAATACAGCCAGGCACGGCTCACCCTGGAGCGGTTGGTAGAGCTCCGTCCCAAGTCTCCGGAAGCCTACCTGTTGCTGGCGGAAGCACTGGCTGGAATGAACAAGCCAGGTGAAGCGGAACGGGCACTGAAGCAAGCCCTGGCACTCAAGGCGGACTATCTTCCGGCCCGGCTCGCCTATGTACACCTGCTCCTTTTTAAACAAAAGACAGAGGAAGCCCGGAAAGAGTTCGAGCCACTGCGCACCTCTCATGCCGGGCAACCCGGCGTGATGAAGCTGGAAGCCGCCTTTGCCATGCTCGACGGAAACCTGAATCACGCGGTGCAGATCTACGAAAAACTGCTGGAACAGTATCCCGGCACGGAAAACCTGCTCAATCTGGCATCCCTCCATTGGCGCCTGGGACACCACGACAAGGCCATCTCGCTGGAACGGAAATGGTTGGAGGAGCACCCCGAAGACAAGGCCGTTCTGCTGACACTGGCCAACCACTATCTCTTGCGGAACCAGATCGAAGAACTGATCTCCACCTATGAAAAGCTGCTCCAACTCGATCCCGACAATATCGTGGCCCTCAACAACCTGGCCTGGTATCTGCGTGATGGAAAACCGGAACGGGCGTTGAAATACGCCGAAAGAGCCCACGAGTTAGCCCCCAAGGCCCCCAGCATCCTGGATACCTATGCCATGGTCCTGCTGGCCAACGGGCAGCACGAGAAAGCCCTGCGGCAGATCAAGCGGGCGGTAGAGCGAGCACCTGTTCCAACCCTGCTGTTCCACCAGGCACAGATTCTGGTGGCCAACGGGAAGCACCAAGAGGCTGCAAGGGTTTTGGAAACCGCCCTAGACAGACAAGAGCAGTTTCCGGAAAGGGAGGAAGCAGAAAAGTTGCTGCAGAAGCTGCAGCTCGACTGAAAACGCTCCTTCATCCCGGAGCAGGAGATCTGCAGGCGCGCCCCGGCCAGCGAGCCGGGCGTGTCCCCGATCTCAGCCCAGGTTGTCCAAGTACCACCGGGCCGCCTCGTCCAGCCCCCGGGCGAGGGAGTGGCTCGGCTCGTAGCCCAGCAGCCTGCGGGCCTTGCCGATGTCGGCCAGCGAGTGGCGCACGTCACCCGGGCGGAAATCCCGGTAGAGCGGTTCGGCGGCCGCGGCTCCGGGATGCCGCGCCGCCACCCGATCCCGCACCAGCCTGAAAAGCTCGTTGAGGGAGGTGCGTTCGCCGTAGGCCACGTTGTAGACCTGATCCGTGGCCTCGTCGTCTTCCACCGTGGCCGCCAGCAGGTTGGCCTGCACACAGTTGTCGATGTAGCAGAAGTCCCGGCTGGTCTCGCCGTCGCCGTTGATGTAGACGGTCTCTCCCTTGATGAGCCCGGCAAACCATTTCGGAATCACCGCCGCGTAGGCCCCGTTGGGATCCTGCCGCCGGCCGAAGATGTTGAAGTAGCGCAGGCCGATGGTCCTGAAGCCGTAGCAGCGGGCGAAGACACTGGCATAGAGTTCGTTCACCAGCTTGGTCACCGCGTAGGGCGACAGTGGGTTGCCGATCTTCTCTTCCACCTTGGGCAGGTCGGGGTGGTCGCCGTAGGTGGAGCTCGAGGCGGCATAGACGAAGCGCTTCACGCCGGCATCGCGCGCGGCCACCAGCATGTTGAGAAAGCCGTCGATGTTGGCCGCGTTGGTGGTGAGGGGATCTTCCAGCGAACGCGGCACCGAGCCCAGGGCCGCCTGGTGCAGCACGTAGTCCACGCCAGCACAGGCGCGGGCGCAGTCTGCCGGCTCGCGGATGTCGCCTTCGATGAAGGTGAAGCGTGCCCACTGCTCCGGGGTCACCAGCCGTTCCACCTCCTCCAGGTTGCGGCGGTGGCCGGTGGCGAAGTTGTCCAGCCCCACCACCCTCTGATCGAGCTTCAGCAGCGTCTCCAGCAGGTTGGAGCCGATGAAGCCGGCCACTCCGGTGATCAGCCAGGTGGCGGGGGCCTCACGCAGCCGGGCCTGCACCTCTTCGTAACGGGCCATGGTCAGAGCCGCCAGAAGTTGGTGCCTTCGGGAATCTGGCTGCGATCGAGCATGGATTTCACGTCGACGAGCACGCCGTTGTCACCCAGCATGGCCAAGTAGTCAGAGACCGGCCGCTCCCGGAAGGCCTCGTGGGGCACGGCGATGATGAGGGCATCGAGGTCACGGTACTCCTCCAGCGGCGTCATCTTCATCCCCACGTAGGCCTCCGCCTCGGCCTGGTCGGCTACGGGATCGTAAACCATGGGCGTGACGCCGTACTCGCCCAGCTCGGCGATGATATCCACCACCTTGGAGTTGCGCAGGTCGGGACAGTCCTCCTTGAAGGTGAGCCCCAGGATGCCCACCTTCGCTCCGGTGGCGTTGTGGTTGTTCGAGAGCATGAGCTTCATGGTCTTCTCCGCCACGAACTTGCCCATGCTGTCGTTGATGCGGCGACCGGCCAGGATCACCTGCGGGTTGTAGCCCACCGCCTCGGCCTTGTGGGTGAGGTAGTAGGGATCCACGCCGATGCAGTGTCCCCCCACCAGCCCAGGGCGGAAGTTGAGGAAGTTCCACTTGGAGCCGGCCGCCTCCAGCACGTTGAGGGTGTCGATGCCCAGACGGTCGAAGATGATGGCCAGCTCGTTGATGAGCGCGATGTTGAGGTCACGCTGGGTGTTCTCGATCACCTTGGCCGCCTCGGCCTCCTTGATGGAGGCGGCGCGGAAGACGCCGGCCTCGATGATCGACTCGTAGAGGGCCGCCACCCGCTCTAGGCACTCCGGGTCGTCGCCGGAGACCACCTTCACGATGCGGGTGAGGGTGTGCACCTTGTCACCGGGGTTGATGCGCTCGGGCGAGTAGCCCACATGGAACCCCTCTTTCCACTTCATGCCCGACTCCTCCTCGAGGATGGGCACGCAGATCTCCTCGGTGAGGCCGGGATAGACGGTGGACTCGAAGACCACGGTGGCCCCCTCCTTCATCACCGAGCCGGCAGTGTGGGTGGCACCCACCAGCGGCCTGAGGTCGGGCTGGTTGGCCTCGTCGATGGGAGTGGGCACGGCCACGATGAGGTAGTCGGCCTCGCGCAGATCCTCCTTGTCGGTAGTGAACTCCAGCTTCGTGGAGGCGGCGAAGCCCTCGTTGCCCACCTCGCCGGTGGGGTCGTACCCCTGCCGGTAGCAGGCGATCACCTCCTCCTTGAGGTCCAGACCGATGGTGCGGTACTTCTTGCCGAACTCGATGGCCAGGGGCAAACCCACGTAGCCCAGGCCGATGACGCCGATGACGGTGGAAGAGTCGGGGTTGTTCATTGCTGTAGCTTCCTGTTGCTGGGGCGCTGAGGCCCGGTTTCCAGAAAAAAACTGAAGCGCAGATTGTACCCCACCTGGTCATCGAACCGAACGGGAAGGCCGTGAAGCGGTTGGACGTCAGGACTCCAGCCGCACCTCCAGCGGCCGGCTGGTATCCAGGTGCACGTCCCGTTGGGGGAAGGGAATCTCCATGTCGGCGGCCCGGAAGCCGCGGTCGATGGCGTGGCGCAGTTCGCTGAGCACCCGCACGCGGTAGTCGGCCGAATCGATGACGCAGCGCAGCTCCAGGATCAGGGCGCTGTCGCCAAAATCGTGGAAGTTGACCCAGGGCGCCGGTTCCTTCAGCACGCGGGGATGCTCGCGCGCAGCCTCCAGCATGATCTTCTCCGCCAGTTCCACGTCGGCACCATAGCGGACACCCAGCAGCAACTTGAGGCGGGTGGTCTGGTCGGAGAGCGTCCAGTTGAGCAGGCGTCCGGTGATGAACTCCTTGTTGGGCACCAGAAGTTCCTTTCGGTCCCGCGTGAGAATGGTGGTGGCGCGGATGCGGATGCGGGTCACGGTGCCGTCGGTATCGCCCACGGTGACGAAGTCCCCCACGCGGATGGGCCGTTCGAAGAGGATGATGAGGCCACTGATGAAGTTGGCCACGATCTCCTGCAGGCCGAACCCGATGCCCACGCCCAGCGCCGCCACCAGCCACTGGATCTGTGCCCAGCTGCCACCCACCGCGTTGAACAGCGCCACCACGCCCAGGCCGGCGATGAAGTAACCGCTGAGGGTGCGGATGGTATAGCGGCTGCCCGCCGAGATGTGCAGGTACTGCAGCAGCAGGATCTCGACCAGCGAAGGCAGGTTGCGTGCCGCCAGCACGGTGAGCACGATGATGGCGAACACCGAGAGCAGATCCCCCAGGGTCACCGCCACCAGCTCCGTCTTGCCCTCCACGGTGACGCTATGGTGCCAGAGGGCGATATCGTCCAGCAGCGAGAGCGCCGGGAACAGCGGCGCCCAGATCAGCCACAGTCCAACGGCGCCGGCGATGAAGAGCAGGGCGTTGAGCAGACGGTGGCTCTCGTGGCTCAGGGCCACCAGGTCGATCTTCTCCTCCTCCGGTTCCTTTTCGCGCTCGCCCGCCGCCGGCGCCGCTCCCTCCTCCTGTTCCTGCAGCGCCCTGCGCCGCTCCAGGGCCGCCTGGTAGGCCAGCCGACGACGGGTGAGCAGCAGCCAGAACTCGGCCAGTTGCTGCACCACCACCAGTGCGGCGATGAGCCAGAGGGAGTTCATCAGGTAGCGCAGGATGGTGGCGCCGGTATAGACGTATCCCATGAGCGACAGCCCCAGCAGCACCACGGGAATGCCCATCACCACCGAGAACCAGAACCAGCGCAGCCGTGAGGCATAACCGTGGGGATACTGCCGCAGGTAGGCCGCCACGATGCCGCGCACCGGGTGGAACACCCGGTAGATGAAGAAGTTGAGGGAGAGCGCCAACACCACGAAATCCAGTTTGACCACCACCGCTGCCAGCCCCTCGGGCAGCACGTTGCTGGCGATGACGGTGAAGGCCGACGCGGGAATGAACACCCAGAAGAGGTGGGCCAGCGCCCGCCGCAGTTTCTTCAGGTTCTCCTCCCGCCAACGGAAGTGGGCCTGCAGCAGCCCGCCCTTCATGGCCAGTACCTGCCCCGCCAGCAACGAATAGAAGGGCGCCAGGATCCAGAGCACGGCGCGGCCCAGGGCGTGAGCCTGCAGGGAGCGGTCGCCCTCCTGCCGGAAGAGCCAGTAGAAGAAGAGCAACCACAAGACCGGCCACAGCGCCATCATCAGGCTCAGCAGCAGGGCCTTCATGGTACCCAGGAAATTGCCGTAGCCGGGTTTTCCGGCCCTGCTCCCGGTGGCGCGGATCGCCCGCTTGAGCCGTCCCTGGAATGCGGTGACCAGCAGCAGCCCCAGCAGCATCGCCAGCGCCCGTGGCGACTGGCCAAGCTGCGCCAGCAGCGATCTCCACATGGCCAGCCAGGCGTCGGCATCGAACAGGAGGTCGAGCTCGGCAGGCAGCGCCTGCAGGTCGGCAAGGCGGAAGGCGCGGGTATTGCGGACCCACAACAGGTGCTCCGCCAGGTAGGTATCGAACTCCTCCACCGCCTGCAGCAGCGCCTGCAGGGCGAGATCCTGCTCGGCCAGCGCCCGGATGTAGTCCTCCTGGGTCTTCACCAGCTGTTGCTGCAGCTCGAGCCTTCGCTGCCGAAGGCGACGCACTTCGGGTTCCAGGCGCCGTCTCTCCTGCTCCGAAAGATCGGCGGGCCAGCGGATCTCCCGGCCCTCCTCCTGCAGCTTCTGCAGCGCCTCCTTCAGACGGATCTGTTCCAGGCTGGCCTCGGTGATACGCTGTCGCACCTGCGCCATCTGGCGGGTCAGCTCGCGCAGGCCCGGCAATTGCTGGCGCTGTTCCAGCAGCACCTGCCCCAGCGCCCCCTTGAGGCCGGCCACCTCCACCTTTTCCCGGGTGGCGCGGTAGGTGTCCCGGATCTCCTTGGTACGCTCCCGCAGGCGGTTGTCCAGCGTGGTGACCTGCTCCAGCCGGTCGGTGAGTTTCCCCAGGCGCTCGCCGAGCGCGGCGTTGCCGGCCGCCAGTTCCCTCAGCAGGGGGTTTTCCTCGGCAAGCGCACGCCGGGTCTTCTCCTCGGTACGGCTGAGCCGCTCCACCTCGGCCTTGCGCCGTTCATTGAGCAGCTTCTCCAGCTGCTCCATCCGCGCCTCGGCCGCCTTCAGGCGCAGTCTGGCCTGCTGCAGCCGGGCGTCCCGCAGCGCCTGGCGCGCCGGCAGCGAAAGTAGCTCCTGCTCCAGCATTCTCACTTCCTGGCGCAGCGCCTCCAGGTGCGCCTGGTTGCGCCACTGCCGCGCCCGGTCCAGCGGCACCTGGGCCGCTGCCGCCGCCTGCACCTTCTGCTGCAGGGCATCCAGCGCCTGGCGCGCCTGCGCCAGGCGGGCGCGGGCCGCCTCGGGACGCCCCTTCTGCAGGGAGGGCTCCTGCTCCAACTCACCGATGAGCGCCTCGCGCGCCAGGAGCTCGGCCTTCTCCGTCTCCACCAGCTGCGTCAGCTCGTCGATGGACTTGCGCATCAAGCGCTTGCGGTCCAGAACCAGGGGAGGCGGTTCCCGGGCCAGTTCCTTGCGGATGGCCGCGGTCTGGCGCGGGGCTTCGGTGCGGGCGCGGACGAAGGCGTCACCCTGCTCCCGGAACCTCCGTGCCCGGTTCAGCCAGGTCTTCGTCTCCTCGTACAGTTCGAGCAGGGACTTGCGGTCGGCATCGGAGAGCCCGGGATCCTTCTTCGCCTCGTCGATCGCCGCCTCGACCCGCTTCAGATCCACGCCGTGGGGCTGCGCAGGAGCCTGTTGCCCACCGGCAGCCATGGCACCTGCGGACAGTTGCAGGAACAGCAGGAGAAGGAAACAGCGAAAGTCCATGACCGAATGTTCCACCAGCGGTTCAGAGGGGTGCTCCCCGGTGAAGGTTCGTGGCGGGGGCGCTGCTCCTACCTCCAGGAGGCCCGTCCACGGGCCGAACCCGGAGCTCCGGACAACAGGGTAGCACAGCCGCATGCCACAACCGGGGTGGGCGCATTGACAGTTCCGGCGAACTCAACCCAGAATGCACAAAACCAGAGGGAGTAGTACACCATGACCAAGCACATCGGTATCCTCACCGCCGGCGGCGACAGCCCCGGCCTCAACGCAGCCCTGCGGGGCGTGGGCAAGGCCGCCCAGGGCTGGTACGACATGCAGATGATCGGCTTCCTGGACGGTTTCCGCGGCCTGGTGGACAACCGCTTCCAGCGCATGGACGGCGATGTGCTCTCGGGCATCCTCACCCGCGGCGGCACCATCCTCGGCACCAGCCGCGACAAGCCCCACCGCATGCTCTTCGGCGGCAAGGTACAGGACATGACCGACGTCATCGTCGAAAACTACCACGCCAACCACCTCGACTGCCTGGTCTGCATCGGCGGTGGCGGCACCCAGAAGAATGCCCTCAAGCTGATGGAGAAGGGGCTCAACATCATCACCCTGCCCAAGACCATCGACAACGACGTGGCCATGACCGACGTCACCTTCGGCTTCGACACCGCCCTGGGAATCGCCACCGACGCCATCGACCGGCTCCACTCCACCGCCCACAGCCATCACCGCATCATCGTGGTGGAGATCATGGGCCACCGGGCCGGCTGGCTGGCGCTGGGTTCGGGCATCGCCGGCGGCGCCGACGTGATCCTGCTTCCGGAGATCCCCTACGACCTGGAGGTGGTGGCCGAGGCCATCCGCCAGCGTTCGCGCGGCGGCAAGAACTTCAGCATCGTGGCGGTGGCCGAAGGGGCCCTGCCCAAGGAGAAGGCCAGCCTGGTGCAGGAGGCGGAACAACGCAAGGCCAACGCCACCAGCAAGAAGGAGAAGAAAGAGGCCAAGGAGGTGCTGGCGCGCCTGGCCCAGGACTACGCCAACCACACGGTGCTGCTCTCCAGCCAGCTGGAGCAGCTCACCGGGCTGGAGTCGCGCGTCACCATCCTCGGCCACCTGCAGCGCGGCGGCACCCCCTCGGCGGCCGACCGCCTGCTGGCCACCCGCCTGGGCACCGCCTGCGCCGACCTGATCCACTCGGGAACCTACGGCGTCATGGTGGCCGCCCGCGGCGACGATGCGGTGGCGGTTCCCCTGGAAGAGGTGGCGGGCAAGAAGAAACTGGTGCCTCCCGACCATCCCTGGGTGACCAGCGCGCGGCGGGTGGGCACCTGCATGGGGGATCGGGTGTGATGAAGATCACCATCATCAGCGGCAGTCACCGAATCCACTCCCAGAGCCGCAAGGTGGCGGACCACATCCGCCGCACCCTGCTGGAAGAAGGGCTGGCCGACGAGGCGGAGGTGTTCAGCCTGGAGGGCAATCCCCTCCCCCTGTGGGACGAGGGGCTGTGGACCGGCGACGAGGCATGGGAGGAACGCCTCGCCCCCCTGCGGAAGCTGCTGCGAGGGAGCGACGGCTTTGTGGTGGTCTCCCCCGAGTGGCACGGCCAGGTGCCGGCGGGGCTGAAGAACTTCTTCCTCATCGTCGGCAAGCAGGAGGTGGGGCACAAGCCGGCGCTGATCGTCACCGTCTCTTCCGCCGACGGCGGCGCCTACCCCGTGGCCGAGCTGCGCATGAGCAGCTACAAGAACAACCGCATCCTCTACATCCCGGAACAGGTGATCGTGCGCCACGTGGAGCGGGTGCTCAACCCCGACCCCGCCGACAACGACCCCGACGCCGACGGCTACTTCCGCGAGCGCATCCTCTGGTCGCTGAAGGTGCTGCGCGCCTACGCCGAGGCGCTGAGGCCCGTGCGCGAGAGCGGGGTGACGGTGCACGAGAAGTTCGGCTTCGGTATGTAAATAAAGAGAACCCCGCCAAACCCGGCTTGGAACTCCCTTTCCGACGGCTTCCCCGGCCACCCTCACCAGATTTGACGTGCACAAAGCGTACTGCCGCGAACAAGAGCAGGAAATCCGTCAATTCGGAAAGGCCCGCAGTACAGATCCGATACAAACGCAGGCCCATCGAGGCCGACAGGCCAATGCGAGCGACAGCTCCCGGCCACGCTTCATCTACGATGGGCCGAATTGAAAGGAGGAAAATAGTACTCGCTAATCCGCCCAGAGCGCCCCGAGTGAAAACTCGGTGGCATCGAAAGGGGCTATCGACACCGGTTTATCGCCATCGAGCACCGTCAGCAGCATCCAGTTGCCGTCACGCAGCTCATAGGCTTCCAGAGTGCGGATGTCCGGATCGATGAGCCAGAGATAGGCCACTCCCTGTGCGGCATACCGGGGCATCTTTTCCGCCCGGTCCAGCCGCTCGGTAGAGGGAGAAAGGATTTCGCAGATCCAGTCCGGCGCCAGCTCGAACCAAGCCGTATCGGGCAGCGAGGGCATGCGCTCGCGCCGCCAGCCCGCCAGGTCGGGCACGAAGACATCGGACCCCAAGTGCAGCTCCGGCTCATCCAGGATCCACCAGCCGCCAGGACCGCCTCGCCCCTTGTCGTAAGGGGAACCGATCTCCACGCCCAGGGAAGAGGAGGCCCACGCATGCCGGGGCGCAGGCCGCGGGCTGGTATGGAGCCGCCCACCCACGATCTCGGCCACCAGATGGTCGGGCACGGCCAGCAGGTCTGCGTAGGTTGCGGGTTTCTCGGCGGTTTGCACCATGGTGTCTCCTTCTGCTGCTTCAAGCATAGCCAGAATGGCTCCAGGGGAAAACCCCGCCAGCCCCAAATGGAAACCGCCGGCGGATCACCCATGGCGCCGTCCACTCAATGGGAATTCCACAAACAAGAGGGGACACTTCTGAATTGGATTGACAGCCTGCGCCGAGGCGCTGAGGCTCGTGCGCAAGCGCGGGGTGAGAACGGCATTTCCCTCTTGCACCTTGCAGGAGGGAAAGCTAACGTTAGCGCAACAAGGGCATTTCCCGCCGGAGTCCAGCCATGCTCACTCCCGAAGACCTCCCTCACTACCGTTACGAGGACTACAGACGCTGGGAAGGTGACTGGGAACTGATCGAGGGCATTCCCTATGCCATGACCCCTTCGCCCACCTTCCGACACCAGCAAATCAGTCAAAAGATCGCCCACGAACTGGAAGAGAACCTGTCGGACTGCCCCAAATGCCAGGCTTTGTTCGCCCTGGACTGGATCATCAGCGACGATACCGTGGTCCAACCCGACAATCTGGTCATCTGCCACCAACCCCGGGGCGATTTCATCACCCAGGCGCCGGAGTTGATCTTCGAAATCCTCTCTCCCTCCACTTCCCACAAGGATCGCGTCACCAAGTTCCGACTCTATGAGCAGGAAGGTGTTCATCATTACTGCCTGGTGGATCCCGAAAACCAGGTGGCAAAGATCTACCGCTTGCAAGAAGGGCGTTACGTCAAACAGGCGGATCTGTACGACGAACCCCACACCTTCGATCTGGATGGATGCACCATGAACTTCAGGTTTTCGAAGATCTGGCCCGAGCGGGCTCCGGCCACATGAACGCCCACGCCCCTGCCGGGTCCTCGGTCACCATCATCCTTCCCGCCTACAACGAGGCGGGAATCATCGGCTCGGTGGTCTCCCAGCTCGCCCGGGACTTTCCCGATGCCGAGCTGCTGGTAGTGGACGACTGCTCCACCGATTCCACTGCCGAAGAAGCCGCAGCCGCAGGGGCCCGCGTAGTCTCCCACAAGTACAACATGGGCAACGGGGCCGCCATCAAGACCGGGGTGAGGCACGCCCGGGGGGAGGTCCTGGTCTTCATGGATGCGGATGGACAGCACAGCGCCGGGGACGTGCAGAAACTGCTGGACAAGCTGGACGAAGGCTATGACATGGTGGTCGGCGCGCGGGACACTGGTGGACAGGCCGGCAAGCGGCGCTTGCTGGGTAACCTCCTGCTCAACAAGCTGGCCTCCTTTCTCACGGCGCGGAAAATCGAGGATCTCACTTCAGGCTTTCGCGCCACCCGCGCAGAGATCTTTCGCCAGTTTCTCTACCTGCTGCCCAACGGCTTTTCCTACCCGACCACGTCCACCATGGCTTTTCTCCGGTCAGGCTACGCAGTGGGTTTCGTGTCCATCAAGGTGCAACCAAGGAAGGGCAAGAGCAAGATCAACTTGACCCGGGACGGCATCCGTTTCTTGGTGATCATCATGCGCATCACCACGCTCTTTTCGCCCATGCGGGTCTTCTTTCCCATGAGCTTGCTCTTCTTCCTGCTGGGCGTTGCACGCTACCTGTGGTTCTACCTGGAAACCGGTGCCTTCTCGAGCATGGCGGGCGTGCTGCTCATCGCCTCGGTGGTGGTCTTTCTCATCGGGTTGGTATCGGAGCAGATCACCGCGC
>CAZWRE010000135.1:0-18904 GCA_964636335.1 uncultured Sedimenticola sp. | reverse complement strand
TCTCGGGGTATTTGCAGCAAGCCAAAAAAAACGCGCCTGGCAGAACCAGGCGCATTTCGAATCACGAACCAGCCGGGATTCGATCAGAGCTTGTTGCAACCCTGCTGGGCCAGCTCGGCGCGACGTGCTTCCATCTGTTTCTTCATTTCGGCACGACGGGCTTCCATTTCCTTCATCATCTCTTCGTGGCTCTTGACACCCTTGAACTGGGGAGCCTGGAAAGATGCGGGCATGGGGCGTTGCATGCCGGCCATATCCTTTTCCATCTGGGCGCGACGCGCTTCCATTTCCTTCTGCATCTGGGCGC
The DNA here is from genome assembly GCA_964636335.1 of uncultured Sedimenticola sp. Classification (GTDB taxonomy): domain Bacteria; phylum Pseudomonadota; class Gammaproteobacteria; order Chromatiales; family Chromatiaceae; genus Thiolapillus. Next base: position 18,597 of record CAZWRE010000135.1, on the reverse strand, counting down.
GGCGGGCTTCCATCTCCTTCATCATTTCGTCACGGCTCTGGAAGCCGGGAAACTGGGGAGCCTGGAAAGGAGCCATGGCCTGCTGAGGAGCGGCCTGCTGGAACTGCTTGAACATTTCGGCCTGTTGCTTGGCGTAGGCTTCAGCGGCCTGGCGCTGGGCTTCAATGGCCTTGGCATACTGCTCGGCGGCAGCTTTCTGCTGCTCTTCACTCATGGCGGGAGCCACGGGAGCAGCGTAGGGAGCATAGCCATAGGGCGCGTAGCCATAGCCGTCGTAGTAACGGTTGTAGCCATAGCCACGGCCATAGCCGTCGCCGCGGGCATGCATGTTGAAATTGAAATCCATGTCACCAAACATGTCGCCCATGAAGTCCCCGAAGCCGTCGTCGTTCCAGTCGTTGCCCCACCACGCGGAAGCGGAAGCGGAAGCGGCAACCAGGACAGCGGCCATACTCATTTTTACTATCTTTTTCATTACTCTCTCCGGTATCACTTTGAATAGAACCAATCCACGTCCCTGATGTCGGGCGTACCGATACCGCGGGCACGCCCGATTACATCCCTAACTTACTTGGCGGGAGCCGCAGGCGCCTGGGGAGCCTGAGGAGCTACGGGAGCGCCATAGGGAGCGGGAGCGCCGTAAGGAGCTACGGGAGCACCGTAAGGAGCGTAGCCATAGGGGGCATAGCCGTAGGGAGCGTAACCGTAGCCGTTGTAACCGTTGTAACGGTTATAACCACGACCGTAGCCGTTGCCACGAGCAGAACCGCTCATACCGAAGCTGAAGTCACCGGAGCCGTCACCCCAACCGTCGAAAGCATCGTCCCATACGTTGTTACCGTAACCACGATCACCCCAGGGACCGCCCCACCAGGCGGAAGCAGAAGCAGAAGCGGCAACCAGAGCTGCGACGGCAGCGACCTTGATCATTTTTTTCATGAGTATCTCCAATTCGATTAGTGGAACTTGATTGTTCGTTTTAGATGTCATACAGCAATTCGCCATCTACATATTAGTATTTCAGTTTTTGCTTATATTGTTAAGTAGTAATTATCTATTGATGCCAGAAGAAGATAGTCAATTGCTATTCGACGGGCTTCTTATTCGTTTACGCCCTGGTAGCCTGAAGTGCTAGAATCCGCTGCAATACGGGCAGGAGACAGGTATATTAGCATAATCTGATATTTATCCGCGGACGCCCTCCTCCATCTGCCCCACGGGCGGAACCATCGACGAACACAGGAACAACATGAACAGATTTTTCGCAAGCATTGCGACCCTTCTGCTGCTGGGCCTGGCCACGGCCGGGACGGCGAACCCTCTGCCCATATCCACGTACAAGCTGGACAATGGCCTGACGCTGGTGGTGTCGGAAGACCACAGCTCTCCCACCTTCGGCCTGTCCATCGTGTATCACGTGGGTTTTCGCCTGGAGCCCAGGGGACGCACCGGCTTCGCCCACCTGTTCGAGCACATGATGTTCGAGGGAACGCCCAAGGCCCCCAAGGGCAGTTTCGTGAAGATCATCCAGGGCGGCGGTGGATCTCTCAACGGTTCCACCCGCTATGACTACACCAATTACATTTCCAAGGCGCCTGTTTCCGCCCTTGAGCCCATCCTCTGGCTGGAAGCCGACCGCATGCGCCATCTGGACTTCTCCGAGGAAAACCTGGACAACCAGCGCGACGTGGTGAAAGAGGAGATTCGCGTGAACGTGAAGAACAAGCCCTACGGCCTGTTCTTCTGGACGGATCTGGCCGCCCTGGCCTTCGACAAGTGGGAGAACGCCCACGACGGCTATGGCTCATTCGTGGACCTGGACAACGCCCGCATCGATGATGTGAAACGTTTCCACAAGACCTACTATTCGCCCAACAACGCGGTACTTGCCATTGCCGGCGACGTTGACCCGGAGCAGGTTCACCAGGCGGTGAAGAAATATTTCGGAGACATTCCACCGGCAACGCTCCCTCCCCGCCCGAACGTCTCGGAGCCTCTCAACACCGCGGAACGCTTTCGCGAAGAACAGGACGAACACGCCTCGGTACCCGCATTGGCCATAGGCTGGAAGATGCCCGGACCGGACAGCCCGGACTACTATGCCCTGGCGGTGCTGGGAGAACTCCTCATGGGCGGCGACGCCAGCCTGCTCTACCAGAAGCTCATCAAGGAAGAACAGACCATGCTGTCCATCTCCGGCGGCATGGGCTGGCCCCTGGGCGACCCCCTGACCTTTGCCGGACCCAGCCTGATGGTGGCCTTCGGGCTCTACAAGCCGAACAACGAGGCAGTGAAGAGCGTGAATGCCATCCAGCAGGTCATCGACAACATCGCGGCAAAAGGCGTGGCGCCGGACCGCTTGAAGGCGGTGCAGACGAAGATGGTGGCCGACTACTACAAAAGCATCGCTCACAACCTGGAACGCGCCAACTACCTGGCCATCACCCGCTTGCTGCACGGTGATGCGGATCTCCTCAACCGCTACCCGGCCCTCATCGAAAAGGTAACCCAGGAAGACATCCAGCGCGTTGCGGCAAGATACCTCACCGTCGCCAACCGCAGCTGGATCGACCGCAAGACCGCTCCCCACAAGCAGGAGAAAAAATCATGAGACTGGCCCGCTCCGCTTTCTCCCTGCTCATGCTGTTCTGCGTCCTGAGCACGGGCAGCATCCAGGCGCAGGAAAAAGACACCGTCATCGAGGGGCTGCCGGCCTACGGACAGGACAAGCCGCTGAAACTGCCCCATGTGGCGGAAAGGAAACTGTCCAATGGCCTCACCCTCTGGCTCATCGAGCGCAGGGGACTGCCCCTGGTGTCCATGTACCTGGCTGTGCAGGGTGGTTCCGCCCTGGACCCCGGGAATCGCAGGGGGCTGAGCGACATCCTGTCGGCCACCATAAGCGCAGGCACCCATCAGCGCAGCTCCCGCCAGATCGCCGAAGAGCTGCAAGCCCTGGGAGCCGATATCAACGTGGGCGTCGGCAAGGACATCACCTATATCGGCCTGGGCGGGCTGTCCTCCGGCGCAGACACGCTGGTGGAGATCCTGGCGGATACCGCCCGCAATGCCAACTTCCCCGAAGACGAGGTCCGCCTGGCGATAGAGAATGAACTGCAGAGCATCATCGCCAGCCGCTCGCAACCATCTTACGACCTCAACCAGGTGTTCCACCGGCAACTGTTCGGCGAACATCCCTATGCCTTCGTGAACCCCAGGCCGGAGGTCATCAGCCAGGTCAGCCGTAATGATCTGCTCAAGGCCTACAGGCAGCGTTTCCAGCCGGACCGGGCCATTCTGATCATGGTGGGCGATCTTTCCACCGCGGAAATGGAAACACTCGCCACCAGGCACCTTGGCGACTGGAAAACCACAATGGCCAGGCCAGCCGACATACCTCCCGCGCCAACCGAAACCGATCATGTGGTCCTGTTGGTGGATCGGCCTCATTCCGTACAGTCCACCATCTACGTGGGCCGCCCCATGCCTGCCGCCAACAACCCGGACGAATTCGCCCTGCAGGTCGCCAACACCATCTTCGGCGGCGCCTTCGGCAGCCGCCTGACCATGAACATCCGCGAGGACAAGGGCTATACCTATTCTCCCCATGCTTCAGTGACCGACTGGGCCAGAGGGGGCATTTTCAAGGTATCCGCTTCCGTGCGCAACGAGGTCACTGCCGCCACCCTGGTGGAAATCTTCTATGAGCTGGATCGCCTGGCCACCACCCTGCCCGGGGACGAGGAACTGTCCCGGGCCCAACGCTACCTGAAGGGAAGATTCCTGCTGGCCAACGAGACGTCGGACTCCCTGGCAGCCACCCTCGCGGGTTACTGGATAGACGGCAAGAAACCGAAAGACCTGGCCCGCTATGTCCCGGCCATCGAAAAGGTGAGCAAGCAGGATATCCGCGCCATGGGGCGGAAATACCTGTCCTCCCGCAAGCAGGCAGTGGCCGTCAGCGGCGATGCCAAAATCATCCGGGACCAGCTCTCCCTGTTCGGAGAAGTGAAGATCAGCACCCCCTGATGACACAGATCGCCTATCCAATACGCAACAGCCTGTACCTGAACATCACGGACCGCTGCACCCTGGAATGCCGTTTCTGCCCCAAGCACACGGCGCAGGGGCCGGTGGTGCACGAATACGACCTCAGCCTGGATCACCGGCCGGAAGTGGACGAGATCATCACCGCCATCGGAGATCCCTCCACCTATGAGGAAATCGTGTTCTGCGGCTTCGGCGAGCCCACCCTGCGCTTCAAGGTGCTGCTGGAAGTGGCCCGCTGGATCAAGAAGCATGGTGGAAAGGTGCGCATCAATACCGATGGTCTGGCCAACCTGGTGAACAAGCGCAACGTACTGCCGGAAATGCGGGGACTGGTGGACAGCCTGTCGGTTTCCCTGAACGCGCAAAACGAGGAAATCTACGCCCGGCACTGCCAGCCGGCCCTGCCCGGCTCCTGGCAGGCCCTGCTGGACTTCCTGGCGGAAGCACCCAAATACATACCGAAAGTCACGGCCACAGCCATCGACGGGCTGGAAGGCGTGGATATACAGGCCTGTGAGAAACTGGCCACTGAACGAGGCGTCGCTTTCCGGCGCCGGGAACTGGACAAGGTAGGATAAATGAGCAACCCCTTTGACCTGAACGACAACGCCGCCTACGAACAATGGCGGGAAGCAAAACTCCGGGACTACCCTCGCTCACTGGGCGACATCGTGGTGGAAGTGAAAGACCCCCGCCGTCTGAGCGAGACAGAGCGGGGAAAGCTGGCCGACCTCATCCGCAAGACCAACATGGCGGTCTACGCCGGCGGAACGGGCGACGATCCGGACAAGGAAATCGTGCGCCGGCTTGGCCTGCAATTCGGACTGGAACATCTGGATCACAACATGTGCGCCGACGGCGACGCCATCTCTTCCCTGGAACAGGCGGACGAGGAGCCGCGCACCGGTTACATCCCCTACACCAACCGTCCCATCGCCTGGCACACGGACGGCTATTACAACGACCTGAACCATCAGATCCACGGCCTGTTGCTGCACTGCGTGCGTCCCGCGAAAGAGGGCGGCATGAACCAGCTCCTGGATCACGAGATTGCCTACATCATGCTGCGTGACGAAAACCCGGATTTCATTCGCGCCTTCGAACATCCTGAAGCCATGAGCATTCCACCCAACGTGGTCAATGGCGAAGAACTGCGCGGCTGGGCCCGGGGGCCGGTATTCATGCTCCAGGACAATGGCAGCCTGCACATGCGTTACACCCATCGCAAACGCAACATAGAATGGCGCGATGACGAACTCACCCGGCAGGCGGTCGAATTCCTGGGCAGCATCATGAACGCAGACAACCCTTATTATATGGAGGGTACCCTGGACTCGGGACAAGGCCTGATCTGCAACAATGTGCTGCACACGCGCACGGGATTCGAAGAGAACAGCCAGCGGCTGCTGTACCGCGGCCGGTACTTCGACCGCATCAAGCCCTGAGTCCGGTCAGACACCGCGGATGCGCCCTGCATGCCCTCCAACCACCCGCGCAGAAGCCGGGCGAGGAAAAAAGAACCGAAAAAAATACGTTTTCTTTCATAGGGTTTTTCAGAATTTCATAATAAACCCATAATCTTTGACCTTAATCAATCCCAATACCCGGTTTTTCCTGTGTAATTGTGCCGTACCGAAGCCATCAGGCAGGAAATGTGTTTGAAGCGGATGACGCCAAAACAACCCTGAATCGCAGACAGCTGCTGCGTGGGCAGTTTCATCGGCAGCCCTTGCTCATGCGCCCGCCCTGGGCCCGCCCGGAAGACGAGTTCGTACAGCTGTGCACCCGATGTGACGCCTGTATCCAGGCGTGCTGGGACGAGATCCTGGTACGCGGTTCAGGCGGCTTTCCCGAAACCCGTTTTCAATCCTCCGGCTGCGATTTCTGCGGCGACTGTCTCAAGGCCTGTGATACAGGCGCCCTGAAAGCCCCTGTTCCCGCTCCATCCCTGGCCTGGTCCCACCGCGCTTCCATCGAATCAAGCTGCCTGTCCCTGAACGGCATCGTCTGCCGTTCCTGCGGCGACGCCTGCGATACGGAGGCAATCAGCTTCAAGTTGCAGACCCGGGGACGAGCCACCCCGCTGCTGGATACAGAACGCTGCAACGGCTGCGGCGAATGTTTCGCCGTCTGCCCCAACGATTCCATCTCACTCGCAATTCCGGAGGCAAACTAGCCCTATGGAAAACAGCAATATCATGAACCTGTGCAGCTGCATCGTCCACACGCGCCCCGAACGGGGAGCGGAAGTCGAAGAGCGGCTCAACAACATCCCCGGCGTGGAAGTCCACGGGGGGGTGGATGAAGGAAAACTGATCGTCACGGTGGAAGACAGCGAAGCGGGCTCCGCCGGTGACGTGATGATGAATTTCAGCTCACTTGAAGGTGTGGTGAGTGCAACCTTGATTTACCACTACGGTGGGGATGATCTTAACGAGGAGGTAGTCCGTGAGTTTAACTAGACGTGATTTTATCAAGAGCAACGCCATTGCTGCTGCCGCTGCAACCGCTGGCGTAACACTTCCCGCCACCAAGACCGCCCTGGCTGCCGGCGACGATGCCGGCGTGCGTTGGGACAAGGCAGCCTGCCGCTACTGCGGCACCGGCTGTTCGGTGCTCATCGGCACCAAGGACGGCAAGGTGGTGGCCAGCCAGGGCGATCCCGATGCCCCGGTGAACAAGGGCCTGAACTGTATCAAGGGCTACTTCCTGCCCAAGATACTGTACGGAGAGGATCGCCTGACCAAGCCCTTGCTGCGCAAGAAGAACGGCAAATACGACAAGAACGGCAAGTTCGAGGAGGTTTCCTGGGACGAGGCCTTTGACGTCATGGCGGAAAAGTGGAAGGCCGCCATCAAGAAGAGCTGGGAAGAGAACAAGGGCAAGCCCGTGGACAAACTCACTTCCCGGGTCGCCATGTTCGGTTCCGGCCAGTGGACCGTCTGGGAAGGCTATGCCGCTTCCAAGCTGATGAAGGCCGGCTTCCGCTCCAACAACATCGATCCCAATGCCCGTCACTGCATGGCCTCCGCGGTAGGCGCCTTCATCCGCGGCTTCGGTATCGACGAGCCCATGGGCTGCTACGACGACCTGGAGCAGGCCGACGTATTCGTGCTCTGGGGCTCCAACATGGCGGAGATGCACCCCATCCTGTGGTCCCGCCTGACGGATACCCGCTTGACCAAGCCCGGCTGTGAAGTGCATGTGTTGTCCACTTACAAGCATCGCTGCTTCGAGCTGGCCGACAACGGCATGGTGTTCACCCCCCAGACCGACCTGGCCATTCTGAACTTCATTGCCAATTACATCATCCAGAACAAGGCGTACAACAAGGAGTTCATCGAAAAGCACGTTCAGTTCAACAAGACGCCCACCGATATCGGTTACGGCCTGCGCGCAAATGACCCGCGCGAGAAAAAGGCCAAGAACCGCATGAAGGGCAAGCTGACCAAGATCACCTTCGAGGAATACGCCAAGTCTGTAGAGCCCTACACCCTGGAAAAAGCGTCCAAGATGTCCGGCGTGCCCAAGGACAAGCTGCTGCGTCTGGCCAAGGCCTATGCGGATCCCAAGAAGAAGGTCATGTCCCTGTGGACCATGGGCTTCAACCAGCACACCCGCGGCGTCTGGGTCAACGGCCTGTGCTACAACGTACACCTGCTCATGGGCAAGATTTCCGAGCCCGGCAACAGCCCCTTCTCCCTCACCGGCCAGCCCTCTGCCTGCGGCACCGCCCGCGAAGTGGGCACATTCTGCCACCGCCTGCCGGCCGACCTGGTGGTCAAGAAGAAGGCGCATCGCGATATCGCCGAGAAGATCTGGAAGCTGCCGGAAGGCACCATTCCCGGCAAGGTCGGTTACCACGCCGTGAAGATGCATCGCATGCTCAAGGACGGCAAGCTCGACTGTTACTGGCAGCAGTGCAACAACAACATGCAGGCTGCCGCCAACATGAACAACGAGTCCTATCCTGGCTGGCGCAATCCCAACGCCTTTATTACGGTGACCGACCCCTATCCCACGGTTTCCGCCCAGGCGGCCGACCTGATCCTGCCCACGGCTATGTGGATCGAGAAGGAAGGCGCCTATGGCAACGCCGAGCGCCGCACCCAGTTCTGGCGTCAGCAGGTTCGCGCACCGGGCGAGGCCAAGTCCGACCTGTGGCAGACCATGGAGTTTGCCAAGCGCTTCAAGATGGAGGAAGTCTGGCCGCCGGAACTGCTGGACAAGGCGCCGGAGTACAAGGGCAAGACCCTGTACGAAGTGCTCTATGAAAACGGCCAGGTGAACCAGTTCCCCTATGAAGGCAAGATCACCGACGACCGCGGCAACGAGTACGAGAACTACGAATCCGAGCACTTCGGTTTCTACGTACAGAAGGGCCTGTTCGAAGAATACGCCTCCTTCGGCCGCGGCCATGCTCATGATCTGGCGCCATTCGATACCTATCACAAGGTTCGAGGCCTGCGCTGGCCCGTGGTGAACGGCAAGGAAACCCTGTACCGCTTCCGCGAAGGCTATGACCCCTATGTTGCCAAGTACAATCCCGACGGCAAGAAGGGCGATGTCTTCTTCTACGGAAACGCCAAGAAGAATGGCGGCAAGGCCAACATCATCACTGCGCCCTACGAGCCGCCGGCGGAAAGCCCGGACAATGAATATCCCCTGTGGCTGTGCACCGGCCGGGTACTGGAGCACTGGCATTCCGGTTCCATGACCCGTCGGGTTCCCGAGCTCTACCGGGCCATGCCGGACGCCGTGGTGTACATGAACAAGAAGGACGCCAAGAAGTACAAGCTGCGCAACGGGCGCATGGCCAAGATTTCCTCCCGCAGGGGCACCATCGTCTGCAAGGTGGAAACCCGTGGCCGCAACCAACCACCAGAGGGTCTGGTTTTCATTCCCTGGTTCGATGCTGGCCGCCTGGTCAACAAGCTGACCCTGGACGCCACTGATCCGCTTTCCAAGGAAACGGATTACAAGAAGTGCGCGGTCAAGATCAGCAAGGCCTGACGGATGAAGGCCCGCCCTCGCGGCGGGCCGCATGACTGACTCGATACTGGATACGGAACGATGAGCAAGACAGACGAGAAGGCAAAAGGGGTCAACCGTCGTCAGTTTCTGACGACAACAATCAAGACTGCCTGCAGCGTCGGTCTCATGGGCGTGGGCCTGGGCTTCTATACCCAGCGGGCCAATGCACTGCCCCCCATGGCCATCCGGCCGCCCGGCGCATTGCCCGAGGAAGATTTCCTCGGCGCGTGCATTCGTTGCGGCCTGTGCGTGAGAGACTGTCCCTACGACATTCTTTTCCTCGGCCAGTTGGGTGATGACATTCCCACGGGCTCGCCCTATTTCATCGCCCGTACCGGTCCCTGCGAAATGTGCGAGGACATTCCCTGCGTCGTCGCCTGTCCCACCAACGCGCTGGATCACTCCCTCACGGATATCGAGAAGGCACGCATGGGACTGGCGGTGGTAGTGGACCAGGAGAACTGCATTGCCTTCCAGGGGCTGCGCTGCGAGGTATGCTTCAACGTATGCCCCATTCGCGGCAAGGCCATTACCCTGGACATGCAGCACAACGTCCGTTCCGGCAAGCATGCCCTGTTCATCCCCGTGGTGCACTCGGATGCCTGTACCGGCTGCGGCCTGTGTGAAAAGGCATGTATTCTCGAAAAAGCCGCTATCAAGGTCTTTCCCACTGATCTCGCCAAAGGCGAACTGGGAGGTCACTACCGGTTCGGCTGGAAAGAGAAGGAGAAGGCCGGCAAGGCGTTGGTCACCCCGGACGTTGAACATCAGTACAACCTGCCGGAAGGCGTACGTTACGAGCTTCAGGGCGAAGGCCTGATCCTGGATGGCAAGACACAGGACAATGCTCCTGCCTCGCCGTTCTCCAGCAATCCCCTGGATACTCTCAACCGCAAACCGGAGGACAACTGATGGCCAACATGCCGCAGGACTTGGGAAAGGAAGCCATCGCCAAGAAGGGATGGTTTGCCGCTCACAAGTGGCTCATTCTCAGGCGCATCAGCCAACTGGGAATACTCGCCGCCTTCATGGCGGGTCCCTGGCTGGATCTGTGGATCGTGAAGGGCAACCTGGCTTCCAGCCTGACGCTGGATACCCTGCCCCTGACCGACCCCCATATCCTGCTGCAGGCGATGCTCTCGGGCGTGGTGCCGGAAACCACGGCCATCGTCGGCGTAGTCATTGTGCTGGCTTTCTATGCCCTGGTTGGCGGACGCGTCTATTGTTCCTGGGTGTGCCCGGTGAACATGGTCACGGACGCCGCCGCCTGGCTGCGCCGCAAACTTGGCATTCGAGGCGCTTCCCATGCTTCCCGGAGCACGCGTTACTGGATACTCGGCCTGACCCTGATCCTGCCCCTGCTCACAGGCGGCATCGTCTGGGAACTGGTCAATCCGGTATCCATCATGTTCCGGGCAATCGTGTTCAGCATGGGGCTGGCCTGGATCCTGATCCTGGGTATCTTCCTTTTCGACCTGTTCGTGTCCCGGGACGGCTGGTGTGGTCATTATTGTCCGGTGGGCGCCTTCTACAGTCTGTTGTCGGTCAAGGCACCGGTTCGCGTCATTGCCGTGAACAGGGAAGCCTGTGACGACTGCATGGACTGTTTCAACGTCTGCCCCGAGGCCCAGGTCATCAAACCTGCCCTCAAGGGAGCCAGCAAGGGGATCGGTCCGGTCATCACGGCAAACCAGTGCACCAACTGCGGACGCTGCATCGATGTCTGCGCAAAGGACGTCTTCGAGTTCGGCAACCGTTATTCCAGGAATCAAAAGTCAAGTCTGCAACCCGTACAAAATCATTGAACCGAGAATTAGCGAAACATACAGATTCAACATGAGTTGATGGAGATCAAGATGAAAAAATTAATCACCACCGCCGCCATGGCTGTCAGCATTCTGCTCGTTTCCGGCAACAGCGTGTTTGCCAAAGAGAGCGTCGCCTCCCTTCGGGGCACCCAGGATCTGCAAGGAACCTCCCTGAAGGTCACCAAGAAGAAACTGGTATCCCAGGAAGGCGGTTTCGAGCGTTCCTACAAGCAGCAACCGCCGATGATCCCCCACAAGATCGACAAGTACAAAATCAACCTGAAGAACAACGGCTGCCTGAAATGTCACAGCAAGAAAAACTACAAGAAGGAAAAGGCACCCATGCTGGGTGAAAGCCACTTCCTGACCCGTGACGGCAAGAAACTGGACCATGTATCCAGCCGCCGTTATTTCTGCAACCAGTGCCATGCGCCCCAAGTGGATGCAAATCCGCTGGTCAAAAACGAGTTTGACGGCTTAAAATAACGGGCTGAAAACAATTCGGGAGGCGCCCCTTGCGGGGCGCCATCATTATTTATCAATCACATCAGGAACTAGACAATCATGACTAGCGGTCAAAAAAAGGGCACTTTTTCGGTGCTGATCATCGGTATTATTCTGGGTATCGCGCTCTGGGGCGGATTCAACTGGGCCATGGAACTCACAAATACAGAAGAGTTCTGCATCTCCTGCCACGAAATGCGTGACAATCCCTATGAAGATCTGCAGGAAACCATCCACTTCACCAACCGTACCGGTGTACGGGCCACCTGCCCTGACTGCCATGTTCCCAAGGAATGGATCCACAAGATCGTACGCAAGATTCAGGCTTCCAACGAACTTTACCACCACTTTATCGTGAAAGACGTGGATACCCCCGAAAAATTCGAAGCCAAGAAGCTGGAACTGGCTAAACATGTCTGGAAGGCCATGAAAGAAACGGACTCACGGGAATGCCGTAACTGTCACAATTTCGAGTCCATGGATTTCGAGCGCCAGGAAAGCCGCAGCGCGGACCGGCATGAAGAAGCCATAGAAAAAGGCTACACCTGCATCGACTGTCACAAGGGTATCGCCCACCAGCTGCCGGAAGGTTATGATCCCGGTGAAGATGCCCCAGGAGGCGAAGACGAAGGCTGATTTCAGCTCTCTGCTTTCACCCGGAAAACGCCCTGCCAGGAAAGGCAGGGCGTTTTTTGTCCAATGCAGGACGGAAAATTACTTCGAATAAAGCAACACCTGCCTCACAAAACAGGTTCCGCATATACAATCAAGGCGCTTTTCCCTGAAGCAGGGCTTCCGGATGACGCTCCAGGTATTCCGCGACTCCCCTGACGGCACGCGCAGCGGCATCAAGCTCCCGCATGGTCTTGACCAGCTCACCTCCCACACTACCCTGGTCAGAAGCAGACTTTTCCAGAACCAGAAACGCCCTTTCCGCCTGCTTGAGCATCTGCTGCGCAGCATTACTCAATCTGGCCAGCTCATTCATAAGATCCGGCGCCTTGCCATTGAGTGTTTCCATGAAGGCATTCAGTTGTTGTACCGCCCTTCCAAGATCCTCCGCCCCTTGTCGCAGATCCGGATTATTCACCAGCCTGTCCATTCCTTCGCTAACCTTGAGCAGGTGCTCCCCCATTTCATCCAGGGGCAGACGCTTGAGCTTGCCCAGTAGTGTCTCCAGGCTGGAGGTGATATTGGACAGGGAGTTTGGCACGGTGGGAAGAACCGGGTACTTCCCCGAATAGTCAATGGAAGCCGGCGCCGCCTCCGGCTCCAGATTCATGTCCACCACCAACTGGCCGGTGAGCATGTTACCCGTGATCAGCTTGGCCCGCAGCCCACTGGCAACCAGCCTGTCCAATGTTTCCTGAAACAGTTTCCGCAACTGCTCATCATCCGTGCCCGCTTCCACGGGCAAGCGCACGTCCTCGGAAAACGGCACCCGGTCAGGCTCCAGGGCGATCAGCACAGCAATGTGCACCGGTTGATCATCTTCACGTTTACCCAGCGTGATATCCAGCACTTCCCCTACTGGAATGCCACGGAATTCCACCGCGGCGCCAACCGCCAGTCCACGCACGGAATCATCGAAATAGAGCACGTAAGGCAACTTCAGGTGCCCCGAGCGCTTCTCACTCTTCTTTTTCGAGGCATAGAGATGAAATACTGTTCCTTCCTCCGCGGGCAGATCTGCTTCAAGGCTGCGGGGCGTGTCGAAGGCCACCCCACCGACTAACAGGGAAACCAGGGATTCCATCTGCACATTCACACCATCCGGCGACAGCTCCACCCCCACGCCGGAGACATCCCAGAACCTCGTGGTCTTGCGTACCAACTTGTCATGGGGTGCCTTGATGAATACATCCACATCCACGCGGCTTCCATCCTCCGCCAGCCTGTAGCCGGTAACCTCTCCCACCGGTATCTGCCGATGATAAACCGGTGACCCCATGGAGATGGATCCCAGGCGTTCCGCCTTCAGCCTGAACAGGGTTCCCTTTGCGTCCGCCAGAATCTTTGGAGGCTCTTCAAGGCCAATGAAATGCTCGGTATAGCCGTCGCCCTTTCCGGGATCCACGGCAATATAGACGCCACTGAGCAGAGTGCCTATTCCACTGGCTCCGGTGGCTCCTATCCGGGGCCTGACCACCCAGAACCGGGTGTTTCCCGACAGCAAGGCGTCCATGCCTTTCTTCAAGCGTGCACCGATCACCACCCGGGACAGGTCTTTGCTGAACTCCACGCTTTGCACCTTGCCTATGGCCACATCCCGATACCGGATCTCGGTCTTTTTCGGCTCTATCCCCTCTGCACTGCTGAAGACAATACTGATAGAAGGGCCCAGGCTGGCATATTCGCGGTAGATAAGAACGATGCCGACGATCAGGGCCACGACTGGCACGATCCAGACGAACGAGAAACCGGGGTGGTTTTCCGCGACCAGCGCCTCGGGAAGATCATCGATAGTGGTTTTCGTATGGCTCATGGATTGTCTCTGTCCCATATAAGGCGTGGATCAAAGCTGATGGCGGCCATCATGGTAAGGATCACCACGGCACCGAAAGCCAGGGCCCCAATGCCGGGTTCCACGGATGAGATGGCCCCCATCTGCACCAGGGCAGTAAGAATGCCGATGACGAAGACATCAACCATGGACCATCTTCCCACCAGCTCCGTGATCCGGTAGAGACGGGCATGCTGGTGTGCCCGGTGGGCGGGATGGCGACGTCGCACGTTTACCAGCAGGTACAGCAGGCTCATCATCTTTGCCAGAGGCACCAGGATGCTGGCGGTGAAAATAATCAGCGCCAGCAACCAATCCCCTTCCTCCAGAAACAGGGCCACCCCACCAATAATGGTACTGCTGGTGTTGGCGCCGAGATAGGTATTGGTCATCACCGGGTAGAGATTGGCCGGAACATAGAAAATCATCGAAGCAATGAGCAATGCCCAGGTTCGGGACAGGCTGTGGGGGCGCCGGGAATGAACCCTGCTACCGCAACGCGGGCAATACACTTCACCTCCTCCCGGCATGCGCACCACCTGATAACACACGCCACAACCGGCAAGTCCCAGGTCCCGGGCGCGCGGCAGACTCACGCCGCCTCTCCGGCGCCAGGCCCACCTTCCAGGACTTGGTGTTGTCCCGGGATGCCCTCAAGCATGTTCCACAACAGAAAGATATCCATGCCCGCCCTGGCCGCGATTCCCAGGATGGTGGCGCCCAGCAGGGCGTACAAGCCGCCACCAACGATCACCTCCGCCATGCCGGACATTTTCACCAGGGCAACCAGCACGCTGATAATGAAGACATCCGCCATTTCCCAGGGATGCATGTGACTGAGAAGCAGCAGGGTACTGCGTATTCCTGGCAGGCGTTTCCGCCAGCGCAGCCCCGTCAACACGTACAGCGTGCCGCAAAAAATGATCCCCGGCACGACCACCGTGGTGGCCAGCACCAGAATTCCCAACAGTTTCATGTCATGTTGGTAAAGCGCCCAGCCGGTGCCCGCAAGAGAAGTCTCCCGGCTGATGCCGCCAATATCCAGCGTAACAAGCGGAAAGGCGTTGGCAAGCAGATACAACAGCAAGGCTCCCAGCATCAGCGCCAGAGGCCGGTCAATGCCACCTTTGGGATGACGATAGAGAAAACTTCCACATTCCCGGCAAAGAACCTTGCAACCCGGCACGACCAGGGGAACGCGTTGCAGCGTATCGCATTCCCCGCAGGCCATCAGCGTTTCCCCTGCCACGGTCTTCTACCGGCTTTCCGCCCTGGCCAGGCTCCTGTCGCGCCCCTTGTGGGGCTCGACAGAAAACTGTTTCAGGCGGGAGAGTTCGGGCCTGCCGGAAACATCGGAAAAACAGCGCTGGAAGTGCCCACGCAGGGATTTCTTCAGGTATGGCTTGACCTTGCGCGGAGGAATACCCTTGAGCACGGAGAACAGGGCCAGTGCATAGGTATGATCCCATTGCGACAACGCGCTGTTTCGGGTCACGTTGGCACCGCAACGTCCACAGCCGCCAGAGGGAAAGACGAATGCGCTGTTGGCGAACATCAGGCCAAAGCCCAGGAAGTCCGCCAGCACTTCCGTGACCTGGGGCCAGTTGTCCACCCCTCCCGGCGGCACTTCCCTGGCGGCATACCCCAGATACTGTCCCAGGCTATGGGCAAAACCCGCAATCAATGCTTCCGGGTTGCCGATGTGGAGCCGGTCATACACCACAGGCAAGGCTGGGCCAGGTACCACAAGCGGAGACGCCTTCCCGGTAAACTCCTGGGTGGCGCCTGCGGGTAGCTGCTGAATCGCATCCAGGTGACAGTGGGATTTCTCCACCACCTGCCATGGCCAGTGCGCCATGCCCGCGTACTCCGCCACCCTTTCAAACACCAGCTCGGCCATGCCCTGCACACTGTTCACCTTTCCGGGAAAATATTCATTCGTTGGCAACACCAGGCGTGTCTGCCGGTAGAACACCGCTGGCGGGAAATTGCGCAAGGCCCATTCGAACACATCGAACAGCCATTGCACGGACGCTTCGTCGAGAGGAGGCTTTCTCTTGAACAATACTGAAAACAAAACAGGAATCCTGATAAAATCCAGCGCCAGATTGCGACGGGACAAGCGTATATGATACTGGAAAACTACTACAAGATTGAACAAAACCGTATTCGGGTTTCACGCCAGCAGGCCAGTGATTTCGCCAAGAAAATCGCGAATGATTTCAATCCCTTGCACGATATCGACTCCAAACGCTTCTGCGTTCCGGGCGATCTCCTGTTCGGCCTCATACTGAGCCGGTACGGCCTGAGCCAGCACATGCGTTTCAAGTTTTCCGGCATGGTTGGCGATGGCGTGGAACTGCACTTTCCCGATGAAGAAGGAGATCACCTGGCCATCCAGGACGAGAATGACAAGGAATATCTGCATGTACAACGCAGTGGCGACATCACCACTGACAAGGAGCTCATCAGCCGCCTGGTACAAGCCTACGTGGCCTTTTCCGGGCACGCCTTCCCCTGGGTGCTGGTGCCACTGATGGAAGCCCATGGCGTGATGATCAATCCCGACCGGCCGCTCGTCATCTACGAGAACATGGAAATCTACCTGGACCGCCTGGATATCAAGAATCCTGAACTGAGTCTTTCCGGCACCTGCTTCAAGATCGAGGGAAAACGTGGTGAAGTCCAGTTGAACTTCACTCTAAGCGACAACGGGAGCATTGTCGGCCATGGTTCCAAGAACATGGTACTGGGGGGACTGCGCCCCTGGGACAAGGCGCGCATGAACGCCGTGGTGAACGAATACCTGGAGCGCCAGAAGCAGTTCACACAAGACTGACACAAACCCGGCTTCCCCGGCCGCGCCGGGCATTGGCAGACCGGCTGGCGCCTACCCGGATTTCTTTTTCCTTTCTCTGTACTTGACAATAAGCGTGGTAATCGCCAGGGCGATGCCCGTGGACAACACCATGCGCGCCAGCCATTCCGGCCAGGCCGGATTGGGCGTCATCAGCGCGAAAGCCCCGATGACGATGAGCCAGAAGGACAGCTTTGCCAGCAAGGCGTCACGCACGCGCATTCTCCAAACGATCCGCCCGTACCGAAGCCGATACCGAATCGGAAAACCGGAGCGCATGGGGTTTGTCCACTTCCACCTCGGCGCTGGCGATAAGGGGATTATCCATTACCAGTTCCAGTACATCCGCTGCCAGGCGTTCCAGCAACATGAAACGCCCATCTTCCACATAGGCAATGATTTCCTTGGTGATAGTGCGGTAGTTTACGGCATACTTCACATCATCCGTTTCCGCCGCCTCATCCGCCTTGTAGCTGAAGCGCACATTCACCACCACATCCTGCCGCTTCTCCATCTCTTCTTCATTGAAGCCGATGTAGGTGCGCAGGCGCAGGTTTTTGATGCGTATGGTAACCATCAGAGCTTTATCAGGCTAAGAAACTCATCCCGGGTACGGTGATTGGTCCGAAACGCCCCCAGCATCATGGAAGTGGTGGTGGAGGAATTCTGCTTCTGTACACCCCGCATCATCATGCACAAGTGGGAAGCCTCTATGACCACTGCCACACCGGCGGCACCGATGGCATCCTGTATAGCGTAGGCAATCTGGGTGGTCAGTTGTTCCTGGATCTGCAAGCGACGGGCATACATATCCACAATACGGGCAATCTTGGACAATCCAATGACCTTGCCCTTGGGCAGATAGGCCACGTGGGCCTTGCCGATGAAAGGCAGCAGGTGGTGCTCACAGAGGGAATAAAGCTCAATATCCTTGACGATGACCATTTCATCATTGTCTGACGGAAAAACCGCCTCATTGACAATATCATCCAGACTCTGAGCATAACCCCGGGTAAGAAACTCCATGGCCTTGGCCGCCCTCATGGGCGTCTTGAGCAGACCTTCCCGGCTGATGTCCTCCCCCACGCCCGAAATGATGTTCTGATAGCATTCCACCATCTGTTCTATCTTGTCGTCACTCATCTCCACTCCCGAGTCACCCGCACCCCACCTTGCAGCAGGTTCATACTATTGTTGTAGGGGATCGAGTATAGCGCCTCCAATACAAATTTTCCCCCGTCAGCACAGCAGGAAAACCCTTCGGGTAACAAGAGATTAAGCAACGGCAGCGCACAAAAAAGCCCACCTTCAGGTGGGCCTTGTTGATGTATGGCGCGCCAGGAAGGATGACTCGCGCTGCGCGCTCGTGCTGCGCGCCTGCCGGCGCTTGTCGAACCAGACTGTTTTGATGTCGGAGGTTCGAATCTCCCCTGTAGGCAGCGCACAAAAAAGCCCACCTTCAGGTGGGCCTTGTTGATGTATGGCGCGCCAGGAAGGATTCGAACCTCCGACCGCTCGGTTCGTAGCCGAGTACTCTATCCAGCTGAGCTACTGGCGCAAAAGTGGTAGCGAATGATGCTTGTTTGTTCGCTGTTTGTCAATGCTCAATACCGGGAGCGGGATTGGCGCTCCGCGGTCGAACCCGGACTATTTGAAATCGAGGGTTCGAATCAGCCCTGTCCGTGAACTGTGCCTGCCATTTGGCCTGCACGCTGTTCCAACTGTATGGCGGAGAGCGAGGGATTCGAACCCTCGATACGCGTTAACGTATACACCCTTAGCAGGGGTGCGCCTTCAGCCACTCGGCCAGCTCTCCGAATTTGCTCAGATGGTGTACAGGG
>CAZWRE010000134.1:0-1522 GCA_964636335.1 uncultured Sedimenticola sp. | reverse complement strand
CGATATGGGCAGGTTTGTTGGGCACGCTGTACTTTGCCCAACCTACGATTCCGGCATCACTGGAAAATTCTTCCCCGCAGGCGATAGCCGCCCAGCATCAGCAGCAGGCCTCCCAGGGCGCCCAGGAGCCAGGGGGAAAGCGTGGGTACGGAGCTTGCACCTGCTGCTGCCACATCCCCCAGCCGATATGGTAATGCCCGTGATTGTATTACCGCACCACCGTCAAACAGCCCTCTGCGGAAGTTGAATTGATCCGTAAAACGCACCCCCCCGATGGCAAAACATGCTGGATCCTCGGGAAAATAGCTGGCTGGTTGCAGGTTGATGAAAGGCCCGGTATTGCGCAGGCAGCCGTTGGTGTCATCCGGGCAGCCCTGGACATTGCGGTTGCCGTTCACGTCGTACCAGCCCTGGTTGCCCAGGCTCTGGTAGAACAGATGTGCCAGAGGATTGGCATGGGTACCAGGGTAGGCTGAATTCGGGGCGCTGATATTGTAGCCATTGTCTGTGGATCCATCGTAGCTGAAGTTGGAATTCCACGTACTGCCATTCACGGGAGATATCTCAGGCAGGCGCCAGTCATTGAAGCCTTTGTAGTTGGCGGCATTCATGGCGTCGATCCACTGCTGAACGACATCACAACTTCCGAATCCGCCGTCGGATTGGATCCCGGACACGCCAAAGGTCTCCGTCGCCGCCAGGTTGGCGTCTTGCAGCCAGGTGACATCGAGGATGTCGTCGTAGATGAGGCCATTGCCCCGGTCATGGAGGGCGGCCTGGGCCAAGCTGGCCCAGAGTAGCAGGGCCAGGACTGAAAAGCGGTTGATATGCTTGATTCTGAACATGATCGCGGTCCTCCGTTCAGGGATTGGGGCGGAAGCGGACATCCACCTGGCCATACATGATATGGGTGTAGTTCACCGTGGTTCGGGCGCGGTTTCAATGATTGCCTGGGCGGCTGTTACGGGGGGGGTAACAAGAACGCCCAGAATGAAGAGCATGGAAGGTTCACGGATGCGCATGGCCTTTCTCCTTGTCGTTGTCCGTTACAACTGGTCAGTCTGTATCGCAATTTTGCGACCATGGTGCGGACAACCTAGCGCATTTCCACAGTCGGGGCAAGGATGGGGCGGGCATGGGTGCATCTGCCTCGCCTTTGGTGGGTTTCGTTCCTCAACCCATCCTACGGAATGTTTGGGGCTGTAGCGAGTAGGGTGCAATGAGCCCCGCGAATTGCACCAGGGTCCGAAGCTGTGTCTGCCATGGTGTGTTTCGCAAGCTCGGCGCACCCCGTCAAGGGGATTCGAAACCATCGGCAAACACCACACTGGTGGCCGGCGGGCGCAAACGTATCAGCCTTACGAAACGAATCTCCAGATCCTCGCTGCCGCCATTGTAGATGCGAAAGTCCGAGTCGCCGGGCAGGCTGTTGCTGAACCGGGCGCCGGGCAGGTCGATGGTGGCGGTCTTCACCAGGCCGCTGTTCGTGCGGGGCACGGGATCGCTTTCCACAAGTGAACTG
>CAZWRE010000133.1:0-6095 GCA_964636335.1 uncultured Sedimenticola sp. | reverse complement strand
CGGCATGGCCGCGGGCCCGTCGCGGGGTGCCCTTTCTTTGCTGACTTTCTTTGGGCACGCAAAGAAAGTCAGGTGGGTGCGCGCCACCGCGCGCTTCAAAACAACCCGCCGTTAGGCGCACAATGCCATGGGGGTCGCGGCGGGGGCGCTGCTGCTTGTTTGAACCGGAAACGGGCTTTCCCTGCCCGTTTCCTTCTCGGCATCGGAAAACGCGGTTTCCCGGTGCCTCCGCTTCGCGCCGCGCATCCTTGTGCGGGGTCGCGGCGGGGCGCCGCTCCTACACCCCCCATCCTGTAGGAGGCCCGCCCTCGGGCCGATTCATCGCGGCGAGACGACCATCCGTAGGAGGCCCGCCTTCGGGCCGATTGCGGCTTACAATATGTCTCTGAGCTCCACCATGGAATCGATCACTTGATCCGGTCCATAGCTGCGGATGTCCTCGCCATGATTGTAACCATAGCTCATGCAGATGATGCGAAAACCCGCCGCCCGCGCCGCCTTCACGTCGCTCATGGAGTCGCCAATCATCAGGGAATGCTCCGGCCCGGTGCCGAAGAACTCCGCGGCGTACAGCAGGGGCGTGGGGTCGGGCTTCTTCACCGGCAGGGTGTCTCCGGCAACGACGATGCCGAAATAGTCCTCGATTCCCAGGTCGCGCAACAGGGGCAGGGTGAACTGCTCGGCCTTGTTGGTCACGCAACCCAGGGAATAATCCTGTTCCTTGAGGTAGTCCAGGCCTTCCCGCACGCCGGGATAGAGGGTGGAGCGCTTGGAGGTATTCTCGGCATAGAGATCCAGGAAGACGGGATAGGCCTTGTCGAATTCCTCGTCCGGGGGCTCGCCGTCCAGTTGCCCGACGAGGGCGCGGCGCACCAGGCGTTCCACGCCATTGCCCACCCAGTCGCGCACCCGGGCCTCGCCCCAGGGTTCCCGACCCATGGCCTTCATCATCTCGTCCACGCACCAGGCGAGATCCGGCACGCTGTCCACCAGCGTGCCGTCCACGTCGATGAGGATCATCTTCGGTCTTTCAGACATCAGCCGACCTTGGCCAGGGCGTCACGCATTTCCTTCACGCGGGTATCGTACTTGTTGGGGTCGTTCTCGTTGCGGCCGCCGAAGATGCCGGAACCGGAAACGAAGGTATCGGCGCCTGCGGCGGCAATCTCGGCGATGTTGTCCACCTTCACGCCGCCATCGATCTCCAGGCGGATGTCCAGGCCGGACTCGTCGATCATCCGACGTGCTTCCCGGAGCTTCTGCAAGGCGGAGGGAATGAAGCTCTGGCCCCCGAAGCCGGGGTTAACGGACATGAGCAGGATCATGTCCACGTTCTCCATCTCATACTTCAGGTAGTCCAGGGGAGTGGCGGGGTTGAACACCAGGCCCGCCTTGCAACCCGCGCTCTTTATGAGTTGCAGGGTGCGATCCACGTGCTCGGAAGCCTCGGGATGGAAGGTGATGTAGGTGGCGCCGGCCTCGGCGAAATCGCCCACGATGCGATCCACGGGACTGACCATGAGATGCACGTCGATGGGGGCGGTGATGCCATGCTTGCGCAAGGCATCGCAAACCAGGGGACCAATGGTCAGGTTGGGCACGTAATGGTTGTCCATGACATCGAAATGGATGAACTCGCAGCCCGATGCCAGCACGTCTTCACATTCCTGGCCCAGCTTGGCGAAATCTGCGGAAAGGATGGAGGGTGCCAATACGAAATCTTGCATGATGAATACTCCCTGCCGTGAAGCCGGCATGCGGATACGGAAAAAATCGGTGCCCAATCTTACCGGAATCGGGCGGAAACTGCACTGCTGCCCATCAGTCGTCGCAACGGGTGCCCGGCGCCGCGAGCAGGCGGGCTATTTCCTCATGACTCATGGGTTTCCCACAAAGAAAGCCCTGCACCAGGTCACACCCGGCTTCCCGCAGAAACTCCAGTTGCTGGTGGTTCTCCACCCCTTCCGCCACCGTCTTCATGCCGAAACTGCGCGCCAGCACGATGGTGGCGCGAACGATGGCTTCATCGTTGGCATCCACCAGCAGGTCCCGCACGAAACTCCGGTCGATCTTCAGCGTGGTCAGGGGAAAGCGCTTCAGGTTGAGCAGGGAGGAATGGCCGGTGCCGAAATCGTCGATGGCCAGGGTGATGCCCATTTCCGCGAGATCAAACAGATTCTGGTAGGCAATATCACCTCGTTCGATGATAACGCTCTCGGTGATCTCGAACTCCAGCAGTTCGGCGGGCACGCGGTAGCGGGACAGCAGGCTGGCCACGCCGGCGTTCAGCCCGGGCTTGGCCAGCTCGCGGCTGGACAGGTTGACCGCCACCCGGGGCGGCATGGCGCCGGCTTCCCGCCAGGTTGCGATCTGCCTGCACACGGTTTCCCGCACCCAGGCACCCAGGGGTTCGATGAGCCCGGTCATTTCCGCCATGGGGATGAACTTCGCCGGGCTGATGAGGCCCTGTCCAGGCCGATTCCAGCGCAGCAGGGCTTCCAGGCCCACCAGCCTGCCCGTGGCCACTTCATACTGGGGCTGATAGAGAAGATAGAACTCGTTTCCCCGCAGGGCCTGATGCAATCCCTGCTCGGTATCGAAATAGGAATAGGCGGACAGGGTGAGTTTCTCGGTGAAGAAACGGTACTGATCCCGGCCGCCATCCTTGGCCGAATACATGGCCGTATCCGCGTGCTTGATGAGTTCCTCCGAACTGTTACCGTCCCTGGGAAAGATGCTCACCCCGATACTCGCCGTGATGCGCAGCTCATGCGGGCCTATGGTGAAAGGCCGGCGAAACTCTTCCTGGAGTTTCTCCAACAGGTGAATCACGTCCTCGGGATGCTTGAGGTCTTCCACGATAAGGGTGAACTCGTCACCCCCCATGCGCGCCAGGGTGTCTCCCCTGCGAATATGGGCGCTCATGCGGTCGGCCACCGCCTGCAACAAGCGATCCCCGATCTGGTGGCCCAGGCTGTCATTTATGATCTTGAAACGATCCAGATCCATGAAGAACAAGGCGCCGGATTTTCCTGTTCTCACCGCCCGGGCCAGGGCCTGCTCCAGGCGATCCTGGAACAGGATGCGATTGGGCAGGCCGGTGAGGGAATCATGGGTGGCCAGCTTCTCCAGTTCCCTGCGCGAGGCATGCAGTTCGGAAATATCATTCAGGAGGATCACGTAGTGCCGCGGCGCATCCGGTTCCGGCTGCACCTGATCCGCATTCAACCAGAGGGATATGGTGGAACCATCAGGCCGGCAGATTTCCACTTCACCATGCCAGGAGCCCCGTCTGTCCAGGGCCTGCCAGGCCTGCTCTTCCAGCAAGGGGCTGCCGGACTCACAGAGCACCGACAACTCCCTGCCCAGAACGTCCATCAAGGACACCTGGCAGATGCCTTCCACGGCCGGGTTGGCCGAAAGGATGCGCCTGTCCGCATCCAGGATGATGATGCCTTCCCTGGCCGCGGTCACCGCCTTGCTCACCAGACGGCTCCAGGTTTCCTCCCGGCGCGCGTCGGTGATGTCCCGCACCACGGTGAGCAGGATACGCTTGCCCTTTTCCCGGTAATCCATGGGCACCATGCGCGCTTCGTACAGACGCAACTCGCCCCCTGCGTTGGGAAGCCGGTATTCGATACGCCGCAACTGACGGCTTGCCAGCGCCTCGGACAGCAGCTTGCGGAAACGGACGGCCAGTTCCCCCTCGAAGATATCCTCCATGCACCGGCCAACGATTTCTTCCCTTGGCAAATACAGCAACTCGGGCCTGGAAGTGAGCACGTCCAGGTAGCAACCGTCCTCGTCCTGGAAAAACAGAATATCCGGAAAAGCGGAGGAAATGGCCCTCATGCGGGCTTCCGAGGATGCCTTGAGCTGCTGATAGAGGGACTGCATTTCCTCGGAAGAAATGGTCAGGGAACGCTCCAGGGTATAGCGATCCTTGTCGGACTGGGCATAGGCCTCATCCACCATGGAAAGAAAGCGCTGCCAGCTATCCGCCGTGGGCGCCTTGTCTGGATCCAGTGACAGCTTCCTGAGCTGCCGCTTGAGCAGACGATGCATCAGAACTCCCACCAGAGGGTAAGGGTCATGGTCTGGTTGTGCAGATCACACAGGCCGGAAGACAGGGGTGACAATTCCCCGTATGAATAGAAGCCCGCCAGTCTGGCCTGTGCCGGAAGTCTCTCCCGCACCGCCTCGATCTCCTCCTCCACCCGGGGCCCCAATACCAGGTGCCGACCCACGCAACTGATGGCGATGCAGCACAGGGGGCCGCCGGTCCAGGAACTCAAATCCATGGAAGCGGCGGCATCCTCGGCGCCGTCGATGAGGCGGTCGAAGTTGGCACGCATGAGCTGTACCAGGCTGCCCTGGGGAATATCGCCGGCAAAGGTAATGGACTGCTCCTCCTCATCCATGCCGAGAATGGTGCGCACCTTCTGTTCCGGCTCGCCCTGCTCGGCCCGCAGGGCCAGGGGAAACAGCATGCCGGATGCGGGCAGATCCTTCGCCCGGTCACCCAGATATTTCTTGTACAGGGCCAGCGCCGGCTGATCATCCAGCTCATAGAGCACATTGCCATGGGAGCGCGTTACCAGACGTTCCGGGCCCAGCACGTCCCAGCCACCCCGGGAACCGTAAGCCACGCCCAGCCTTTCTCCATAGATGCCCAGGGCGCAAACCATGTCATGGCGAATCTCGTCCTGGTGCATCACCCAGGTGGACTGGAAGCGGGTGCCGTCACCCGCCAGGCCGCCGGTAACCGGGACACGGCCCTTGAACACCGCGTTGAACCCCATTATCAGACGGGAGCCGTTGACGCCCAGCCCCTCGGACAACACGAACACCGCACCAGGCTCATCCTTGTCGGCGAGCGCCTCGGCCAGTGACCGGCCGATGGCAAAGGCATCCAAGTCCGGGGCCTGGCGATGGCATTCCAGTGCCAGCCGTGAATGCTGGAACTGAACGGCCAGGGCCACCATGCCATGCTCCAGGAAACGGGTATCGTGAATTTCCCCGGCCGTGGAGCAACCCATGAACAGGGAAGCCGGGTAAAGGGCGCGCAATGACCGCAGGGCCTGACGGGTCTGCGCCAGGGAGAGACTACTGAACACCAGCACCAGGGTGCTGGCGCCATCTTCAGCCATTCCCGAATCCGGTATCCACCCTCTGTCAGGGTCATATCCAAGCAAGGTCGCTTCCATTACGCCCCCCAATCCATCGATCAGCAAACTTCCCCGGGGAAAACACATCAGTTCCCTGATGCGCCTTCCGGCACCGAAGCCTGCTTCACAGTATCCCATTTGCGGGATTTTCAGACCAGCCTATTTGAGGGCAATAGCGAGGGACTTGTAGCCGCTGCTGGCGAGCTGGCGGCGCACGTCCTGCATGGCCGCCGCGTCGGCATAGGGACCCAGTTGCACCCGGTACCAGGTACCGCCCTTGATGTTGGCGCTGCTCACATGGGCGCGCAGCCCCAGCAGGGCCAGTTTGGCCTTGAGGGATTCCGCCTCCTTCCTGCTGCGGAATGAGCTTACCTGCACCATGTAGCGCTTGCCCGCAGTCCTGGGCTGGGAGGGAGCCGCCGGCTTGGCCTTCTTTTCAGGAGTTTTCACCGGAGGAGGCGGTGGCGACTTCTTCACCTGGCGTTCCACTTCCTCGTCGGGAATCAGCACCTCCTGGTCGGGCAGCAGGTTGTAGAAATCGAATTTCGGCCTGCTCACCCGGGCCGGCTCCGGCGACACCTTGCGCGGCACGCTTTCCCTCGCCACCGGCGGCCGGTCACCGATCCAGTTGTCCTGGACGCCATGGGGCGCATATTTCAGGCACACGAAGCCCACGCTGACACCACCGAGAATGAAGCCGATGAGCAACCATACCCAGACCGATACCGGCTTCTTCTGCTTCCCGCCCCGGTTGGCGCGTCCCTTGTAGTCTCTGGCCATTACATGGTCTCCGGCGCGGATACGCCAATCAGGTTCAGCCCGTTGCGCAGCACCTCCCGGGTGGCGAGGACGAGCTTGATGCGGGCATCCCGCAAGGCTTCGTCATCCACCAGGAACTGGTGGGCGTTGTAGTAGGTGTGCAGGTCG
>CAZWRE010000132.1:0-18784 GCA_964636335.1 uncultured Sedimenticola sp. | reverse complement strand
TCAACCTGGTCAGGGATTGGTTTCGCTTTCCGTGCAGCGCAGCATGCCATGTCCGGCACTTACGGCGAGTACCGCTGATTTTCCCTTGCGCAGGAACAGGTTCTGGCGATCCTTGCTGAGATAGCGTTCCCCTTTCATCTGGGGCTGGCGGGGCAGTTCCAGGGTGCGGTCGTGCAGGATGACCCGGGCCCTGTCTTCCGACAGATCCACCCGCATGCGGTAGCCGTTGTCGCACTGGTAGTCGATATGGCGTACCGGAGGCGTGCCGGAACAACTGCCGATGAGGGGAAGGAGTAACAGAACAGGCGGGATGGGACGGGCCATGTTGTTCTACTTGATCTTCATGCCCGGCTCGGCGCCCTCGTCGGGGTTGAGCAGGAAGATGTCCTTGCCTCCGGGACCGGCGGCCAGCACCATGCCTTCGGAGACACCGAAGCGCATCTTGCGCGGGGCCAGGTTGGCGACCACCACGGTGAGGCGGCCTTCCAGTTCCTCGGGCTTGTAGGCGGCCTTGATGCCGGCGAAGATGTTGCGGGTCTCGTCGCCCAGATCCACGGTAAGGGCCAGCAGCTTGTCCGCGCCTTCCACGGCCTCGGCCTTGATGATGCGGGCCACGCGCAGATCCACCTTTGCGAAGTCGTCGAATTCGATGGTGTCGGCGATGGCGTCCCGTTTTGTCTTGGCGGGAGCGCTCTTCTGGGGTTTGGCCTGCATGTCTTCCTTCGAGGCTTCCACCATGGCCTCCACCTTCTTGGGATCGACGCGGGTCATCAGGGGCTTGAACTTGTTGATCTCGTGATCCAGCAGGGGCGTGGTGACGTCCCGCCACTGGAGGGGCGGGACATTCAGGAAGGTCTCGGCGCTTTCCGCCGTGCCCGGCAATATGGGGCGCAGGTAGGCCATGAGCACCCGGAACAGGTTGATGCCCATGGAGCAGATGTCCCGCAGTTCCTGCTCGCGGCCTTCTTCCCTGGCCACCACCCAGGGCTGTTTTTCGTCGATGTACTGGTTGGCCTTGTCCGCCAGGGCCATGATCTCGCGCACGGCGCGGCTGAACTCGCGCTTTTCATAATGGGCGGCAATGGATTCGCTGGCGTCGGTGAACTGCTGAAACAGCTCGGGCTCGGACAGCTCGGCGGACAATTTGCCGCCGAAGCGTTTGCTGATGAAGCCGGCGCAGCGGCTGGCGATGTTCACCACCTTGCCCACCAGGTCGGCGTTCACCCGCTGCACGAAGTCTTCCAGGTTGAGGTCGATGTCGTCCACGCCGGCCCCCAGCTTGGCGGCGAAGTAATAACGCAGGTACTCGGGGTTGAGGTGATCCAGGTAGGTGCGCGCCTTGATGAAGCTGCCACGGGACTTGGACATCTTCTGGCCGTTCACCGTGAGGAAGCCGTGGGCGTGGATGGTGGTGGGCTTGCGGAAGCCGGCGCCGTGGAGCATGGCGGGCCAGAACAGGGCGTGGAAGTAGATGATGTCCTTGCCGATGAAGTGGTACAGCTCGGTGTCCGAGCCCTCGGCCCAGTATTCGTCGAAGTCCAGCCCCTGCTTGTCGCAGAAGTTCCTGAAGCTGGCCATGTAGCCGATGGGCGCGTCCAGCCAGACATAGAAATACTTGCCGGGATGACCGGGAATCTCGAAGCCGAAGTAGGGGGCGTCGCGGGAGATGTCCCATTCACGCAGGCCGGCTTCGAACCACTCGTCCAGCTTGTTGGCCACTTCCGGCTGCAGATGGCCGCCGCGGGTCCATTGCTTCAGCATGTCTTCGAAATCCGCCAGTTTGAAGAAGTAATGCTCGGTTTCCTTCTCCACCGGCTTGGCTCCCGAGACCACCGAGTAGGGATTCTTCAGCTCGGTAGGGCTGTAGGTGGCGCCGCAGGCTTCGCAGTTGTCGCCGTACTGGTCGGGCGCGCCGCATTTGGGGCATTCGCCCTTGATGAAGCGGTCGGGCAGGAACATCCCCTCCTCGGGGTCGTAGAGCTGGGTGATGGTGCGGCTGGTGATGTGGCCCGCCGCCAGGTTGCGCTCGTAAATCAGGCTGGCCAGCGCCCGGTTTTCTTCCGAATGGGTGCTGTGGTAATTATCGAAGCCGATGCGGAAGTCGCGGAAATCGGTCTGGTGTTCCCCGGACATGGCGGCCACCAGCTCCTCCGGACTGATGCCCTTCTGCCGGGCGTGGAGCATGATGGGTGTGCCATGGGCGTCGTCGGCGCAGATGTACCAGCATTCGTTGCCGCGCATCTTCTGGAAGCGGGCCCAGATGTCCGTCTGGGTGTATTCCACGATGTGGCCGATGTGCAGGGGCGCGTTGGCGTAGGGCAGGGCGCTGGTGACCAGTATTTTTCTCATGATTGTCCGTGCTTGTGCTGAAACTTGGATACGGTGGATAACGGTCAATTATCCCACAGTTGCGCGTTTCAGAGGACTTCGGTTTTTGCGTCCAGTTCGCCCAGGTCGGTCTGCTTGGCGCTGAAGAACACCCGACGCCCGCCAGCCCTGAAATCTTCCAGGCCCGTGTAGTCGTCGAAGTCGGGAATCAGCATGGTGGTGTGGTAACCGAACAGGCGGGTCATGTCGAACACGGCCCGGCAGGTGGGCCAGAAGACCAGTTCCTGGTCCACGGCATTGCGCGGGTCGTCGGTGGGCTCGTGGACGATGCGCAGAAAGGACTGGGGCGCGCTGTCCACGGCGGTGTCGATGAGCAGCAGGTCCGTGTTCAACCGGGCGATGCTTTCCAGCAGTTCGATGGGCCGGTTGATGTGGTACAGCAGGCCAAGGCAGAGCACGATATCGAACTTTCCCAGAGCCTCGGGGTCGAGATCGAACACGTTGCCCAGGGAGAAGTCATAGCGTTCGGGGGCCACTTCCAGGGTCTCGAAAACGAAATTGGCCTGATCGATGTGCATCTGGCGCACGTCCACGCCCTGCACGAAATCGGCCCCCGCCTCGATGGCGTTCAGGGACCAGAACCCGGCGTTGCAGCCCAGATCCAGCACCCGCTTGCCGCGCAGGCTGCCGCCGAACAGCTTCACCATGGGGTCGAAGAAATGCGCCTTGCGCCGGGCATGGCGCAGCACGCTTTTCTCGCCGCGCACGGCGGGGGTCAGATGTCCTTTCAGATCAAACTGATAGTGCCATTGTTCGAAGCTGTCTATGCGTGCCTGGATATCCTGTTTTGTCTGCTTCATGAACTGGGTGGTCGTGGTTTCGGAGCATGGAACCGCATGGTACAGAATTTCCCGGGGGAAGTAATGGCATAGTGCATTCATGGATAATGTCCGAGTATTTTGGTTGGTATTAGGCCGCTGGTGTTGTAGAATCGCGCCCAACTGAAAGAATTTGTATGCCCTCGCGGCAGGAGTCTCAATATGTCGGAAGTGACCAAAGAAGCAATCGAAGAAGCCCTGAAGGGGTATGTTCAGCCCGACCTGGGCAAGGACCTCGTCAGCACCAAGATGGTCAAGGACATCCAGATCGACGGCGGCAAGGTCAAGCTGACCGTGGTACTGGGTTTCCCCGCCAAGAGCGTGGCCGAGGACATCAAGGCCGGTCTGTGCGAGGCGGCGAAATCCGTGTCCGGCGTGAGCGATTGCGAAGTGGACCTGAGCTGGAAGGTGGAAGCCCACTCCGTGCAGAAGTCCCTCAAGCCCATCGACAACATCAAGAACATCTTCGCCGTGGCCTCCGGAAAGGGCGGCGTGGGCAAGTCCACCACCGCCGTGAACCTGGCCCTGGCCCTGTCCCAGGAAGGCGCCAAGGTGGGTATCCTGGACGCGGACATCTACGGTCCCTCCCAGCCACGCATGCTGGGCATTTCCGGTCAGCCCGAGTCAAAGGACGGCAAGACCCTGGAGCCCATGAACAGCTATCATCTGCAGGCCATGTCCATCGGTTTCCTCATCGATGAGGAGACCCCCATGATCTGGCGTGGCCCCATGGTTACCCAGGCCCTGGAACAGTTGCTCAACGATACCAACTGGGCGGATCTGGATTACCTCATCATCGACCTGCCGCCGGGCACCGGCGACACCCAGCTCACCCTGGCGCAGAAGGTGCCCGTGTCCGGTGCGGTCATCGTCACCACCCCCCAGGACATTGCCCTGCTGGACGCGCGCAAGGGGTTCAAGATGTTCGAGAAGGTGGAAGTGCCCGTGCTGGGTATCGTGGAGAACATGAGCATCCACATCTGCTCCAACTGTGGTCACGAGGAGCACATCTTCGGCGAAGGTGGCGGCAAGAGCATGTCCGAGCAGTATGGCGTGGACTTCCTGGGCGCCCTGCCCCTGGAGAAGCGCATCCGCGAGGAAACCGACTCTGGCAAGCCCACGGTAGTCGCCGAGCCGGATTGCCGTACCTCCGAAATCTACCGGGACATCGCCCGCAAGGCGGCGGCCAAGCTGGCGGTGCAGGCCAAGAGCTACGCGGCCAAGTTCCCCAACATCGTCATCCAGAACAACTGATGCGCTGCCGGCCTGGCGCCGGTTCCGCGGGTTGACAGACACCCTCGTCACCGTTGTGGCGGGGGTTTATTGTGTCTGTCCGGCGTAACAAGGCGGATTCAAAACGTGCTTATATAACGGATTTCTTAATTGAAGGCTCTTGTGGACGGCCATCACCAATGGTGGCAAACTCGGAATATGATAAGAAGAACATCGTGCTTCCTCGGCACAATCATTTTCCTGTCGTTTCTATCGAAGGTCTGGGCGCTGACGCCACCTCCTTATCCGGAAGGAAAGCTGAATGGCCTGCAGATTGCCGAGCAGGTCTATGCCGTTTCCCACGGGTTGCTGGTGAAAAACGCCATGAGCCGCCAGCAGGGCAAGGATATTGCCATGCTGGTCAATCGCGCGCCCCTGGAAAGGCGCAAGTCCGGCCGGCGCCCCATCGTCAATACCTTCGAAACCTACGGCAACAGCCAGCCGCAGAACCCCGAACTGGAGTCCATGCAGATGGCCATTATCCGTTCGGGCAAGGCCAGGGGCACGGGCATTCTTTTTGTCAGTTACAAGGACAAGTCACGTCCCGGCGTCATGAGCGTGTGGCTGCCCGCCCTGCGCAAGATACGGCGCATCAACGAGCCTTCCTACGAAGACACCTGGGTGGGCACCAACCTCACCTATGGTGAACTGGTGCTGCGCAAGCCGGAGGATGAGATCCACGAGCTGCTGCGCGAGGACACTTTCCAGGATTGCCTGCCGGTCATGGAGTTGGGGCCGAAAGAGCTCAACCGCTATACCCGCAAGCTTCCCGGCCCCCAGTGCGGCCACAAGGGCAAGCCGGTGTACGTGGTGAAGAGCACCACCAGGTTCGAAAACTGGTGGTACGACTACCACATCAGCGAGATCGACAGGAAGACCTTCGCCATCTACCGCACCGTGTATTACAAAAATGGCAGGAAGATCAAGACCATCAGCATCGACTGGCAATCCCTGGAGCAGGATGACCCACGTATTCAGTATCCCCGCTACATCTACGCCATTACCCACAAGACGGGGGTCGATTCCATGATCTATGTGCCGCGCAGTACGGTATTTCTGAATCAGGACATGCCTGATGAATTCTGGTCCGAAGACACCCTGAAGAAGTTCGGCAAGCGCTGACGGGAAAGTCCCATGGCCAGAAAGCCCCTTGCTGAACGCTATGCCCGTTTTGTTCTCCGCCACCGCTGGGCGGTCATCATCGGCATACTGGCTTCCGCCGTGGTTGCCGCGTTCTACGTCAAGGACGTGAACCTGCGCAACGATCCCGATTCCCTGCTGCCCCTGTCCAACCGTTACATTGCCACCAACCTGTACGCCGAGCGCCGTTACGGCATGGGCAACATCATGGTCTGGGGATTCAAGCTGAAGGAGGGAGATATCTTCCAGCCCTGGTTTCTGCGCATGCTGGACGAGTTCTATGATGAAGCGGGGAAGCTGGACTATGCCAACGAGGAAAACTTCGTCGGCCTGCCTTCGCCGCGCATGCGCCATCTGGGCCTGTCCGCCGAAGGTGGCCTGGATTTCAAGCGGCTGATTCCCGCGTCGGGCCTGTCCCGCGATCCCAAGGTCCTGGCCCGGCAGATTGCCTTCGTGAAGAAGGGCATACAGACCCACCCGGTGCTGGAACCTCTGTTGGTGTATTACGAGGATGCCCAGGGCAACAAGTGCAACCTGGTGGATGAGAACGGCGTGTTGTCCAACGCCTCCGTGGCCCATGCCCATGAAAGCTGCATCCCCCGGGCCACCTTCATCGTGGGGGATTTTGGCAACGGGCTGAAGGATGACTATCTGAACTGGATCGGCGCCGTCCATGCCCTGCGGGACAAGTACGAGCAACGTTACGGCGACCGGGTGGAGTTCATCGTGTCCGGCGAGCCCTATTTCCTGGCGGCCATGGTGGAGGAAGTGTGGGACAAGGCCTGGCTGTTCGGCGTCTCCCTGCTCATCGTGCTGCTGGTGCTCTGGTATGAATTCCAGCACTGGAACTGTTCCGTGTTTCCCCTGCTGGGGGTGGGCATCACCATCGTGCTCACCCTGGGGCTCATGGGTTACACCCAGTTCCGCCTCACCACCATGATGGTGCTCACCCCCATGCTGCTGCTGGCCATAGGCATTGGCCACGCCATGCAGGTGACGCGCCGCTTCACCCAGGAACTGCACCAGAACAACGACGTGGAAGAGGCGGCCTACAAGGCCATTCGCCATACCATCGTGCCGGCGTCCCTTTCCATCGGCACGGACCTGCACGGTTTCTTTGCCATTTCCTTCGTGGATATCTCCTTCTACAAGGCCTACGCCTATTTCGGCATCTTTGGCATGGCCACCCTGATCCTCACCACTACCACCCTCATTCCCCTGCTCATGACCATCCTGCCGCCCCGGCTGCAGGAGAAGGAACGCACCGAGAGGCGCTGGGAAAATGGCCTGGCGGCCAGCATCACCGCCCTGCTCACGGGTCCCCTGAAGTGGATACCCCTGGCCCTGGTGATCGGTGTGCTCTGGGCTTCCGCCCACTATGCCGAACTGGGACGGGGCGTGCGGGCCCTGCTGGCCGGAGAAGAAAGCCGCGGCGACCCGGAAGTGGCGCGTATCCAGGACGAGTTCGACATCATGCCCGGGGCGGAGAAGGGTATCAACTATCCCCGAGCGGCCTTCAAGGACCATTACCTGCTGGGCGAGCTGTTCGGCGAAGGCGAGGTGAAGGAGATCGCGGATCTGGAGAAATTCTCCCGCATGATGCCCGGGGCCATCACCGCCAACATGATCGTTCGTTCCCGCAAGGGTGTGCTGCCGTCCTGTGGTGACGACTCCCGGGACGCGGACGGCAATCGCATCATCGGCCCGGACCAGTGTTTCGATGACATGGAAGACCCGCCCCAGGGCATCTACAACGATATCACCGTGCTCAAGGCCCTGTCCGATTTCGAGGACTGGCTGCGCCGCCATCCCCATGTGGGCTATTCCACTTCCTACATCCAGTTCGTCAAGACCATCAACATGATGCTGAACACGCCCGCCGGCCAGCCGCCCATGCGGCACATGAACCTGTTCGCCGTGCCCACCCGCAAGCACATGATGGGCAACCGCTATGCCTATGCTGATCCGGACGATCCTGATTATTTGCCGGATCCCGCGGAAACCGTGCCGTATTACAACGCCATGCTGCTGAGCAGCAGCGGCCCGGGGGAGCTGGATTCCTTCGTGAACACGGATACCTGGGATGAGGGCGTCATCATCAGCTTCATCAATACCATGGATCCCGTGGAAACCCACCAGACAGTGGTGGATATCCAGAACTACCTGCTGGAGCACGCCGATGACCCCGGCATGGACAAGCTGCGTATCGGCATCCAGGCGGGGGAGGAGATCCAGATAAAGGTGGGCGACAAGACCCGCACCATCGTCACGGAAGCCACGGTGCCGGACGAAAAGGCGGCCATTGGCGGTTTCCTGGGCATCACCGAGGCCACCCGCGACGTGGCCTTTGCCGAATGGCTGCATGCCCCGGCCATGACCTCCCTCACGGTGTTTCTGATGACCGCCATCATGTTCCGGTCCTGGGCCGTGGCCTTCATGCTGGTGGGCCTGTGCTTCATCACCCTCATGTCCCAGTACGGGCTGGCGGGCTACATGACTTCCATCAAGGAATGGTCCGCCAACCTGGCCTTCCACGTGCAGGTGGCCCTGAGCATCGCCATGGGGCTGGGCATAGACTATGGCGTGTACATGGTGTCGCGGCTGCGGGAGGAAATGCTGGCCACGGGATCGGACTGGCCCAGGGCGTTGAGAAACACCGTGCGGACCACGGGATCCGCCATCGTCATCTCCGTGGTGGTGCTTCTGGGCAGCGTGATACCCCTGATGAACACCAAGCTTGCCAACACCTGGTCCGTGAGCCTCTACGTGGCCGAGGCGCTGATCCTGGATGTCGTCGTGGCGTTGCTGTTTCTGCCGTTGCTGGTGTACTGGTTGAAGCCGAGGTATGTGTTCGTGGCCGGGAAGAAACCGATCTGAGGAAGAAAATAGTCGTGGATTCCGGCGAATGCGGGAATCCAATTTGGGGAAACCTCTGAAAAAGCCCCTGCGTTTCAGCAGGGGCTTCTGTATGGTGGGCCCTGTAGGACTTGAACCTACGACCAATCGATTATGAGTCGACTGCTCTGACCAACTGAGCTAAGGGCCCATGAACCGGAAAAGCGGTTTCGCCGCCATCCATGGCGAGCCGAACGAACAGGGATGGTGGATCAGTCGCCGTCCAGGAAACTGCGCATCTTCTCCGAGCGGGTGGGATGGCGCAGTTTTCTCAGGGCCTTGGCTTCTATCTGGCGGATGCGCTCGCGGGTGACATCGAACTGCTTGCCCACTTCCTCCAGGGTGTGGTCGGTGTTCATGTCGATGCCGAAACGCATGCGCAGCACCTTGGCCTCCCGGGGCGTGAGGCCGGCGAGCATGTTCTGGGTGGACTCGCGCAGGCCTTCCATGGTGGCCGAATCAATGGGCGAGATGGCGCCCTGATCCTCGATGAAATCGCCCAGGTGGGAATCCTCGTCGTCGCCGATGGGGGTTTCCATGGAAATGGGCTCCTTGGCGATCTTGAGCACCTTGCGCACCTTGTCCTCGGGCATTTCCATGCGCTCGGAAAGCTCTTCCGGGGTAGGCTCGCGGCCCTTTTCCTGGATCATCTGCCGGGAGATGCGGTTGAGCTTGTTGATGGTCTCGATCATGTGCACCGGGATGCGGATGGTGCGGGCCTGATCCGCGATGGAGCGGGTGATGGCCTGACGGATCCACCAGGTGGCGTAGGTGGAGAACTTGTAGCCGCGGCGGTATTCGAACTTGTCCACCGCCTTCATCAGGCCGATGTTGCCTTCCTGGATGAGATCCAGGAATTGCAGGCCGCGGTTGGTGTATTTCTTGGCGATGGAGATCACCAGGCGCAGGTTGGCCTCGACCATTTCCTTCTTGGCGCGGCGCGCCTTGGCCTCGCCGATGGACATGCGGCGATTGATTTCCTTGATGTCGGCGATGCTCATGCTGCAGCTCTCCTCGATGGTGGCGAGCTTGCGCTGGGCGCGGGCAATGTCGTCGGCCAGCTCCATGAGCTTTTCCTTGTAGGGCGCCTTGCCCTTGCACTGTTCCTTCACCCAGTTCGGGTTGGTTTCGTTCCTGGGGAAGTTGGTGATGAAGTCACGGCGCGGCATGCCGGCCTGGTTCACGCACATGTCCAGGATGATGCGCTCCTGCTGGCGGATGTTGTTCACCGCGTCGTGCAGGGTGTTGCCCATGTGAATGAACAACTGGGGATTGATCTTCAGCTCGGCGAAGATGTCGACGATTTTCTTGTTGAGCTTTTTCGCCTTGTCGTCGTTGCCATGCTTGTCCAGGTGGCGCTGCCAGCTCTTGAAGGCCTTGGTAAGCTGGTTGGCCTTGTCGATGATGAGCTGGGGATCGGGGCCGTTGTCGATGATGTCCTCGCCGTTCTCGTCCTTCTTCGCGGAAGGCGGCGCGGGCGGGGTGGTGATGTCCGGCTCGTTGGGGTCGATGAGGCCGATGATGATGTCGGACATCTTGGCTTCTTCGGCGGCCGCGTCCGCCAGGCGGTTGACCAGGTGTTCCACGGCGGGCGGGAAGGTGGCCAGGGCGGCGGCGACCTGGTTCAGGCCGTCCTCGATGCGTTTGGCGATGTGCAGCTCGCCTTCGCGGGTGAGCAGCTCCACGGTGCCCATTTCACGCATGTACATGCGCACCGGGTCGGTGGTGCGGCCGAACTCGCTGTCCACGGAAGCCAGGGCCAGGGCGGCGGCCTCGGCGGTCTCCTCGTCCGTGGGCACGGCGTCGGCGTTGATGGTGGCGTCGTCCTTGTCGGGAGGGGTCTCGTAGACAGGGATGCCCACCTCGTTGATCATGCGAATGATATCTTCAATCTGATCCGAGTCGACAATGGTGTCGGGCAGGTGATCGTTTACCTCGGCATAGGTCAGAAAACCCTGTTCCTTGCCTTTGGTAATCAGGTCTTTGATACGTGATTGAGATTGTTGCTGATCCATAATGCTTGCAGGTTTACCCATGAAAGTCAGGCGCTCAACGAAAAGGGAACATCCGAATCTTGGACGTTCCCGTGGCACAAAAAGTGCCATCAAACCAGCCGACGCAAACGCAAACGGTTGATTTATCTGGCGAAACGAAAATCATGCCGCTCGGTTCGCGTACCCCGCGTCTTCCGGAATGAAGGACACGGAGTTTCCAAAGAGAACCACGCATTGTATCGCGATAAGAGTGCTTTATGCAACGCAAGGCGCTTATTCGGATTTCTTGTCCGAGTATAGTTGGCGCAGAAGGTTTTTTTCCTCTTCCGTCATGTCCGAGGGGCGCAGCTTGTTGCGCAGGCGGCTGGCGCTGCTCTGGCGGGCCTCCTTTTCCAGGCGCTGCAGACAGCCCCGGAACTGTTCCTCCTGGTCATCGAACACCACCAATTCCGCTGTGGCCAACTTGCCCAGGTGGCGACGGATATCGTCTTCTTCCCAATGCTCCACCAGCACGGCTGTGGTGTAGGTGGGGTTGGCGCGCAGGATTTCAAGGAGCCGGGAAAGGATTTCCGTGCCCTTGCTGTCCTGCTGCCGCCAGCCTTCCGGCAGGTCGTCCAGGGCCGCCAGCCGCGGGTATTGCAGCAGCAGGGCGATGGCGCGGTGCACGGGTTTCATCAGGGTGGGGCGGGCGCCGCCGCGGCCCCTCCGGCGGATGTTGCCCGCGTCCTGCTTGCGGATGATGTTCCGGCCGGACAGCTCGGCGAGCTGCTGCTCCATCATGTCCCGGAACACGCCGCCGGGGAGCTTGTCGATATAGGGGCGGGCCAGGCTGACCAGGCGGGCGCGGCCGTCCAGGGTGGTCATGTCCACCTGCTCCTGGAGCTTGCCGAACAGGAACTCGGACAGGGGCTGTGCCCGCTGCATGCGCCGGCGGAATTCCTCCTCGCCGATCTGGCGCACCAGGCTGTCCGGGTCTTCGCCCTCGGGCAGGAACAGGAAGCCGGCCTGGCGACCGTCGCGCAGCAGGGGCAGGGTGGTTTCCAGGGCTTTCCAGGCGGCGTCGCGGCCGGCGCGGTCGCCGTCGAAGCAGAAGATCACCTGGGGGGCGCTGCGGAACAGCTTTTCCAGGTGATCGGCGGTGGTGGCGGTGCCCAGGGTGGCCACGACGTTGCGGATGCCGAACTGGGCCAGGGCCACCACGTCCATGTAGCCTTCCACCACCAGCAGGGCGTCGATGTGCTTCAGGGCCTTGCGGGCCTCGTACAGGCCGTACAGCTCCCGGCCCTTGTGAAAGATGGGGGTTTCCGGGGAGTTGAGATACTTGGGTGTGTCGTCGCCCATGACCCGTCCGCCGAAACCCACCACCCGGCCGCGGGTATCGCGAATGGGGAACATGACGCGGTCGCGGAAGCGGTCGTACTGGCGGCCCTTGCCGCTGGACAGCAGGCCGGCCTTTTCCAGGAGGCGCTGCCGTTCCGGGCTACTGCCCAGGGCCTGCATGAGGTTGTTCCAGCCTGGCGGGGCAAAGCCCATGCGGAATTCACTGGCGATCTCGCCGGACAGGCCGCGCTGTTTCAGGTAGCCGGTGGCCTTGGCCGCTTCGGGGTGCCGGCGCAGTTGGGTGCGGTACCAGGTGGCGGCTTCCTCCATCAGCTCGTACAGGGGGCGGTTGTCCGGCCCTTGCTGGAAGGCGATGGTGTCGGGTATCTCCAGGCCCACGCTGGTGGCCAGTTCCTCCACGGCCTCGGGAAAGCTGAGGTGGTCGTATTCCATGAGAAAGCCCAGGGCCGTGCCGTGGGCGCCGCAACCGAAACAGTGATAGAACTGCTTGGACGGGCTGACGGTGAAGGAGGGGGTCTTTTCGTCATGGAAGGGACAGCAGGCCTTGTATTCGCTGCCGGCGCGGCGCAGGGGCACGCGCTGGTTGACGATGTCAACCACGTCCACCCGCGAAAGCAGGCTGTCGATGAACTCTGGGGGTATTCTTCCGGCCACCGCGGAAGTTTAACAGGGATCAGCCGTTGAGTTTCTGCTTGATGCTGGCGCTCACCGCGCCCATGTCGGCGCGTCCCTGCAGTTTGGGCTTGAGCCAGCCCATGAGCTTGCCCATGTCCTTCATGCTGGAGGCGCCGGTGGCCGCCAGGGCCTCGTCTATGAGGGTGGCGATCTCCTCTTCGCTGAGCTGCTGGGGCAGGTAGTCCTGGATGATGCCGATCTCGAACTTTTCCTGCTCCGCCAGCTCCGTGCGCCCGGCGCTTTCGTACTGGGCGATGGAATCCCGCCGCTGCTTGACCATCTTGTCCAGGATAGCCAGCACGCGCGCGTCGTCCAGCTCGATGCGTTCGTCCACCTCGATCTGCTTGAGGGCGGCGAGAATCAGCCGGATGACGCCCAGACGCGCCTTGTCACCGCCTTTCATGGCGGCTTTCATGTCGTCTGTGATGCGTTGCTTGAGGGCGGACATGCCTTGGATCAGTAGGCGCGGTCGAAGCGGCGGTTTTCGCGGGAGATTTTCTTCTGCCAACGCTTCACCGCGGCGGCAGCCTTGCGCTTGCGCTCCCAGGTGGGCTTCTCGTAGAACTCGCGGCGGCGGAC
This sequence comes from uncultured Sedimenticola sp., assembly GCA_964636335.1. GTDB lineage: Bacteria > Pseudomonadota > Gammaproteobacteria > Chromatiales > Chromatiaceae > Thiolapillus. The sequence goes on along the minus strand of CAZWRE010000132.1, from coordinate 5,682 downwards.
TTCCGCCAGGATACCGGCTTTCTCGCAGGAGCGCTTGAAACGGCGCATGGCCACTTCGAAAGGTTCGTTGTCTTTTACGCGTACGCTAGGCATTGCTTCCTCTATATAAACTAGTAAACTGAGTCGTTTCGCCGGAACCCTCATCGGGTTCACGGGCGGCAAGGCGCGGGATTTTAGCCCTTTCTTCAGGGATTTGCAATTTGCATTTCCCGGCAGCGCGGTGCTGGGCGCCGTGAACGGGGCGGAGTGCCGCATTCTTCGCGACGCGGGGCGTCGCTTCCATGGTCGGGGTAATGGCTTGAATACATTGGGCATAGAAACTTCATGTGATGAAACCGGCGTGGCCGTGTATTCCCCGGAGCGGGGTCTGCTGGCTCACCAGCTCTATTCCCAGGTGGAGCTGCACGCGGAATACGGCGGGGTGGTGCCGGAGCTGGCCTCCCGGGATCATCTGCGCAAGCTGGTGCCCCTGATCCGCGCCACCCTGGAGCGGGCGGGCCTGGTTCGGCGGGATATCCAGGGTATCGCCTACACCGCGGGCCCGGGCCTGGCCGGCGCCCTGCTGGCGGGGGCCGCCGTGGCCCGCAGCCTGGCCTGGACCTGGAACATCCCCGCCGTGGAGGTGCACCACATGGAAGGCCACCTGTTGGCGCCCATGCTGGAGGAGCATCCTCCTGCTTTTCCCTTCGTGGCCCTGCTGGTGTCCGGCGGGCATACCATGCTGGTGAAGGTGGAAGGCGTGGGCCGCTACGAGCTGCTGGGGGAATCCCTGGATGACGCCGCGGGAGAGGCCTTCGACAAGACCGCCAAGCTGCTGGAGCTGGGTTATCCCGGCGGCCCGGCCATCGCTTCCCTGGCGGAGCAGGGTGATCCCCACCGCTTTCGTTTTCCCCGTCCCATGGTGGATCGGCCGGGGCTGGATTTCAGCTTCAGTGGCCTCAAGACCTACACCCTGACCACCATGCGGAAGGAATCCGCCGGCCTGGAAGGAGAAGCGCTGGCGCGCCTCAAGGCGGATATCGCCCGGGCCTTCGAGGATGCCGTGGTGGACACCCTGGCCATCAAGTGCCGCCGGGCCATGCGGCAGACGGGGGCGCGGACCCTGGTGCTGGCCGGGGGCGTGGCGGCCAACCGGCGTCTGCGGGCGCGCATGGAGGAGATGATGGCTGCGGAAGGGGGCAGCGTCTATTACCCGCGCCTGGAGTTCTGCACCGACAACGGCGCCATGATCGCCTATGCCGGCAGCCAGCGCCTGGCGGCGGGAGAGCAGGCGGGCATGGCCTTCAACGTGCGGCCACGCTGGTCCCTCATGGACCTGCGGCCGCCGGGCCAATAACAACTCAGGTCTTTATCCTGCCTTCCTTGCCGCTGAGCATGTTGGCGATATTGCTGCGGTGGCGCCAGAACAGCAGTCCGGACATGACCAGTTGCATCGTCACCAGTTCCGGCGCGGGCCGGAACCACCAGACAATGAGCGGCGCCAGGGCCATGGAGATCAGGGCCGCCAGGGAGGAAATCTTCATCACTCTGGCCACGAACAGCCAGATGCCCGCCACGCTCAGGCCAATGGCCCAGTGCAGGCCGAATTGGGTGCCCAGGGCGGTGGCCACGCCCTTGCCGCCCCTGAAACCGAAGAAAACAGGATAAAGATGCCCCAGAAAGGCAGCCATGGCGGTGAGGGCCAGGATCAATGGCGAAGCGTGCAGGGCGTGGGCGGCCAGCATGGGCAGCAGGCCCTTGAGGGCGTCTCCCAGCAGGGTGATGGCGGCCGCTTTCTTGCCGCCGATGCGCAGCACGTTGGTGGCGCCGGGATTGTTGGAGCCCTGGGTGCGAGGATCCGGGAGGCCCATGAGGCGGCACACAATGATGGCGCTGGAGACGGAGCCCAGCAGATAGGCGGCGAGAATCAGCAGATAGGGCGTGGCGGTTTCCATGAGGTGGTATGGTAAGCTATTCCCAATTCAATTTCCCGTGGTCTCTGCCATGGATATCGTTTTCATCCGTCAGCTCCGGCTTCAGGCCGTCATCGGCATTCACGACTGGGAACGGGAAAATCCCCAGCCCCTGCTCATGGACCTTGAGCTGGCCACCGATGCGCGCCGCGCCGCCGCCAGCGAGCGCATCCAGGATGCCCTGGATTACCATGCCGTCTCCCGGCGACTCACCGAATACGTGGCGGGTAGCGACTTTCAGTTGGTGGAGACCCTCGCCGAGAGCTGTGCCGAGCTGTTGCGGCGAGAGTTCCACGTCCGCTGGCTGCGCCTGACGTTGCACAAGCCCCAGGCGGTGGACAATGCCGCCTCCGTGGGAGTGATTATCGAGCGCGGGAGCCGCCAGCCGTGACCCGCGCCTGGATATCCGCCGGCAGTAACGTGGACCGGGAGCAGAACATACGCCAGGCCATCAGCAAGCTGCGTCGGGTATTCGGTGAATTGGTGCTGTCGCCGGTGTACCGCACCCGGGCCGAGGGGTTCGAGGGAGATGACTTTCTCAACCTGGTCATCGGCATCCATACCGACCTGCCGCCGGATGAACTGCGCCAGCGGCTGCGGGCCATCGAGGACAGCCAGGGGCGGGTGCGCGGCGAGAACCGCTTTGCTTCCCGGACCCTGGACCTGGATCTTCTGACCTGGGGAGAGCTGGTGGACGAGAGCCAGGGCATTCCGAGGGACGAAATCCTCAAGTACGCCTTCGTGCTCAGGCCCCTGGCGGATGTGGCGCCCATGGAGCATTATCCGGGCAGGGATGAGACCTATGCCCGTCTCTGGGCGGCGTTCCCCGACAAGCCGCCCATGGTGCCCGTGATCCTCTGAATCCGCCTACTGCTGTACGCTGCGCCCCCCGTCCACGGCAATGATCTGGCCGGTGATGTATTCAGCCGTGGCCAGGAATAGCACGGTGCGGGCGATGTTCTCCGGACGGCCCGCCCGTTCCAGGGGAATGCGCGGCAGGGCTTCGTGTTTGGCGGCTTCGTTGCCTTCCGGCCAGAGGATGGCTCCCGGCGCTACCCCGTTGACGCGGATCTGGGGCGCCAGCTCCCGGGCCAGGGATTTCACCATCATGGCATTGGCGGCCTTGGCCATGCTGTAGATGGGATGATCCTTGTGCGGCCGCTCGGCGTGAATGTCCACCATGTTGACGATGCAGCCGGCGTTTTCCCGCAGGGTGGCAGCCGCGGCCCGGGCAAGAAAGAAGGGCGCCTTGGCATTGACGCCGAACAGGCTGTCCCATTGTTCCTCCGTGGCTTCGTCCATTGGGGTGGGAAAGAAATTGGAAGCATTGTTGAGCAGCACATCCAGGCGGTTTGTCCGTTCCAGGCAGGCGTCCACCAGCCGGGGCAGGGCCGGGAAATCCAGCAAATCACCCTGTACCAGGAAGGCCGAATCCGGCCGCAGGCTGTTCAGTTCCCGCTGGAGTCGCCGGGCGGCTTCTGCCGAGCCGCGGTAGTGGATCACCACCGTGGCGCCGGCGGCATGCAGGAAGCGTGCGCTCATGGCGCCCAGCCGCGCGGCGCCGCCGGTGATCAACGCGGTCTTGCCTCGCAGGGGTTGGTGATCGAGCATGAATCGGTTCCGGCTGTTAGAATTTCTTCATTCTAACCCACCGCCGGCGGCCCATGAACCTGCCCGAACTGTCCATCGAAGAAGTGGCCCAGCAGCAGGCCATGCGGGAATTGCTGGAGAAGGAAATCCGCGACGCCGGCGGCGCCATTCCCTTCGACCGCTACATGGAGCTGGCCCTGTATGCGCCGGGCCTGGGTTACTACGTTAGCGGCGCCCACAAGTTCGGCCCTGGCGGAGACTTCGTCACCGCGCCGGAGATCTCTCCCTATTTCGGTTACTGCCTGGCGCGACAGTGCGCCCAGGCCTTCGGGAAACTGCCCCGGGAGATCCTGGAGTTTGGCGCCGGCACCGGCGTCATGGCCATGCAGATTCTCCAGGAACTGGAGCGCCTGCAGCCGGATCAGCCCGTCCGCTACCGGATTCTCGAAGTCAGCCCGGAGCTGCGCCAGCGCCAGCGTGAAACTTTCCTGGACTGCCCCCCGCACTACCTGGAGCAGATTTCCTGGGTGGATGAGGTGCCGGAGGATTTTTCCGGGGTGGTGCTGGCCAACGAGGTGTTGGATGCCATGCCCGTACACGTCTTCCGGCGCACCGAGAAAGCGGTGGAGGAGCTCTGGGTGACCCGGGACTGGGATGGGAGTCGTCTGAAACTCGACTGGCGAAAGGCCGGATCATCGCTGAAGGCGGCGGTGAAGGCTATCGAATCCTGGCGGGGGGAATTTCCGGATGGCTATGTATCCGAGGTCAACCTGCGCATGGCCCCCTGGATGGAGATGCTTGCTTCCCGCCTGGACAAGGCGTTGCTGTTGCTCATCGACTACGGTTACACGGCCCGTGAGTACTACCATCCGGAACGCAGCATGGGAACCCTGATATGTCACTACCGGCACCAGGCGCACGAGGATGTGCTCTTGCGCCCGGGGTTGCAGGACATCACCGCCAATGTGGATTTTTCCGCCCTGCGCGACGCCGCGGTGGACGCCGGTTTCGAGTTGCTGGACTTCACCACCCAGGCCAGTTTCCTGCTCGACAATGGCCTGGATGAGATGCTGGGCCGTCTTGATCCCGCTGACGTGGAGACGCACATGAAGGTCATGCAGGGGGTCAAGCAGCTCATCCTGCCGGATGCCATGGGGGAGCGTTTCAAGGTCATGACGCTGGGCAAGGGCCTGGCACTGGACGGGGCAGCCGTCAGTGTCTGAACTTTTCCCGCATTCCCGGCACCAGCCGTCCGATGAATTCCTGGTGAAAGCCTATCCATAACACCAGGGGCGTCACCGCGGGCAGGATGAGATAGCCGAACTGGTAGCCCAGCGCCACCAGCTCTTTCTGGTAGGCGCTGAATCCAAGCTGCGCCGACATGGCCGCATCCAGCTTGAACAGCAGGGTCATGAGAATCTCGAAGCTCACGCCCCAGGTCTGGGCAAGCACCAGGATGATGAAGCCGATGATCCAGTGTATCCATTTGGCCCGTTCCTCATCCGGCGTGGCCAGTATCAGTGCCGTGTACAGCGGAATGCTGTAGCCATAGGCCAGGGAGTTCACGCTGAACAGCAGCTCCGCCTTTTGCCCTTCGGGTACCTGTAGATGAGCGGGAGGGTCGAATTGCAGCACCACGTTGAGGATATGGCCCTTGAATTCGATGTCCTTGATGAAATCCGGCAGCCAGCCGGTCATGATGGTGTCCGTGATCAAAAAGGTGGGCAGGCCGATGACGCCGCGCATGTAGTACCACACGGCAAAGCACAGGGGCAGCCAGAGCACCACCTTGAGCATGAAGGTCTTGACGGGGCTAGGCTGCATCGGCGGTGTCTCCGCGCGTGGGAATGAAACGCAACCAGATGAGGAACACGATGAGCACGTCCAGCATGATCAGGGCCTGCCAGATGTACAGGTGCGCCCAGTCGAAGGCCGTCTTGTTCCACTGGCCCAGGTAGAACAGGGTGATGATGCGCAACAGGTTCATGACCTGGATGGCCAGGAAACCCGCGCCCATGCCCAGAAGCCGGTATTTCCAGGGAGCGGGCATGGCCAGCATGGCCGCCACCAGCACGATGGTCGCCTCCACGCCATTGCAGCCGGCTTCTATGGCCACGGCAAAGCCGCTTTCCTGGTCACG
>CAZWRE010000131.1:0-3593 GCA_964636335.1 uncultured Sedimenticola sp. | reverse complement strand
GGGCTTCCTTCCCATGGGCTACGAAGTGATCGCGAGAAAACCACGCCGTAAATGAGGAACGCCAGTGAGCCGTCCAGAACCGTTCAACCCTACCCCGATGCCACACCAGAACCTCTTCCACTCCGCCTGCTGGATGGAGGTGCTCCAGGAGGGTTTGGGTGCAGAGATCCTCGAGCTGAAAACAGAGGGATCCCGTCCCTTTCCGGTACCGGTCTTCCGCAAAGGCCCGTTCCGGGTGCTCTATCCCGGTTTTCCTGTGGGCGACATCCCACCCGAATACTGTGCACTGCTCTCCACCGGTGATTGTTTCAAGAGGAAAGGCAAGCCAATCCATATGACCAGGATCTGGCAGAGCCACCTCTTGCACTCCTGCCGAATCATCCATGACCCTGCCTGCTTCCTGTACGAAACCGTCATCGAGGATCTTGAAGCCTGGTCACCGGAACGAATGTCTTCCTCTCTCCGAAAGAATCTGAAAAGAGCGGAAAAATCAGGCCTGCATATCGAACCACTGTCCGTGGACGACGCGCCCCGGTTGTTCAGGCTCTATGAGTCCACTGTAAACCGGCACGGCGGCAGCCTACGTTACGGCGAGAACTATTTCCGTTCCCTGGCAACCCGATCCATGGATAATGACCTGCTGGACGCACGGGTGGCCCGAACGCCGGAAGGGAAAATCGCAGGAGTGATCGTTGCTGCCTACCACAACGGTCATGCTTTCTACTTGCACGCCGTGATGGACAAGACGTGCCGTTCCATGCTGCCATCGGACCGGCTTTTGTTCGAAGCCATAGGCAAAGCCCGCGAGGCAGGCATGAAATCCTTCAGTTTCCTCCCCTCCCCCATCGCCCAACCCGGGCTCATCCGTTTCAAGGAAAAATGGGGAGGAACCACCTTCCGTACCCCCTCACACGACCTCTTCGCTCCCTCGCCGACCGGGGCCTCCCTGAGGCTCGCCCTGGCCCTGAAACGGCGCCTGGAGGCCAGACAGTGACCCCTACAGCGACATGAACACCCCAGGTGCGGATACCGGCAGGCGATGGTTCGACGGCAGGCTTTTCTCCCCGGTGCTGCTGGTCGTGGCCCTCTTCTGGCTGGGAAAGCTCACCTGGGAGAACCTCGATCAGCTCGCAGCGACAGCAGGGGAGTTTTCCTACGCCAACTTCCTGGGCGCCTTCGTCCTGGCAACGGCCTCGCTCTTCACCGCCTCGGTCACTCACTGCCTCATCCTGACCGAGACGTCCGGTCGGGCCGTCTCCCTCTCCTTCTGCATCCCCTGCTACCTGCTCTCTCAGATCGTCCGGTACATTCCAGGGAAGATCTGGGGCATCCTCTACCAGACCCGCCAACTGGCCTCCCACGTCGACTCCCGTGAGGTATGGGCGGCTAACATCGTCCAATTCGCCGTGGGCATCGCAGCTTCCGTGATCGCCTTCCTCTGGGCGGTCTCTCTGGTACTCATCGATACGCGCATGGCCATCGCAACACTGGCGCTGCTGGCGGGTGTCCTATACTTGTCGCTCCAACGAAAGTGGTTTCACCATGCCGTCAGGCGACTCACCCCCAAGGTCTTCAGGACCGCCCCTCCCCACCATCCCGACCGGTCTGCGGAGATCTTCCTCTCTCTCCTTATCGAATGGGCCATGTACCTGCTTTCGTGGATGATCCTGCTGCATGGCACCCACTCTCTCGAGGATGCGACCCTACTCTCGATCCTCTATGTGGCTTCCTGGATCCTCGGGTTCGCCGTGACGGTTGCCCCCGGCGGGCTTGGAATTCGGGAAAGCGCCTTCCTGAGCCTGGGCGCGACCTTCGGCTTCAATCCCGGTACACTGGCATTCTATGCCCTCCTGGCGAGACTGTTGTTCACCCTTGCCGATCTGGTCAACGCGGCATTGTCCTATGCCTTCACCAAAGCACATCAAGGCGATACGTGATTACTGGGATTCCCGGTCCGACCACGACCCCAGCAGCGTGGTGCTCGACCCGGCCGATACGCTGGGGCGCAAGAACACCTACTTGAGAATGCTCACCCAGGAGGCATTTCGCCATGCCCTGGGTGGGATGAAAAGCGACGCCCTCGTGCTGGACTTCGGCTGCGGCACGGGACAGAACCACGGCTTCCTGGAATGCCTGGGGCACCGACCCGTGGGAGTGGACCTGTCGTATTGCCTTCTCCACCAGGCCGTGGAGCGCCACCCAAACGGCGCTTTCATTCTCTACGACGGACAGAATCTTCCATTACGTTCCGCTTGCGTGGATGCAACCATCGTGTATTTGGTGTTCCCTTACATCCTGGACGAAGACACCATGGCCCACACCCTTGGAGAGCTGTTTCGCGTCCTGAAGCCCGGCGGTCGCCTGCTGGTCATCGAGCAGACCCGCCGCAAAACTACGCTCCAGGAAAACGGACTGAAAGTCCACCGGTCGGTCGCCGATTACCGGGGACTCTTCAAAACCGCAGGATTCGAGGTGTACCAAAGCAGCATCTTGAGACGAGGGCACTTCCCGCTCATCTACCTGATCCGGTACGGGCTGATTCCGGCGTTCTTGTTCTCTACCATCGCAAAATTGGAGAAGTGGCTGGGAAAGGCCATGCCTTGGCAGGCGTTCGACTATGCCGAAACCTTGTTTGTTCTTGGGAAGCCTGGTTCACGATGACCCTTTGTCATTTCATGTGCATTTCAGAATGGAAGAAATGCGGATCCGGCGACCAGATGGATCAGGGTGATGAAGGCATTGTCCTGGCGGCGTCCACGCGCCCATGCGCGGATGGAAAGAACCTTTGATTTTCATTCAGCATTTCCCCGGCCGACTTCATCATGGAGCTCTTCCAACTGCCGCTCGTAACCATTCAGCAGCTTGGCCCAGTACCACCGTTTCAATGGATTTAACGGCATTTTTTCTCGAGCCAGATCCAACTTCCTCAATGCAATCTCATGGTGTCCCGCACTTGCCAAGATGGCAGCAAGCATCACGGCCGTCACGGGTGTCGGCAACACTTCAAACGATTCTTCCAAACTTCTCACCGTTCCATTCAAATTTTTCTTCTTGATATTAATCTTGGATTTCAGAACCAGCAGGTTGGCATGCGTACTGTCATTGGCCACTATGGCCGGGTTGCTCAACAAGGCCTCGACAAGAGCATCAAGGCGCTCATCGGCCAGCACGCCATGACATTCCCGCGCCTCCCGCATGGAAAGCATCTTTTCCAAGGCTCGAACGATGGCAAACTCGTGGCCTCCTTTCCGTGCCGTATGGAGAACCTCCTCGAACTCCTTCTCCAGCTTCCGCTTGTCTCCTGTTAAGAAACAGGACAGCTTGAATGTCTGCATTGCAAGAGAGGTGGATCGAGGCAACCGTTTCTTTGCTTCCACCAGGATCTCGTAGGCGTCCCTTACCCACCCCTTTTCCAGATACCGCTGACTCAAATATTGCGGCGCTCTGACAGACGTTGGATGCTGCCGATACCAGATCTCGGCAGCCAGCAGGGGCCTTCCCCATAAATTGATGGTTTGCCAGGTCACCATTCCTTGAACGAGAATCAGGGCGATGCCCCCGGCCACCATCACCTTTTTGTACTTTCCGGAAGC
>CAZWRE010000130.1:0-4256 GCA_964636335.1 uncultured Sedimenticola sp. | reverse complement strand
GAGGAACTGGAGAGTGCCATCAAATTCTTTCAATCAGCATTTTTGGAAGTCAATGCATGAGTGACAAAATAGGCGCTTCGACATTCCATGTGGATGTTCAGGTAAATATCACTTACGCATGAATGACCGGTATTGGTTGATGCAGGGTAGTCAAAGTAGCAGGTATAATTGCACCATCCATAGTATGCAGGAAACATTCATGTCGAAAAACAAGATCAACAAGGTGGTGCTGGCCTATTCCGGCGGGCTGGATACATCGGTCATTCTCAAATGGCTGGAAGATGAATACGGCTGCGAGGTGGTGACCTTCACCGCCGATATCGGCCAGGGCGAGGAAGTGGAGCCCGCCCGGGCCAAGGCGGAGGCCCTGGGTATCAAGGAGATCTATATCGAGGATCTGCGCGAGGAGTTTGCCCGGGATTATGTATTCCCCATGTTCCGCGCCAATGCCATCTACGAGGGTGAATACCTGCTGGGCACTTCCATTGCCCGCCCGCTCATTGCCAGGCGTCTGGTGGAGATTGCCAGGGAGACCGGCGCCGACGCCATTGCCCACGGCGCCACGGGCAAGGGCAACGACCAGGTGCGTTTCGAGCTGGGCGCCTATGCTCTGATGCCGGACGTGAAGATCATCGCTCCCTGGCGGGAGTGGGATCTTTTGTCCCGGGAAAAACTGATGGCCTATGCCGCCGAGCACGGCATCGACGTGGATTTTGCCAAGGCGGGCAAGAAGTCACCCTATTCCATGGACGCCAATCTGCTGCACATCTCTTACGAGGGCGATATTCTGGAAGATCCCTGGAACGAGCCGGAGGAAGATATGTGGCGCTGGACGGTCTCTCCGGAAAAAGCGCCCGATGAGCCGACCTATGTTGAACTGACCTACGAGAAAGGCGATATCGTGGCCATCGACGGCAAGGCCATGTCCGCATCCGAGGTCATGGAATATCTGAACAAGGTGGGTGGTGAGAATGGCGTGGGCCGGGACGACATCGTGGAGAACCGTTTCGTGGGCATGAAGTCCCGGGGCTGCTACGAGACCCCGGCGGGCACCATCATGCTCAAGGCTCACCGGGCCATGGAATCGCTGACCCTGGACCGCGAGGCCGCGCATCTCAAGGACGAGCTCATGCCCCGTTACGCCAAGATGATCTACAACGGCTTCTGGTGGTCCCCCGAGCGGGAGGCCCTGCAGGCTCTCATCGACCAGACCCAGGAAGTGGTCAACGGCGTGGTGCGGGTGAAGCTGTACAAGGGCAATGTCATCGTCGCCGGGCGCAAGTCCGAGAGTAACAGCCTGTTTGACGAGGCCATCGCCACCTTCGACGATGACCAGGGGGCCTATGACCAGAAAGACGCGGAAGGCTTCATCAAGCTCAATGCCCTGAGGCTGCGGGTGGCGGCGCGCAAGCGGCAATGAAGGGTTCGGAACAGGAACAGAATGTCTAGGTATTTCGATTGCCACCCAGAAACCGTTGGCTCATGCGCACGATCTGTGGCCAGTCCTGGGCGGTAATGGACTGACCATGGGCCAGATTGTTGCGCAGTGATTCCATGGCGCGTATGGCCTGGTCCGCCTGGCTTTTCGATTTGAAACCGAAATCCCTGAGAAACTTCTGATCCTGTACCAGCAGGTAGCTTTTGTCGGACAATTGCAGGCAATCCACCAGTTCGATGTGCTGGGCGCCCCGGCGTCGGCGCTCCTCCAGCAGATCACGGGCCTTTGCCAGGCGTCCCGGGCTGCATTTTTCCACCCAGCCATCTTCGGGCCAGTGCTTGCGTATGAGCTCCGTGAAGCGGATCTCCAGCATGGTGATGATGCCGAACAGCCACATGCGCACGATGGGTTTCTCGATGTCCGCTCGGGTGATGACGCCGGAGACGGTGTTGAGCAGGGTGACGAAACAGTAGTCATGGCGGCTGAGCACCAGGATCACTTCTGAAAGATTGGCATCGCCATAGACTTGCTGATCCGGGCTGAATCCCCGGCTGTGATCCAGGCAGGTTTCCCCCGTCAGGTCTTCCTTGCGCATGTAGCCGATCACGGTTCCCCTGTCCCTGACCCCGGCCACCTGGATACCGGCCTCTTCCATGAGCGCGCGCACCCCGGTAGCGGGACGGTCACCATCGAAAGAGGGCAGGGGTTCGGCAATGTCCTTGGCGGTGAAGGCCTCGGAGAACAGCCTTTGCACCCGGCGCCGGGAAAATCCCAGGGTGGCAAGGGCGCTGTTCCGGATATCATCGGACGGCGGTGGATGAATGTCACTCATGCCCAGTTGGTTCATGCACTTCTCCAGCAGTTTGCGCGCCCGGCGCATGAGTTCCTTGTCGCCCTTGTGAAGCACGTCCAGCAGGGCGGCCATCTCGCCAAGGTAAACCCGGGCGAAGGCTTCATCGTGTTTGCAGATGTCGCGGGCGTTGTCGATGAGATCCGCCAGCTTGATGGTCTGGGCGTTTGCCGAAGCCGCCGACAGGTGATCCCTGTCCATGGCCTTGCGCATGGCCCGGTTGCCATCGCTGGGCTTGCTGATGTCCGTAAGCTCGTAAACCAGCCGGGCCACCCGGGCGCCGAAGGCTTCCTCGATGTCGTGATGGGTGGCCGGGGTGTCCTCCACGGTGTCGTGCAGCCAGGCGGCGGCAATCATTTCCTCGCTGCCTCCAACTTCCTTGACCAGGTTGGCGACGGATTTCAGGTGCACCTCGTAGGGCTGCTGACTGTACTTGCGCCTGTGGTCGATGCGCTGGTGGGCGCTGGTGGCGAAAATCCTGGCGCGTTTGACGAGATCGGACATGAGTTTCCGGGCAGGTGATATACTTTTCCCAATAATAAGTGGAGGAGCATGCGGATGAGAATCTTTTTGTGGGCGTTTCTTGCCCTGTCGTTTTTCAGTCATTCCCTGATGGCGGAAAAGGCGCCGCCCCTGAAAGCAGAGTACAAGGCCAGACAGGTTGCGGATGGGGTGTACGTGATCCATGGCCCCAAGGGGGTGCCTTCCCCGGAGAATCAGGGCTTCATGAACAATCCGGCCTTCGTGCTCACGGAGGAAGGTGTGGTGGTGGTCGATCCCGGCAGCAGCGTGCAGGTGGGAGAGATGGTGCTGGCGCAGATCCGCAAGGTCACGGACAAACCCGTGGTGGCGGTGTTTGATACCCATGTTCACGGGGATCACTGGCTGGGCAACCAGGCCATGTTCGAGGCTTTTCCCGAGGTGAAGATCTACGCCCACCCGAAGATGATGGAACGGGTGGAGAAGGGCGCCGGCGCCCAGTGGCTGGAGGTGATGATGGACATGACCAAGGGGGCCACGTCAGGCACCCGGGTGGTTCCCGCCAACAGCCCGGTTGATGAGGGCAATATCATTTCCATAGGCGGCCTGGATATTCATGTGCTGCATGACGGCAAAGCCCACACGGACAACGACATCATGCTGCACCTGCCGGCCAGGGGGGTGATCTTTCTTGGCGACAACGCGGGGTATGGCCGCATGTTGCGGCTCAATGACGGCAGCTTCCTGGGCAATATCCGGAATCTGGATCGTGCCGTGGCGACGGGGGCGAAGGTGTTCGTGCCCGGTCATGGTCCCACCGCCGGCCCGGAAGCGGCCACCGAGTACCGGGATTACCTGCAGGCCGTGTATGACGGGGTGAAGGGCTATTTCGAGGATGACCTGAGCGATTTCGAGATCAAGCCCAAACTGTTGCCGAAACTGGCCCGCTGGAAGGACTGGACGGATTTCGACAGTCTGGTGGGCAGCCACATCAGCCTGGCCTACCTGGAAGTGGAAGCGGCTGAATTCTAATGAGACCAAGGGTGGGAGTGAGCGCCTGCCTGCTGGGACAGCCGGTGCGTTATGACGGTGCGTCCCGCCCTCATGCCTGGATTCGTGAAGTGCTGGCAAGACATGCGGAGTTGCGGCCCATTTGCCCGGAGACGGAAGCGGGGTTGACCGTGCCCCGGCCGCCGGTGCAACTGGTTCGCCGGGAAACGGGCGGGATCATGATGAGGGGGGTGAGGGATCACGCCCTGGATGTGTCCGCTCGGATGCGGCGCTGGATGGAGCGGCAGCAGGATCGCCTGGCCGGTCTGGATGCGTTGATCGTCAAGTCCCGTTCGCCCAGTTGCGGCCTGGGCAGCACGCCCTTGTACGGTCTCGATGGTGAAATGCTGCGGGACGACCACGATGGGGTGTTCACCGCTTGGGTGCGGATGCGCTTTCCCGCTCTGCCGCTGTATGACGATGTCTTGCTGGAAGACG
>CAZWRE010000129.1:0-3063 GCA_964636335.1 uncultured Sedimenticola sp. | reverse complement strand
CGGGCAGGGAAAGCCCGTTTCCGGTTTAAACAGGCAGCGGCGCCCTCGCCGCGACCAATCGGCCCGGGGGCGGGCCTCCTACGGGGGATGTAGGAGCGGCGCCCCCGCCGCGACCATCGGCCCGGGGCGGGCCTCCTACGGGGGTGTAGGAGGGTTGCCCTCGCCGCGATCCATCGGCCCGGTTGCCGGAGCCGGCGGTTCCTCCATGTTTTTCCGACAGATGAAGAAATGCCAGACAAGCCCATCATAAAAGAGCTGAAACACAATGCCGCGCTGGCAGGCCCCATCGTGCTTGCCCAGGTGGCCCAGGTGGCTATGGGCTTCACGGATACGGTCATGGCCGGACGCATCAGTCCCCTGGATCTGGGGGCCATCGCCGTGGGCGTCAACCTGTGGATACTGCCCTATTTGTTCTGTGTGGGCCTGCTCATGGCAGTGTCCAGCATGACCTCCCATTATTTCGGCGCGGCACGGTTTTCCGCCATCCGTGATCTCATGCGCCAGGTGGGCTGGCTGGTGCTGTTTCTCGGTGCCCTGTCGCTGGCCGCCATCTGGCTGATGATCCAGGGGCTGGGTCTGCTGGCCCTGGACAGGGATATCGAGCGCGTGGCGGGCGCCTATGTGCGTGCCGTGGGTTTCGGCCTGCCGGCGGTCATCGGCTATCTGGCCCTGCGCTTTCTCAGCGAGGGCATCGGCTATACCAAACCCATGATGGTCATCCAGCTCATCGCTCTGGGCGCGAATGTGTTGGGCAACTGGGTGTTCATGTTCGGCAGACTGGGATTTCCTCCCATGGGCGCGGAAGGAGCGGGTTGGGCCACGGCCCTGGTCATGTGGTTGCAGCTTGCTCTGCTGCTGGGGTACATCTTCCAGCACAAGCGTTACCGCTTCATCCGGATCACCCCCCTTGAGCGGCGTGACTGGAGCAGGACCCGGGAACTGCTGCGCCTGGGCACGCCTATTGCCGTGACCCTGGTGGCCGAGGTGGGCATGTTTGCCGCCGTGGCCCTGCTTATGGGCACCCTGGGGGTGACCGAAGTGGCGGCCCATCAGGTGGCCCTGAACGTGGCGGCCATGGCCTTCATGATTCCCCTGGGCATCAGTTCCGCGACCACGGTGCGAGTGGGGCATGCCATTGGCGAGGGACGCAAATCCCTGGTGCGCTTCCGCGGCCTGGTGGGCATTGGCTTTGCCGCGTCCTGCATGATGCTCACGGCTTCGGTGCTGTTTCTGCTGCCGGAACAGATCGTGGCCATCTATACCCGGGACGCCGAGGTGCGGGCCCTGGCGGTGCAGTTGCTGTTCATGGCGGCGATGTTCCAGCTTTCCGACGGGATACAGATCAGTGCCAACGGCGCCTTGCGCGGCATGAAGGATACGCTTTTCCCCATGGGGGTCACCCTGGGGGTGTACTGGCTCATGGGACTGCCCCTGTCCTGGTACCTGGGCTTCGTGCGGGAAATCGGCCCCCGAGGGCTGTGGATGGGGCTGGTGGCCGGCCTTACCCTGGCTGCGATTCTGCTGGTTTGGCGTTTTCTTCTCCTGAGTTGTCGAGCAGAGTCAGCTCCCGCCAGCGATTGACGATGATGCAGAACAGCTCGGCAGTCTTTCGCGTATCGTACAGGGCCGAGTGAGCCTCGCCGTTATCCCAGTCCAGACCGGCGGCGGCAGCGGCCTTGGCCAGCACGGTTTCACCGTAGGCCAGCCCGGCCAGGGATACGGTGTCGAAAGTGCTGAAGGGATGAAAGGGATTACGCTTTATGCCGGTTCTTTCCACCGCGGCATTGAGAAAACCCAGATCGAAGAAGGCATTGTGGCCCACCAACACGGCCCGGTTGCAGTTGCTGGCCTTCACCGCCTGGCGCACGGGCTTGAAGATGGTTTCCAGGGCCTCCTTTTCCGGCTTGGCGAAGCGGAAGGGATGGTGGGGATCAATGCCGGTGAAGGCCAGGGCCTTGGGATCGAGATTGGCCCCGGGGAAGGGCTCCACGTGGACGCAGTGTGCCTCGCCGGGATGCAGCACGCCATTTTCATCCATTTCTATGATGACTGCGGCGATTTCCAGCAGGGCATCGGTACGGGCATCGAAGCCCCCGGTTTCCACGTCCACCACCACGGGCAGAAAACCGCGGAAACGGCGGTTAATTGTTGAAGGTAGGGCGTTCATGTTCATCCGGTAAGGATACATTAACCCGAATGTTTCATGAGAATGCGGGATTATTCCAAAAACCGCATGGCGGTGCTGGCGACGCTTTGCGCTTTGCTGATATTCCATCATTTGTTATATCAATCATGGCGTTATGATTGGTTTTCAGTGTTCTTGTGAAATATTCGGGTTGATAACGTGCTTCCTTCAATGGAAATCGTAACCCTGTTCAATGAGCCTGGAGGATTTTGCTGATAAACTGTCCATCCCCCGGAATCGACAGAGTCGCGTTGTGGAGACTGTAAGGATGAAGGCAATCAGGCATTGCTTGCCCAGGCTTGTTCCCCTGGTGCTTGTGCTGTTGTTGTCTGCCTGCGCCAGCACTGGGGAGCAGCCGGAGCCGGATCCCTGGGAACCTTTCAATCGCTCCATGTACAGGTTCAACGAAAAGCTGGACGAGTACGTGGCCACACCTCTGGCCAAGGGGTATCGCGCCATTACTTCGGATCCCGTGGATCGGGGAATCACCCGCTTTTTTGCCAATCTGGACGACGTGCAGGTGGCGCTGAACAACCTGCTTCAGGGCAAGCCTGGCCTGGCCTTTTCCGATGCCGGGCGGGTGGTGATCAATTCCACCATCGGCCTGCTGGGTTTTCTCGATCCGGCCAGTGACCTGGGCCTGGAGAAGCACGAGGAGGATTTCGGCCAGACCCTGGGCAAGTGGGGGTTTTCCACCGGCCCTTACCTCGTCCTGCCTGTCATTGGTCCCAGCAATGTCCGGGATGCCGTGGGCTTTGCGGGGGATTGGGTGGTCAATCCCATCTACCGGCGCATCGACAGCGCAACCATCAGCTGGAGCCTGTACGGGATACGTTATATTGACAGAAGGGCGGATCTTCTTGGCGCCAGCCGGGTGC
>CAZWRE010000128.1:0-24675 GCA_964636335.1 uncultured Sedimenticola sp. | reverse complement strand
TTTCTCTCCCCGGGGCATGAAGCAGCGCCGCCTGCACAAGGCTTTCCTGCGCTACCACGATGCCAACAACTGGCCCCTGCTGCGCGAAGCCCTGAGGAAGATGGGGCGGGCGGATCTCATCGGCAACGGCAAACACCAGCTTGTACCCGCCTGGCAGCCAAGGGGAACAGGTGATCAGACAAATGAGCGGGGACGGCCCTTCCGCACCAAACATGCGCGCCCCTCGACCAAAGGCCGGTCGGGCCGGCGGGCAGCCCCCCGAAAACGCCGTTGAACCAAGTTGAGCGGATAACTGTCGAATAGTGATGGACCTGCGTCTTGTACTACACTTTGCGCATGGGCAATCGAAGCAGAGACGACAACATGAACAGCCAGGAATGGACGACTGAATACAGCCCGGGCGAGGAAATCGCCCACGCCATCACCCATGGAATCGGCATTCCCCTGAGCATCACCGCGCTGGTGCTGCTGGTAGTCTTCTCCACGCTCCATGGCGATGCCTGGCACGTCACCAGCACCGCCATCTACGGCGCCACCCTGGTGCTGCTGTACACCGCTTCCACCCTCTACCACGGCATTCCCCACGAGCGGGCCAAGCCGCTGCTGCAGAAACTGGATCATGCCGCCATCTTCCTGCTCATCGCCGGCACCTATACGCCCTTCACCCTGGTGACCCTGCACGGCCCCTGGGGCTGGACCCTGTTCAGCATGGTCTGGGCCACGGCCGTGACAGGCATCTACATCGAGCTTTTCGCCGGCGAGCGCTGGCAGCGCTGGTCCCTGCCGCTCTACCTGGGCATGGGCTGGCTGGTGCTCATTGCCATCAAGCCCCTCATCGACAATCTGGCTTCCGGCGGCCTGGTGCTGCTTGTGGCGGGGGGACTGAGCTACACCCTGGGTGCCGCGTTCTATGCCTGGGAGAAGCTGGACTGGAATCACGCCATCTGGCATGTCTTCGTACTGGCGGGCAGCACCCTGCATTTCTTTTCCATCTTTTTCTACGTGGTTCCCGGACCCTGAGGATATACCGATGTTTCATGGACGAGTTCTTGCTCTCTCCCTGGCATTTGCAGCCACCCTGGCCCATGGCAAGGGCGCACTTGAGAATCCCAAACCTGACGACCCCATGAGCGGCATAGGCACCATCTACGGCTGGAATTGCGACGCCGAACTCATCGAAATCCAGATTGATGACGGCGGACGTATCCGGGTGCCCTATGGCAGCACCCGGGCCGACACCCAAAAGGCCTGTGGTGACACGGATAACGGTTTCGTCACCCAGTACAATTTCGGGCTGCTAAGCAACGGCGAGCACCGCATCCGCCTGTACGTGGACGGGGTCAAGGAGCAGGACCGGAACTTTCGGGTGACCAGGCTGGACAAGCCCTACATGCGAGGCCTGCAGGGCAGCGCCCTGGTCTCGGAGTTCCCCGACAGCGATCACGACATCGTCCTGACCTGGTCGGAAAGCGCGCAGAACTTCCAGATCACCAGCATCGAACCCGTCGGCAACCATCCCCTGCCCGGTTTCAACGGCCTGTGGCGGGTGAAGAACAGTGCGGGTGATGTACTGTTCCAGACCACTGCGGGCTACCGTGGCGACAAGCCCTGGCTGACCATGTCCATGCTGGACATGATCAGCAATGACCTGCAGATCTACAGCGGGCTGCTGGAAGGTCGCAGCGCCATCGTTGACGACGAATTCGCCCCGGTGGACGCCGCATTCGAAATGGAACTGCTGAACACCAACGAAATGCGCATGACCGTGGTGCATTGCAGGCCGTCGGCCAGCTGCAACATCCGCGCGGGCGACGTCTTTACCCTGTTGCGCGAAGAAAAACCCACTTACTAGGTTTTGTTTCAAAACCGTGCGGTGAGCGGCTTCCCTGTCATCGATACCCGGGGATCACAACTGGGTGAAGAACATCGAGGCGGCCAGCCATGACGAGGTGGAAAAAGAATGGTGTCCGCCAGGCGCCATCCTTCCTGTCATTCGGCTTCAGCTACGCAGGGTCTTGATGTAGTTCACCCTGTCCCAGGCCTCGGGATCGATGGCGTGGTCCTGGCACACACTGCCAATGAGCTGGCGCAGGGAATCGTATTCCTTTTCCTCCAGCCAGCGGGTCATCCCTTCCAGCGTTTCCGTCAGGGCCTCGGGACCGCGTTGCAGGAGCACGGCGCACTGGTGTACCACCGAAGCCCCGGCCATTAGCATCTTCAGGGCCTGCTCCGCACCATGAATGCCTCCCGTGGCCGCCAGGGACAGACCTACCTTGTCGTACAGGCGGCCGATCCAGTGCATGCGCAGCAGGGATTCGAAGGGATGGGAGAGATGCAGCTCCGGCTGAACTTCCAGGGTCTCAAGGTCGAGATCCGGCTGATAGAAGCGGTTGAACAACACCACGCCGTCGGCGCCCGCGGTTTCGAGCTGGCGCACGAAATGCCCCAGGGAGGTGAAATAGGGTGACAGCTTGACCGTCACGGGAATACGCACCTGGCTCTTGAGCTGCCGCAGGATGTTCAGGTAGCGCGCTTCCACCACCTCGGCTGAATCCTCTGCCGTGGGCAGGAAATAGATATTCAGTTCCAGGGCATCGGCGCCGGCGCGCTCCAGCTCGCGGCCATGCTCCACCCAGCCGCTGTCGGTTGCGCCGTTGAGGCTGGCGATAACGGGAATGTCCAAGGCCCCCTTGAGGCCCTGAAGCTGCTCCAGGTATTCGTCCAGACCGGTCTTGTAGTTCGGATGCAAGGGCAGGTAACTGTCCGCCTCCCCGTGTCCCAGGTCCTGGAAATCCATGAGGCCGGTAAGCTGTTCCTCCTCGGCAATGACCTCCTCCTCGAACAGGGAATACATGACCAGGGCCGCGGCCCCGGCGTCTTCCAGGCGTTTCGCCATGTCCAGATTCCGGCTCAGGGGCGACGCGGAAGGCACCAGGGGATTCTTCAGCGACAGCCCCAGATAGGTGGTCTCCAGGTTCATGATGCACTCTCCTCCGTTTCTTCAACGGGCAGGGAGGCCAGTTGTTCCAGATGATGGTATCGCTCCAGAACGGCTTCCTGCTCCTGGGCCAGGAAGGCTTCCGCCTCCCGGGGATGGCTGCGCCAGAGCATGGCGAAGCGGGTTTCCGTCTGATAATACTCCTTGAGGGGCACGCTGGGTTTCTTGTAATCCAGTTGCAGGGGATTGAGCCCCTTCTCCCGGCGGCGCGGATCATAGCGATACAGGGGCCAGTGGCCGCTGTTCACCGCCAGTTTCTGCTGGCGCAGGTTGAAGCTCATGTCCACCCCATGAGCGATGCAGGGAGAATAGGCCAGAATGATGGACGGGCCGGGATAGGACTCGGCTTCCATAAGGGCCTTGAGGGTATGCACGTCCTTGGCGCCCGAGGATATGGAAGCCACATAGACGTTTTCGTAGGCCATGGCGATCATGCCCAGATCCTTTTTGGGCGCGGCCTTGCCGCCGGCGGAGAACTTGGCCACGGCACCCCGGGGCGTGGCCTTGGAGGTCTGGCCGCCGGTGTTGGAATAGACTTCCGTGTCCAGCACCAGCAGGTTGATGTCCTTGCCCGAGGCCAAGGCGTGATCCAGACCGCCGAAGCCGATGTCATAGGCCCATCCGTCACCGCCGATGATCCACACGCTCTTCTTCACCAGGTAGTCGGCGATGGACAGCAGGCGCCGGGCCTTGTCCCGATCCAGCCCGCGCAACTGTTCCTTGAGACGTTCCACCCGCTCGCGTTGCTGGTGGATTCCCGGCTCGTCGGACTGGTCCGCCTGGAGGATCTCCCCCACCAGATCCTGATCCAGCACATCGCTCAACTGCGCCAGCAGCACTTCCGCCTGGTGGCGATGCTGATCCACGGCCAGCCGGAAACCGAGGCCGAACTCGGCGTTGTCCTCGAACAGGGAGTTGGACCAGGCCGGGCCCCTGCCCTCGGGATTGGTGGTGTACGGCGTGGTGGGCAGGTTGCCGCCGTAGATGGAGGAACAGCCCGTGGCGTTGGCGATGAGCATGCGGTCGCCGAACATCTGGGTGGCCAGGCGGATGTAGGGCGTTTCACCACAGCCCAGGCAGGCGCCGGAAAACTCGAACAGGGGCTGGGCGAGCATGGCGGATTTCATCTTGGGCCAGGCGATTTTCTCCCGGTCGTATTCCGGCAGCTTCTCGAAGAAAGCCCAGTTGATCCGATCCTGGTCGATGATCTCTTCCCTGGGCACCATGTCCAGGGACTTGTGGCTGGCGTTGCTCTTGTCCCGGGCGGGACAGACATCGGCGCAAATGCCGCAGCCGGTACAGTCATCCGGCGCCACCTGGTAGGCCACATACAGGCCGGCAAACTCCTTGCCCTTCATGGGCCGGTACAGGAAACTCCGGGGGGCGTCCTTCAGGGCCTCCTCGGTGAACACCTTGGAGCGAATGGCCGAGTGTGGGCAGACGAAGGGACACTTGCCGCATTCGATACACAGTTCCGCGTCCCACCGGGGCAGCTCCAGGGCAATGGAACGCTTTTCCCAGGCGGCGGTACCCAGGGGCCAGGAGCCATCGGCGGGAATGGCGCTCACGGGCAGCTCGTCACCCTTTCCGGCAATAAGGGTGGCGGTGACGCGGCGCACGAATTCCGGCGCTTCTTCCGGCACCGGCGGGGAGAAGTCCAGCTTGCTGTCCGCCGTGTCGGGCAGGCTCACCTCGTGCAAGGCGGCCAGGGAAGCGTCGATGGCGTCGAAGTTGCGTTGCACGATCTTGCGCCCCTTGCGCCCGTAGGTCTTCTCCACGGCATTCTTGATCTTGTCGATGGCCTCGTCCCGGGGAAGCACACCGGAAATGGCGAAGAAGCAGGTCTGCATGATGGTGTTGATGCGCCGCCCCATGCCGGTTTCCTTCGCCACCCGATAGGCGTCTATGACCCACAGCTTGATGGCTTTTTCCAGCATCTCCTCCTGCATGGAACGCGGCAGGCTGTTCCATACCTGATCCGGCGGCGTGGCCGTATTGAGCAGCAACACCGCCCCCGGCGCGGCCTTTTCCAGCAAATTGAAGCGCTCCACGAACTGGGGCTGATGACAACCGATGAAACTGGCCTCGCCGTCCTCGATCAGATAACTGGCGCGAATGGGCCGCGGACTGAAACGCAGGTGGGAAACCGTTACCGCCCCGGCCTTCTTGGAGTCATAGACGAAATAGCCCTGAACATACTGGTCGGTCTCCTCGCCAAGAATCTTCAGGGTGTTCTTGTTGGCGCTCACCGTGCCGTCGGAGCCCAGGCCATAGAACAGGCACTGGATGACGCCCTCCATGTCCCGGTTGCGGGCGGTATTGTCCCATTCCAGGCTGGTATGGGACACATCGTCGTGGATGCCGATGGTAAAGTGGTTCTTCGGCTTATCGGCGGCCAGGTTGTCGAACACGGCGCGGATCATGCCCGGAGTGAATTCCTTGGAAGACAGGCCGTAACGCCCGCCAAGGATGCGCGGCAGGCTGGCAAAGCGCGCTCCCCCGGAGGCGACATGCTCGGCAAAAGCCGTGACCACATCCTTGTACAGGGGCTCACCACCGGCGCCCGGCTCCTTGCAGCGATCCAGTACGGCCAGCGCCCGCACGGATTCAGGCAAGGCTTCCAGCAACAGGTCGGCGTCGAAGGGGCGGTAAAGCCGCACCCGCAGCAGCCCCACCTTCTCGCCTTCCGTCAGCAGATGTTCCACGGTTTCCTCCACCGCCTCGGCCCCGGAACCCATGAGCACCACGACCCGCTCGGCATCGCTGGCGCCAAAATAATCGAACAGGTGATACTGACGCCCCGTCAGTCCGGCAAACTGGTCCATGCAATCCTGCACCACGCCGGGCAGCCGGGCATACCAGGGGTTCACCGTCTCCCGTCCCTGAAAATAGACATCGGGATTCTGGGAAGTGCCGCGCAGCACCGGTCTGTCCGGGGTCAGGGCGCGCTCTCGGTGTTCAATGAGACAGTCGTTGGGAATCATGGCGCGAATCACGTCATCATCCACCAGATCCACTTTCATCAGCTCATGGGAAGTACGGAAGCCGTCAAAAAAATGCACGAAGGGCACATGTCCGCGCAAGGTGGCCGCCTGTGCGATAAGAGCCATGTCCATGGCTTCCTGCACCGATCCGGATGCCAGCATGGCGAAACCCGTGGCCCGGGTGGCCATGACATCGGAATGATCCCCAAAGATGGACAGGGCCTGGGCCGCCAGGGAACGCGCCGCCACATGGATCACCGCCGGCGACAACTCGCCGGCAATCTTGTACATGTTGGGGATCATCAGCAGCAGCCCCTGGGAAGCGGTGAAGGTGGTGGTCAGGGCGCCGGCCTGAACCGCGCCATGCACGGCGCCGGAAGCACCGCCTTCAGACTGCATCTCGATGATCTCGGGAACCCCGCCCCAGATGTTTTTCTTGCCAAGGGCCGACCATTCGTCGGCAAATTCTCCCATGGGTGACGCTGGCGTGATGGGATAGATGGCAATGACCTCATTGGTCTTGTGGGCGATATGGGCGGCGGCCTGATTGCCGTCCAGCGTGATCTTCTTTGCAGTCATCCTCTTAACTTCCGGTTTCCTGTAAGGGTGCGCTCATTCTGTACTGAAACCCATCGCAGACCAAGCGCTTTTCCGGTCTGTTTAGCGGAAACCCAACACACCCTTGACAGGCATCAAGCCACCTGCATGCTTTCCTGAAAACGCCCTTCCCGGGAAATCAAAAGCGCAAGCCGGTTCCGCATCATTGGCGGCAGAGGTGCCATGCCAGGAGGAAACAGAGAGAACGAACAGCAGTTTCAGAACACAACAGCGCGATAGCCTGATGTGCCCGGTCATCCGACCCCTTACCGCCTCTGCTGGCGAAGATAATTGGAGCGACTGCGGGAGACCGGGCGTGCATCGGGGAATATCAGGGGCGCCAGTTCCTCCAGGGCGCGTTGATACACCCGTCGCTTGAAATAGATGACATCCTTGACCGGCTGCCAGTATTTCACCCAGCGCCAGTCATCGAACTCCGGCTTTTCGGAACTGTCCAGACAAAAGCCGCTTTCATCGCAGATAACCTGCAACAGGAACCAGCGCTGCTTCTGCCCGATGCACAGAGGTTGGGCGTTACGACGTATGAATTTCTTGGGCAGACGATAGCGCAGCCAGCGCTTGGTACAGCCCAGCACCTTCACCTGGTGTGGCTTGAGGCCGACTTCCTCCTCCAGTTCCCGGAACATGGCTTCCTCGGGCGACTCACCCTCCTGAATGCCTCCCTGGGGAAATTGCCAGGCATCCTGACCAACACGACGCCCCCAGAACAGCCTGTTCTCGTCGTTGACCAGTATGATGCCCACGTTGGGTCTGAATCCATCCCTGTCTATCACGGGATTGTTCTCGTTCTTCAATCTTTCATTACCCTGCATTTTCCACAGTCCGGGGCGAATCCGCAAGTGATTACGCCGTTCTTCCCGAATCACCGTTGTACCCGACAGGGAAGAAAATTCCTCCCGGATTCAGTATAGTTGCCCAAACTTTCCCGACAGGTGGCAAACAACCATGGCCCTGGTGCTCTTCGATCTGGACAATACCCTGCTCGCTGGCGACTCGGACTATCTCTGGGGAGTGTTTCTCGGTGAACAGGGACTGGTGGATCCGGACTACTACGCCGCGGAAAACGAACGCTTCTACCGGGAGTACAAGGAAGGAAAACTGGATATCTTCGAATTCCTGGCCTTTTCCCTGAAACCCCTGAGTGAACGTTCCATGGAGGAACTGCGGGAACTGCACCGCCGGTTCATGGAGGAAAAGATCCAGCCCATCATCACCAGGGATGCGAAGATGCTGGTGGACATGCACCGGCAGCGCGGGGACGAACTGCTCATCATCACGGCGACCAACGCCTTTGTTACGGCCCCCATTGCGGCGGCCTTCGGCATTCAGCATCTCCTGGCCACCGAACCGGAAATCGTCGATGGCCGCTACACGGGCAAGGTGGCGGGCACCCCCTGTTTCCGCGAAGGCAAGGTGAAGCGCCTGGAAGCCTGGCTGGCGGATCACGATCACAACCTGGGCAATGCCTGGTTCTACAGTGATTCCCACAACGATCTGCCTCTGCTGGAAAAGGTCACCCACCCCATCCCCGTGGATCCCGATGAGGAACTGTCCCGGGTAGCCGAGGAAAGAGGCTGGCCGGTTCTCTACCTGCACAAGAATGCACCATCCACTGGGAAATAAGCTGCCCCTGCTGGCAGTGCTGTTGGCCATTGCCGCCGCCAGCCTGATCCTTTCCCTGATGATCGGCAGCGTGGACATCGCGCCGAAGGAATTATGGAAGCTGCTGTGGCAGGACGACGGCAGCACCCATTACCGCATCATTCATGAACTGCGCCTGCCCCGCAGCCTTTCCGCCTTTGGCGTGGGCGGCGTGCTGGCACTGGCCGGATTGCTCATGCAGGCCTTGCTGCGCAATCCCCTGGCCGATCCCTATATTCTCGGCGTCTCCGGTGGCGCCGCCGTCGCCGTGCTGGGAGCCATGCTGCTGGGGCTGCCCTTCGCCTGGCAGGCCCCCATGGCTTTCGGCGGCGCCCTGGCCTCCATCCTGCTACTGTTCTCCCTGGCCCATTCCGGCAACTGGAACACCACCCGCCTGCTGCTCACCGGCATAGTGCTGGCCACCGGCTGGTCGGCACTCATCAGTTTCGTGCTCAGCCTGAGCCCGCCCGTGCAGTTGCCGGGCATGCTGTTCTGGCTCATGGGCGACCTGAGCGACGCCCTGGATCCGGCCCCGCCCCTGACCGTGCTGGGCGCCGGACTGCTGCCGGCCCTGTGGCTGGCTCCGGCCCTGAACCTGGCCATGCTGGGCACCGCCAGGGCCGCGGCGCTTGGGGTACGCATCCGGCAACTGCATGTCTTTGTCTATCTGCTCGCTTCCCTGCTTACCGCCGCCGCCGTAAGCATCGCCGGCGCCATCGGCTTCATCGGCCTTATCGCACCACACATGCTGCGTCTGATGGCCGGCAGCGATCACCGTGTCCTGGTTCCGGGCAGCGTGCTGCTGGGCGGAGCCCTGCTGGTGCTGGCGGATACCGCAGCGCGCACCCTCATTGCCCCCATGCAGCTTCCGGTCGGCGTGCTCACCGCGCTATTCGGCGTGCCCCTGTTTCTCTTTCTGCTGAACCGCGGTTCCGCGGGAAGGAAATCATGAGCCCCCCCTTGCTGAGTACCAGGAACCTGTCCCTGCATATCGGCGGGACACGGGCATGCGGGAAGCTGACCCTGGAAGTCCAGGCAGGCGAATGCTGGGGCATACTCGGCCCCAACGGGGCAGGCAAGACAACGCTGCTGCATGCGTTGGCCGGGCTGCGCCCCGCCGATTCCGGCGAAATCCTGTATGGCCATCACCCCCTGCCGAATCTCGGTCCCAGGCAACAGGCGCTCTGGCGGGGCCTGTTGTTCCAGAACGGGCTCAGCAGCTTTCCCGGAACACTGTTTGAAACCGTGCTGGCCGGACGCCACCCGCATCTTGGACGCCTGGGCTGGGAAACGCCCGACGACCTGCGCCTGACGCAAGCGGCCATAGACGCCACAGGACTGAAAGGCATGGAACAGCGCAATGTACAGACCCTCTCCGGCGGCGAACGGCAACGCATGGAGATCGCCATGTTGCTGGCCCAGGCACCCCGCCTGGCCCTGCTTGACGAACCCAGCAACCACCTCGACCCGGATCAGCAGATTCTCATGCTGCGCCTGCTCAAGAAGCATTTCACCGTTTCAGACCGGGCCATGGTCATGGTGCTGCACGACATCAATCTTGCCATGCGATTCTGCGATAACTTACTATTGTTGCGGGGAAACGGCCAACACCGCTCAGGTTCGGTAACCGAGATCGCCACGGAGGACAACATCCGCTGGTTGTACCGGCACCCGGTATCGCTCCTGCAAGCCGAAGGAACGGCCTGCTTTCACTTCCTGTAGCCTGACGCCGCACATTGATGCGCGGCCATTTTCAATGACCGAAAGTCATCAGGAAATGGAGGAAAGACAAAATCGCATTTCAGTCTTTCCGAGTTGAAAAAGCCCAATGGAAGGGCTTTTTCAACATCCTGTTAACAGATTCGAGGGACACCCATGACTCATCGCCTGACATTGATCGCCGCCTTGCTTTCCGCCCTGACCCTGTCAGGGTGCAATGACGAATACTACAATGGAGGCGGTGGTGGGTATTATCCACCCCCCCATGATTACGATGCGTCCAGGAAGGAACTGATCGCCAACTGCAAGAGCAAGGTCAGGGAAAAAGTCAGAAACCGTATCGGTTACCGCGCCAAGATCGACTGGGGCAAGATCGACATGTACAACAGCGGCCGTTATGAAACCACCATTAACGGCAAGGGCACGGTCCGAAACAACGGCAGCAAACGCAAGCTGTTCTACAGTTGCCGGATGAACCGCAGGGATGCCTGGGTGCGCAGCGCCCGCGTGGAGCTGGACGACAGCCACGATAGCGGCGCCAACTGGGACAAGAAAGCCGTACGCGCCTGCAAGGAGCGTATCCGCTACCAGGCGGAACGCAATATCCACCAGCAGTTCAGCCTGGAATTCACCCGCCATCACGTCAGCACCCCTGCGGAACGTCGGCGTCACGTAACCGGCGAAGCCAAACTCCACGGCAGAAACGGCAACGGCAAGATCGCCTACGACTGCAAGCTGCGCGTGAACCCCCTGCGCGTGGACAATGCCGGCTACCGCTGGCTCAAACCCTTGCCCGGAAGCGGGGGCGGCGGCAATTCATATCAGCCGGGAATCACCAACAAGGATGCCAAGCACCGCTGCCACCAGAACCTGAAAAACAGGTTGAAGCTGTTCGGCTATCACAAGATCCGTTTCCCCGGCTCGTCCGTACGGGACACCGGCAACAACAGGAAACAGGTGGACATCCGCGTGCGCGCCCTGACGGAAGATGGCAACCCGGTCGAGGAAAACTACCGGTGCCGCATCAACAGCCGTAATGGCAAGGTTCTCGGCATGGACAGGATTCGATAATGATTGGGATGGCGGCCCCACCACGGGGCCGCCCCGTTACCCATCCCCGTCCCGCATGCGCTGGCACAGGGTTCGTTCATCCGGTTGCTCCACGGCATCCACGATGGCATTCACCACCTCGCCAAACTCCTCGGGTGTCAGCACTCCCATGATCTTCCCCAGCAGGTGGGGATCCACCTGGGCATAGACAGTCTCACCGCTGCCCAGGTTAACCACCACACCGGCCGTGTGATAGTCCTGCGGCTGTTCCGCGTCGAACAGTTGCTGGTTCAGTTCCATGAGCTGATCGTAGCGCTCCTCGATCCTTTCCGACAGTTCATCATCGATATCCTCCGGCAGGCGTGCTTCCCAACTGTCTTCATCGGCTTCCGTTTCCGGCTGAAGGCCCAGCCCCCGGAGATAGGCCACAAACTCGTCGAAAGGGCGGGCATGGAAAAAAACGTATTCAAGCATTGTTCTCTCTCTTGTTCACGGAACAGGAATCGACCAGGCAGCGACCACTGTCGGTCAGTTGCCGGCGCACATGCTCGGCAAAACCCGCACCGGCTTCCCGGTAGAAATTGAAGGTGGCATCCACACCGGCTTTCTCCAGGGCCTGCCTGTCATCCTCGTAACGGGTAACCGCGGCAATCAGTCCCTCGTAGCCAATGTGATCCAGCAGCTTCCTGGTTTGCATCATGTCTTTCAGGGTCGGCATGGCCAGCATCACCAGGCGCAGCCTGCCGGCATCGATACCTTGCCAGAAATCCAGATCCTCGGCATCCGCCAGAATGACATTGTGCCCCCTTTCCCGGTGCCAATGCACGGCATTGGCGTTGGCGTCTATGCCGATCACGCGGTCACCAAACACGTCACGCATGGTTTCGTATGCGCCGCTGCCCACGCGCCCCATGCCGGCAACCAATATCTCGGCATCTCCGATATCCGGTGGAATATCCACCGGCAGCCTTTTTTCGGCCTGGAACCGGTTCAGCCAGGATTCCCAGCGGGAATACAGGCCATGCACATTGGCGTTGATGACAGCCGCGATGATGAAACTGAAGGACAGGGCCAGGGCGATGACAACCAGCCATTGCTGAGCCAACCAGCCGCTGTTCACACCCACCATGGCCACGATGAGCCCGAATTCACTGTAGCTGGACAACTCCATGCTGCATAGAAAAGAAGTTCGCGCACGCAGACGGAACCGGGTCAGCACCAGGAACCAGAGCACGGATTTCAGGGGCATGATCAGCAGCGCCAGGCCGACAGCGATCATGACATCCCGCCCCGTGGGCAGGGCCTCGATACCGATCTGCAGGAAAAAACCCAGCAGAAAAAGATCCTTGAAACGCAGCAAGGCGCGGGACAACTCATTGGCCTTGGGCTGTCCACCCAGCAGCACGCCAAACAGCAGCGCCCCCAGACCATCCTTCATGCCAACCAGCTTGAACAGTTCACCCCCTCCCAGGGCCATGACCAGGCCAAAAAGCACCAGCAACTCACCATGACCGGCATGTTTCATGACGAGATTGAGCAGGGGCCTGGCAAGGGGCAGGAGCAACAGGGCAAATGCCCAGATACTGGGAACATCACCGGATTCCAGTACCAGAAACAATACCGCTATGATGTCCTGGATAACCAGGATACCGATGCTGACCTGGCCATGTCGGGTCTTCATCTCCCCCCGATCTTCCAGAATCTTCACGGCAAAGATGGTGCTGCTGAAACTCAGGGCAAAAGCCACCAGCCCCGCCGAGCGCCAGTCCAGCTTGCCGAACCAGGCCAGGCCCGCGAGGCCCGGCAACAACAACAGCACACTCACCAGCAACACCACCAGGGCCATGTGGACGCTGGCGGCTCCCCATATCTCGGGCACCAGCAGGTTACGCAGCCTCAGTTTCAGGCCAATGCTGAACAACAGCAACAGCACGCCCAGGTTGGACATCTCCCTGAGTACCTGTCCACCCTCCACGCCCAGAGCATGCAGAACAAAACCGGCCAGCAGAAATCCCACCAGGGGAGGCAGGTACAATTGGCGGGCCAGTAGTCCAAGCACCAGCGCCATCAACAACCAGAGTGGATCCAAGAAAGTTTTCCTCTTGAAAGGGCAGGAATATCACTCCGGCATCCAGGTAATGCCGGGCATGCTGAGGTTCATCGATACGTTCTCGGCTTCGATGAGCACCGCAGCCATTCTAGCAGCATGAGATTCACCAGGCGGAAGCATCACGAGAGAAAGGCGAAATCATCCCACCCGGGAAAAAGGGACAGCACATTCACCATCCGGACAGAAGCCTTTGGCAATCACCCAACCATAGCGAAACAGAACCCCCGGTCAGGACGCGCGGGGCCGCGCCCTTTTCTCCAGGCATTCATGCCGCGGGCGCAAGAAATGCCGTGTACTCAAGCCAGGAAAACCGCTTTCCCGGATTCGGAAGAAGGAACACCGGGTTTTTCCGTTTGGCTGGCGGGCATGATATTTTTGCCTGGTTTTGATGCCAATCAATACGCCCCGCCGGCGGCTGGTCCATACTATATTTGTAGTACAAAAGCAATAGCGAATGAATATGGAGGAAAGCAAGATGAAATCCATGAAACGCATTTTACTTGCCGCTGCTGTTGCTGGCGGCACGTTGATGGCGGGTTCCGCCAATGCCTGGTTTGGTGGGTGGGCGCCCTGGAACTGGTTCGATGACGACGACTGGTACGACTATCCGCCTCCCTGGTATTACGGTGGGTATTATCCCTATGGTTATGGCTATCCCTATGGCTATGGATACGCACCCTATGGCTATGGCTACGCGCCCTACGGTTACGGCTATCCCTATGGCGGCTATGCCTATCCTTCCCAGCCAGCCGCTCCCCAGCCTGCGCAGCCTTCCCAGCCATCCAACAACACCAGCCGATAGACAATGAGACAATGGCCCGGCGGATCGCCGGGCCTGTTCTCGACAGGGTACACCGCTTCAGGTAATAATCCTCCGCAGGAGGAGGATCAATCATGAAAACAAATACAAGAGGCCGTCGGCGTTTCCTGCAATACCTGGCGACAACCGCGGGCGCTGCGGTTTTCGGCCAGGCAGCCGCTCATCATACCGACACCCATTTCGAGGACGACTCGAAGCACCATATCGTCTATCAACTCAACAAGGCGGATCCCACGTACATTTCCCACATCCTGTTCTCCGCTGGTGAAATGTTGCGCAAGTACGGAGACGAGGTGGAAATCGTCATCGCCGTGTTTGCCGAAGGCATTCACCTGCTGGGCAAGCGTCCTTTGCGTCCCATTCCCCTGGATCTGCAGCAGAAGGCTGCCTCCCTGGCCGCCTATGGCGTGGCCTTCCACGCCTGCAACAACACCATGAAGGCCGTGCGCTGGACAGAGAAGGACATGGTGGACTACGCAAGGATCGTGCCCATAGGCGTGGACGACATCATGCAGCTACAGGAAAAGGGCTTCAGTTACATCTCCTGGTAGATACCCCGGCCGCCGGAGCGACGCCATGTACCGTGAAGGCCGTAGCCACGGGACGTGTTGAGCGTCGCGAACCGCGCCACCGAAGTGGTGCAATCCGCCCATGAGGCATCACCGGAAGTCCCGGGAACGCCACTGTAATCCCCCAAGCAAATGGCTGTAGTCATACAGCCGTCGCGCGATGAGATGTTGCACCCCCTCGGCCCGCTGGATCTCCGCCCACACCCCCAGCAGTGTCGCCTCCAGCAACACCTTGCGCTGGCGCTCGGCCAGGCGCCGCCAGACGATGAGATTGAGCACCCCTGTCTCGTCTTCCAGGGTGACGAACACCGCATTGCCCTTCCCCGGCCGCTGACGGGTGAGCACCAGCCCCGCCGCACGCACCATCAGCCCCGGCCGGCGCTGCTCCACTTCTTCCGCGGACAGAAAACGCAGTTCCCCCAGTTGCGGGCGCAGCAGCGCCAGGGGATGGCGACGCAGGCTCAGGCCCAGATGGGCATGATCCGCAAGAATCTGGGCGCCTTCATCGGGCAAAGGCAGGGACGGCTGCTCCTCGGCGGGCGAGGCCTCCGCCAGCAGGGGCAGGCCACCTTCCACCCCGGCCACAGCCCAGTTGGCCCTGTGCCTGTCCCGTTCCAGGGAAGCAAGAGCATCCGCCGCCGCCAGGGCCTTCAGATCCGAAGCATGCAATGCCGCCCGGCGGGCCAATTGCGCAACATTGGCAAAAACACCAGCTTCGCGCACTTTCACCAAACGCCGCGCGCCCGACCGGGACAAACCCTTCACCATGCGCAGACCCAGGCGCAGGGCCTCACCTTCCAGGCGGCAGTCCCAGTGGCTGCACTGCACATCCACGGGACGCACATCCACGCCATGCTCCCGGGCATCACGCACCAACTGCGCCGGGGCGTAGAACCCCATGGGCTGGCTGTTGAGCAGGGCGCAGGCGAATACCGCCGGGTGATGGCACTTGATCCAGGCGGACACATACACCAGCAGAGCGAAGCTGGCGGCATGGGACTCGGGAAAGCCGTAATCCCCAAACCCCTGAATCTGGCGGAATATACGCTCGGCGAAGCCATCGCTGTACCCCCGTGACTTCATGCCTGCCTTGAGCTTGCGCTCCCAGACATCCATGCCTCCCCGGCGCCGCCAGGCGGCCATGGAACGGCGGATCTGGTCCGCCTCCCCCGGCGTGAAGCCCGCCGCCACCTGGGTGAGCTTGATGACCTGTTCCTGAAAGATGGGCACTCCCAGGGTGCGCGCCAGCACCCCGCGCACTTCTTCCGAGGGATAGTCAACCGACTCCAGCCCCTGGCGGCGACGCAGGTAGGGATGCACCATGTCCCCCTGTATGGGGCCGGGGCGCACGATGGCCACTTCCACCACCAGGTCGTAGAAACAGCGGGGCCGCAGGCGCGGCAGCATGGACATCTGCGCCCGGGACTCGATCTGGAACACCCCCAGGGTATCGGCCCGGCAGATCATGTCATAGACCCGCGGGTCCTCCGCTGGAATATCCTGCAACTCCATGCCCAGCAGATCCAGGGCGCGGCGGATGGCGCTGAGCATGCCCAGGGCCAGCACATCCACCTTGAGCAGTCCCAGGGCTTCCAGATCATCCTTGTCCCACTGGATGATGCTGCGCCCGGCCATGGCGGCATTTTCCACGGGCACCAGCTCCTCCAGCCCGCCCCGGCTGATGACGAAGCCCCCCACGTGCTGGGACAGGTGGCGGGGAAAATCCTGCAGTTCGTTCACCAGGTACAGCAGGCGCTGGATGAGGAAACTGTCCGGATCGAAACCCGCTTCCCGCAGCCAGTCCCCCTGCACCTCCCGGCGGCTGCGCCAACCCGAGGCGGCCCGGGCAAGCTGCTCCAACTGGCCGGTGGACAGACCCAGGGCCTTGCCCACATCCCGCAGGGCACTGCGCGGCCGGTAGGTGATGACCGTGGCCGCCAGGGCCGCCCGCTCCCGGCCGTACTTTTCATAGATATACTGGATGACCTCCTCGCGGCGCTGGTGCTCGAAATCCACGTCGATGTCCGGCGGCTCTCCCCGCTCCCGAGAGATGAAGCGCTCGAACAGCAGGTTCATGCGTGCCGGATCCACCTCGGTAATGCCCAGGCAATAGCACACGGCGGAATTGGCGGCGGAACCGCGCCCCTGGCAGAGAATTCCCCGGCGGCGGGCGTAGGTGACGATATCCCAGACGGTGAGAAAATAGGCGGCATAGTTCAGCTCCTCGATAAGGTTCAGTTCGTGCTCAAGCTGCGCCCGGACCTTCCGCGGACAACCTGCCGGCCAGCGCGCCTTCATGCCCTCCTCTACTTGTTGGCGCAGATAATCCTGGGCGCTCATGCCCGGCGGCGTCACGTCATCGGGATATTCATAGGCCAGCTCGTCCAGGGAGAAATGGCAGGCGTCGGCGATCACACGGGTCTGGGCCAGGAGTTGCCGGGGATACAGCGCCGCCAGGTCATCCAGGGTGCGCAAATGGCGCTCGCCATTGGCCAGGGCACGCCAGCCCAGTTCCTCCACCGTGCAGCCATGGCGGATGGCCGTGAGCAGGTCCCGCAGGGCACGGCGCCCCCGGCGGTGCATGAGCACATGGCCCACGGCCACCAGGGGCAGCTCATGGGCGGCAGACAGCTCCCACGCCCGTTCCAGCAAGACCTGATCCCGAGCATCGCGTAACAGGGCCAGGGCCAGCCAGCCGCGCCCGGCGAAATGGGCGCGGAACCAGCCCACCGCCGTTTCCTCTCCCTGGCGGGGAAGCAGCAGCAGGGCCAGACAGTCATCCAGGCCCTGCTCCAGGTCCGCCCGACGCAATTCATAGCTCCCCTTTTCCGTCCGGCGGCGCCCCCGGGTGACAAGGCGGCAGAGCTGCCCATAGCCCCGGCGGTTGCGCGCCAGCAGCACCAGGCGCGGGCCGTCATCCAGGCGGATTTCCGTGCCGATGATCAGCTTCAGCCCCTGGCGCTTCGCTTCCTGGTGAGCGCGCACCACCCCGGCGAAACTGCATTCATCAGTCAGGGCCAGGGCCGCGTAGCCCAACTCCGCGGCGCGGGCCACCAGTTCTTCCGGGTGGGAAGCGCCACGCAGAAAGCTGAAATTGCTCAGACAATGCAATTCCGCGTAAGCGGTTTCGGGTCGCTGGCAAGCATCGGACTTCACTGTCACTCAAACACCCCCTGCAGAAACCACTGGCCGCTGCGCCTGTCCCGGTACACCCACAGCTCCTGACCGGCGGGATTGCGCGCCCGGTAGTAATCCCGGGCCACGTCATCACCATCCCACCAGCCGGTCTCGATACGCCGGGAAAAGGCGCACAGCTCCAGGCGGCCCTGGTGCCAGGGCTGGCCGTTGCGCTGGCGCAGACGCTGGGGTTTGGGAAGCAACCACAAGGGGTGGTGCGTAGATGCCGGTTGCGGGAGCAACGCCGCGCGTCGCAAAGAATGTGGCGCGCCGTCCTGTTCGCGGCGTGCAGCATTGCTCCCGCGCGAACCGAGGGGTTTGCGGTAGGCCCAGGCCTTTTCCGGGCGGTGATCGGGCCGGAGTCGCAGGCCGCGCACGGCATCCTCCCCCAGGCGGGCATGCAGGCGTTCCAGAAAACTCTCATCCCCTTTTCGCTCCGTCGTGAACAGGTCGCCGCTGGCCCTTTCCGCCCCCTGCCAGGCATCCACCCGCAGTTCCATCTCCACCACGGCCCCGGGCAGTCGCAGCTTCTCCAGGTGTTGGCGAAACAGCTCAAGAATATGAGCCGCCTCGGCACTGGGCATGAGCAGACCCTGTTCCAGCCGGGAAGGCTGTGCGTCCCGGTGCAGGAAGCGCCAGTACAGGCGCTGGGCCACGGCATCCCGGCCACGCAGGAAGGCGCACAGGTCCTCCACCAGGCGCCGGGCGGGAAACTGCAGGGCCGGGGCCTGTTCGATTTCCGCCAGCAGCAACAGACGCTGTTCAAAGACTTCCGGCGGCTGCCACAGGGAGCGAGGATCCGGCGCCCGGCCCAACAGGCGATCCAGCAGCAGCACGGGCTCCGGCCCCACCCGCCGGGCCAGTTCCGGCCGGGGCAGCGCCAGAGCGTCGCCGATGGTGGACAGGCCGATGCCCCGCATCAGGGACAACAGGTTTTCATCCCGGGTGATCCTGGCCAGGGGAATGTCCGCCAGAACCGGCGCCAGTTCCTCGACCTGTTCCACCCGGCTGCCGGGCCGCAGGCGCGCCAGCAGGGCCGCCGCCCCGGGAGAAGGCGCCAGGGCTCGGTGATCGGTGACGACAGGAGCCCGGGAATCATCGCACAGGCGTTGCAGCAGGGATTCCAGGCCTCCGAACAAGCGGGCACTGCTCCCCACTTCCAGCAGCAACAGCAGGGGATCGAAGCTGATGCGCGAGCTGTACTTCCAGGCCCAGGCGGCAATGGTCTCCAGACGCTGCCGCTCACGTTTCCTGTCCCGCTCGTGCAGACACAGGGCCGGCGCCAGGACCAGGGCGGCGTTCAGGGGCATGCCCGGACGGACACCAGCCTCCCGGGCTGGCCCATTACAGCGGTCGATGATGTCCCGCCCCTTGCCGCGCCGGGTCACGGCCAGGGGCATGTCCTCCCCGGCCCAGAACACCTCCAGGGGCAGATCGGGAAAATACAGGCCTAGCCATTGCATGGCAGCACCAGCCTTCTGCCGCCCCAGCCGGCGGGGCGCTTGAGCACTTTCACCTCCAGCCCAACCTCATGGGCTTTCACTTCCAGGCGCAGGGCGGCCATGGAGGATTGCGCGGCCGCCCCGGATGGACGGAACAGCAGGCCCAGGCAGTCACCCTCCTCCGCCGCCAGCCGCAGGCGACGTGCCCGGGCGATGCTAATCCCTTGTGGCCAGAGCATCACGGCGGCGCAATTGCCCGAGCGCAGGGCCTGCTCCGCCGCCCACAGGGCCTGTGCATCATCCCGCCCGCGGATGAGCAGCACCCGCGACACATCCACGCCCCGCGCCGACAGGGCCGGCGCATAGGGCAGCCAGGGGGCGTTCACCCAGGCCAGCCAGCGTTCCCCCCGGCTCAGCTTCGCCAGGGCGCGCAGCAACAGGGACAGGCCCGGCCCATCGGAAAGTATCTCCGTGAGCGATCCCCGTGGCCAGCCGCCGCCCATGGCCTCGTCCAGTTGCGCAAGACCGCTGCTCACCACGGATCCCCGGGCCTGCACAGACGCAGCTCCCCGCCAGAGCAGGCCCTGACGCAACAACCTGTCAATGTCTTTTTTCGCTTCCGCTCTCATCTTCGGGACAGTCACTCATGCACCACAATGGAGAACCAATATAGAACAAATGGCGCAAAAAAACACCCCTCTTTTCCTGCCTCGGAATCCCGCCGGCCACATCATCAACGGCGGACCGAGCACAGCCAGCAGCCCCCCGGCATGCCCGGCGGGCGCACCAGGGCACCGATGACGGAAATCATTTTTCCGGCGCCTTGTTACCGCCGTGATGGGAGGACAGGTCGCGGATGAAATCTTCCGCCAGGGCCCGGTAGATGGGCTGGGGATTGATGAGCTTGGACACACCATCGGCAATGAGCGCCACGGCCATCACCGGCAGCAGGATGCTCTGGTTGTCCGTCATCTCCATGATGATGATCACCGCCGTCAGCGGCGTCTGCACCACCCCGGTGAAATAGGCGGCCATGCCCAGCAGGGCCACGGTGGCCACGGTGACATTGGGCAGCCACTGGGACAGCTCCGCCCCCAGGCCGGCACCGATGGACAGGGATGGCGCAAAGATGCCGCCGGGAATGCCGCTCCAGTAGGACAGCAGGGTAGCCAGGTATTTGAAGGCGGGATAGCCCTCGGAATCCAGCCCTATGCCCATGAGAGCGGTCTTGGCCTCTGTGTAACCCGTGCCCCAGGTCTGGCCGCCGGACGCCAGGCCGATAGCCGCCAGCAACAGGCCGATGACCAGGGCCAGCAGATAAGGGTGCCGGTTGCGCCAGGGACGGATATAACGCCCGCCATAGACCAGGAAAGCACTGAAGGAGCCTCCCGCCAGGCCACCCACCACGCCACAGAGCACCACGGCGGAAAAGATCTCGGGAAAGTCCGCGGTCGCGAACACGGTGCCGAAATAGGCGTAATTGCCATTGATGGCCAGGGCGGTGATGCCGGCGATGATCACCGCCGTGAACACCGTGCCGTTGGTCTTCTCCTCGAAGTTCTTGGCCATTTCCTCGATGGCGAACATGACCCCGGCCAGAGGCGTGTTGAAGGCCGCCGCCAGGCCTGCCGCGCCACCCGCGAGGATCAAGCCGCGGCTGATATCGTGATGGGGAAAGCGGGCAAAGCGCGTCAGGGCAAAGGAGATGGACGCGGCGATGTGTATGGTCGGCCCTTCCCGACCGATGGAGGCGCCGCAGAGCAGGCCCAGCACGATCATGATGCCCTTGCCGAAGGCGATGGGCAGGGACAGCAGCCTGTGGCGCAGGTGCTTGTGACGCTTGAGATGCAGGGCGGCAATGGCCTGGGGAATACCGCTGCCCTCGGCGCCCACGAACAGGTTGCGGGTCATCCAGATGATGAACATCAGCCCCAGGGGAGTGATGACGAAAGGCAGCCAGGGCCTGTCATTGATGACATGGAGAAAGGTTTCACTGGCCCAGTCACTGCCCCAGGCCAGCATGGTGGCGGCGATGCCCACCAGGATGGCGCCCATGAGGAACACTGCCCGGGTGCGCCACACGCGCCGGGAAATGAGCTGCCTGCCGGATTGTCGGAGCCGCTTGCGATACATGCCGGACAAGTGAATGCAAAAAGGGAAGTTTATTATGGGCCTTGCCACGGGAAAGGCAATGACTCACCTCAAGCCGGAAAAACCATTCATGGCAATTTTTCCCTCACGCCATTAAAATACGCGCCACTTGAGCCTGCTCGACCATGGCTCACAAGCTTTTTCATCATCTGAATTTTTTGGAGAATTCCACAATGAGACTGATTCTTTTGGGCGCTCCCGGCGCCGGCAAGGGCACCGTCGCCAAGATGCTCACCGCCATCGACGGTTCCGTACAGATTTCCACTGGCGACATCCTGCGCGCCGCCGTGAAGGAAGGCACGGACCTGGGCAAGGAAGCGCAAGGCTACATGAGCCGCGGCGAGCTGGTGCCCGACGAACTGATCATGGGCATTATGGGCGAGCGTCTGCTGGAAGACGACTGCAAGTCCGGTTTCCTGCTGGACGGCTTCCCCCGCACCATCCCCCAGGCCGAGGCCCTGAAGGACCTGCTGGCCAAGCTGAACATCGAGCTGGACGGCGTGGTCAACCTGAACGTGCCCCGTGACGTCATCCTGGACCGCCTCACCACCCGCCGCACCTGCGAGGACTGCGGCGCCATCTACAACGTGAAGAGCAATCCGCCCAAGGTGGAAGGCGTGTGCGACAAGTGCGGCGGCAAGGTCGTGCAGCGCGAGGACGAAACCGAGGAAGCCATTTCCAAGCGTCTGGACGTATTCAACGAACAGACCGCTCCTCTGGTGGGCTTCTATGAAAAGGAAGGCATGCTGTGGGATATCAACGCCACTTCCAGCGACGAGGTGGTTGCCGTGATCAAGGAGAAGCTGGGCATCGCCTGACAGACACCACGGCTGATTGAAAGACAATCGTTTTTCACATCAACCCGCCAGAAGCCGTTCGCGCATTTCCGCGCGGACGGCTTTTCTCATTTCATGGCATTGTTTTTCTCAACCGGCCCCGAAGGCGGCATCTTTCCTTCGGGAACTTTCACTACGGGCGCGACGTTCATGCCAGGCAGCGGGGCAACCTCCTTTCCGGAACCAGGCGGCATTCCGCCAGGAAGGCGGGCGGGTCGAGGCTCCGGCTCATGCAAGGGAGAAACAGGCTTCTCGATCTTGCGCATGACCAGCGGTTTCTTCTCTTCCGGCTTGGGCGGTTCCCTGCTCTCCTCCATGGCTTCCAGCGCCTGCTGTTCCTTCATGGGCCGCCAGCCACGCGCCGGTTTGTCCGACAGGGGAGATTTCACCTCGCCAACAGGCACACTGGGCGGCGGCACCACCTCCACCGGCTCCCCCCTTTCCATGGGCTCGGGGCGCAACTGACCGGGGTGCCGCTGCTCCGGCATGGCCTGTTGTTCACCCCGGTAGTAATCGGCATTGGGCCAGTCTTCCCCCGGCGGCGCGATGAGCTCCTTTCGGAACTGCCGGGTGGCGGAACTGCGGAAACGCTGGGCCTGCTGGTAGTCGGGATAAGGCCTGAAGCCCTGTCCTGGCGGGACATAGGCGGGCATTCCGGAAGGAAGAGCGGCAGACGCGCCGCCGGGAGGCGGCCAGTTGATGGAGCCAGGACCTTCCACGGAAGGATGATAGCCCTCCGCCCGGATCAGGCCGGAAGCCGCCAGTCCAAACATCATCATGCCAAGAGCCGTTGTACGCATGGGTTCCTCCTCCTTTTCCCGAATTTATCACAAAGGCGCTCAGCCGGGTATCCGCAGCAAACCGAGGGGATTGTCAGGGTCCACGCCGTCCATGAAAGGCAGATGGCGCTCGCGGTGGGTTACCTGATAGACAAGGCCGATCCAGTTGGCCACCACCGCCTCGGCGGTATCGTGCCAGATATTGTCGATGTTGTCCGCCACCAGTCTTTCGGGGAACTCCGGCAAGTCCTCCCCCGCATCACGGGCCCGCTTCAGGCGCCAGGCGTATTCGTCAAAGATGGCCGTCTGCTGCGGACCGAGATAGTTGTCCGGCATGGGGGGATAGTCTTCAATCTCCCCGGCAATCCAGCGGAGCACTTCGCGCTTGTATTCCTTGAGCAGGGATACGGTGTCGTACTCCGGGTGCCCCTGGAAGAACACGAAACGCAGGCCGTCATGGCTGGTGGCCAGGTGTACGCCGATATCCTCGCTCTCCACCAGCACCCGCAGCCCCGCCGCCCGGAACTGGGCGGGCGTCACCGCATTCCACCGGGAATGCGGCACGTGAAAACGGCTGTTCACATCATTCACCAGGGGATGACGCTTGTCCACCACCTGGTGGGGAAACACGCCCCAGACTTTTCTTTCCTGGGGCTGACGGTGCTGGCCATAGCGGAACTGCAGCACCGCGTGGGTGGCCAGGCATGAGCAGAGAGTGGAGGTAACGTTCTCCCCGGCCCAGTCGATGACCTTGATGAGGGGCTCCCAGAACGGCTGGTTGGCCAGCTCCGGCCCGGTGACATTGGCGCCGGTAATAATGAGTGCATCCAGCCCCTGCTCACGGATCTCGTCGAAGGTTTCGTAATAGGTGTCGATATGTGTCTGGGCCTGCTCACTGCGCGGCAGTTCCGGCAGGGTGAAGGGATGCACATAAAACTGGGCGATGGGATTGCTCTCCCCCACCAGGCGGAAGAACTGCCGCTCGGTGGCCGCCAGGGCCTTGTCCGGCATCATGTTGAGCAGACCAATGTGCAGCTCGCGGATGTGCTGGTGCATGGCGCGTCCCGTGGGCAGCACCAGCTGACCTTCCTGGCGCAGGCGCTCGAAGGTGGGCAGATCGTTGTGGGCAACCAGGGGCATCAGGTTTCCTCCCGGGCAATAGCCCGTTCCAGCAGATCGAGAAACTCCGCTTCACTTTTCACTTCGGACAATTCCTTGGAAGTCACGGTGTACCCCTCCCTGGCAATGGCCTCGTAACGTGGAATGCGCGAATGGAACAGGCGCGGAAACACCCAGCGGGTGAAATCGTCCGGATCCATCTGCGCCGCGTACTCAAGGTCATGCTCCCGCAGATAAACCGCCAACTGTTCCAGCAAGAATCCGGGACGATAATACAGGGGCTTGGGCGCGGACTGGGCGCGGGCGATGAGTTGGCGCTCCTGTTCCTCATCGGTGATCTTGATATACAGGATCAGGGTATGCTCCGCCAGCAGCTCGATAACGCCGGGCTCATCCAGCTCGCACAGGCTGCCCCCCATATCGTTGATGAAATGCTGGTAGCCGTAGACCTCCCGGGCCTTGCGGATGAAGTCGGGCACGTCGCGCACGGCGGCGATCTCCGCCTCCCGGTACTGGGCCTGGCGGCGCACGAAGTCTTCCAGGGGCACCCCGCCCTGCTCCGGGTTACCCAGCTTGCCCACAAAGCTCAGCACCGGCCCCAGGTCGTCCACCTTGATGTTATTGCGGATATAGATCCAGTCCTTGCGCAGCAGATCGCGCAG
>CAZWRE010000127.1:0-23141 GCA_964636335.1 uncultured Sedimenticola sp. | reverse complement strand
TTTTTGCACAAGCAGGACAGACAGATGAAAAGAGTGGGTTTCGTAGGCTGGCGCGGCATGGTGGGTTCCGTCCTCATGCAGCGCATGCGCGAGGAGAACGATTTCGACGCCATCGAGGAGCCGGTGTTCTTCACCACATCCCAGGCCGGGCAAAAGGGGCCGGACATCGGCAAGGACATTCCCCCGCTGAAGGACGCTACCAACATGGAAGAACTGAAGAAAATGGAGGTCATCGTAACCTGCCAGGGTGGTGACTATACCAAACAGGTGTTTGCCGACCTGCGCGCCAGCGGCTGGGACGGCTACTGGATCGACGCCGCTTCCACCCTGCGCATGGCCGAGCACACGGTCATCGTCCTCGACCCGGTAAATATGAACGTCATCCAGGACGCCATTGCCAACGGCACCCGGGATTTCATCGGCGGCAACTGCACCGTCAGTCTCATGCTCATGGGCCTGGGCGGCCTGTTCCGGAACGACCTGGTGGAGTGGATGAGCGCCATGACCTACCAGGCTGCTTCCGGCGCCGGGGCGCGCAACATGCGTGAACTGCTGTCCCAGATGGGCGCCCTGGAAGATTCCGTCTCCGATCTGCTGGCGGATCCCGCTTCCGCCATCCTGGACATCGACCGCAAGGTGACCGAGACCATGCGCAGCGACCGCTTTCCCACGGATCAGTTCGGCGTGCCCCTGGCGGGCAGCCTGATTCCCTGGATCGACGTGAAGCTGGACAACGGCCAGAGCAAGGAGGAATGGAAAGGGCAGGTGGAAACCAACAAGATCCTGGGGCGTTCCGGAAATCCCGTGCCCATCGATGGCCTGTGCGTGCGTATCGGCGCCATGCGCAGCCACTCCCAGGCGCTCACCATCAAGCTGAAGAAGGATGTGCCCCTGGACGAGATTGAAAGCATGCTCGATGAGGCCAATGACTGGTCACGGGTGATTCCCAATGAGCGGGACATCACCGCCGCGGAGCTGACGCCGGCGAAAGTCACCGGCACCCTGGAAGTTCCTGTGGGCCGTTTGCGCAAGATGAACATGGGCAGCGACTACCTTTCCGCCTTTACCGTGGGCGACCAGTTACTTTGGGGAGCCGCCGAACCCCTGCGGCGCATGCTCATGATCCTTCTGCGGGGATGAAGCGTGAAGTACCGCAAATTGTTTGCCTGCAAATTGCCCTCAGACCGGGTTTTGGTTGGTAAAAAATACGGTGTACGCTATAGTTAGCCCTGAATCGTTATAAATACTCTGAGATTTGCTGCACAAAGTTCAAGAGGGGTTTTTCCACGGTGTTTCCGGAAAGGCGGGTGAAGGTTCGTCCCGTGGCTGGAAATACCTGGGCAAACACGGCTGACGGCAGCATCAGGTATGACTTGTATAGCGGATTTGGATATCACGGGACCAGGTTCACCGAAGCTTCAGAGAATGAAGCCGGAAGGTCCTGAAAGTACTTGGCGGCAATCTCTGGGAGGGAATATGGTCCGCAAACTGGCACTAGCAGTTTCACTTGCAGTGGGCACTCTGCCCATGTCTGTATACGCACTGGGCCTGGGGGGCATGACCACCCATTCGGCGCTGAACGAAAAATTCAAGGCCGACATCGAGTTGATTTCGGTAAAGAAGGGGCAACTCGATACATTGAAAGCTTCCCTGGCGCCGGCTGCCGTATTCAACCGCATGGGCGTGGAGCGCACGTTCTTGCTCACCCGCCTGAAATTCCGTCCCATGCGTTTGAAGGATGGCCGTGCCGTCATACGGGTGACCAGTTCCGACCCCATCCGGGAGCCCTTCCTCGATTTCTTCATCAAGCTGGACTGGCCCAACGGCCAGGCCGTGAAGGAATACACCGCGCTGCTGGATCCGCCATCACTGACGAAGCGACGTGCTGCCAGAATTGAAGCAGCCAGCGCACAGGCGGGCGCAGAGCGGTCTTCATCATCCGAACGCACCACCGTCAGGGCATCCAGCCGCCCCCAGCGCACTGTCACCAATGGGGAATACGGTCCCGTGGACGCCAATGAAACCTTGTGGCAAATAGCCGACGATCTGCGCCCGCAGGGTATTTCCATCCACCAGATGATGATGGCCCTCTACCAGGCCAATCCACAGGCATTTCTCAACAATAACATCAACCTGCTGAAGAAGGGGCAGGTGCTCAAGGTTCCTTCTGCTGAAGAAATCACCATTGGACGCAGTGAAGCGGTTGCTGCATTCCAGCAAGCGACCACGGGAGGAGCCTCCGCGGCAGCAGAGGCTCCCGGTGCCGCCGAATTGCCGGCGGAAAGGGAACCGGTTGCCGCGGAAGAGGAAGTTCAGCTCAAGATTGCCGGCGCCGTCGAGACCGAGGCTGACACCGAATCCGGCCAGGCCGTATCCGATCTGGAAGTGGAGAAGGGTGGCACGGATCTGCGCCAGCAGATGCTGATTCTGGAGGAACAGGCGGAAACCGCACGGCAGGAAGCCGCCCTGATGCGCAGCCAGGTGGAGGAACTGCGCCAGCAGCTGAATGATACCCAGCGCCTGCTGGAGCTCAAGGATGAAGAACTGGCTCGTCTGCAGGAAGGCATGAGCCAGGTCAATGAGGCGGAAGCCACCGCGGAAAGCGTGCTTGCCGAAGTCGAAGAAGCCGAAACTGAGGCCGAAGCCGTAGTCGAGGACATGTCCGGTGAAACAGAGCCGGCGGCGCAAGCCGTAACCGGGGAAATGGAAACCGAGGTCGCCGTTGCCGAAGGCGAAATTGCGGAACAAGCCCTTGTGGGAGAGGAGACGGGTGAATCCGGGGCCGGGATGCCTGCCGAAGAGGTCGAGCCTGCGGTAGAACAGCCTGTCGAACCGGAACCGGCCGTGGCGGAGCAGCCTCCCGCTGAAACTGAACCCGAAACAGCGGCCGGAGAAAAGGCTCCGGCGCCTGTTTCTGCTTCCGAGCCTTCCATCACGGAAGATCCGGTCGCCTGGGCGCGTAACAACATGATGATCGCGGGAGGCGCAGCCG
Organism: uncultured Sedimenticola sp.; assembly: GCA_964636335.1. Taxonomy (GTDB): domain Bacteria; phylum Pseudomonadota; class Gammaproteobacteria; order Chromatiales; family Chromatiaceae; genus Thiolapillus. The sequence continues at coordinate 20,149 of CAZWRE010000127.1, read as the reverse complement.
GCGCATTGCTGCTTGCCCTTCTGGCGCTGTTGCTGGGCCGACGCGGGAAGGAGGAACCGGTGCCTGCGGTGCCCGCCGCCGGCACAGGGGAACCCGTGGATCAGGAGAGCATCCTGATGGAAGAGGAGTCCAGTCTTGCGGATACGGTGGCGGATCACATGGCCGCCGGCGATATCGGCGACACATCTTTCCTCAGCGAGTATTCCACGGAGGAATTCAAGGGCCTGCAGGAAGACACGGCCGAAGTCGATCCGGTTTCCGAGGCGGATGTATATATTGCTTACGGCCGCTATCAGCAGGCGGAAGAAATCCTGCGGGAAGCCATGGAATCCGGCAATGACAGCGCCGCGGTCAAGTACAAGATGCTGGAGGTTTATTACGCCACCCAGAAGAAGGATCAATTCAACGCACTTGCGGAAAAAATGGTCAATAGCGGCCAGTACGAGGAAGATCCCAAGGCCTGGGAGCATATCCAGACCATGGGGAGGGATCTGGACAAGGCCAATCCGCTGTTTGCCGCCGGCGTGTCCGCTGCAGCGGCGGCAGCCACGGTGGATGCCGACAGCGCCGTGAGTGAAGACAGCGAACTTTCCCTGGATCTCAGCACCCTGGCTGAAGAGGTGGATTCCGCCCTCGGTGCGGACAGCGAGCCCCTGGAAGGCTTCAGTGAACTGGACCTGGATTTTTCCAAGCTGGATACCGATGACGGCTCCGCTGCTGCGGACGACCAGGCAGCCCAGGCGGAATCCGTGCTGGACGATGTGAACAAGGATGACCTGGCTTTGAGCGAGACTGAATTGCACACTGAGCTGCTGGATATCGATGATGTAGGTGATATCGAAGTTGGCACGACAAACCTTGACGAGGCACTGGCCGATCTTTCCGGTGACCTGGAAGGCGTGATGGCCGACTCCCAGATTCTGGATGAACCTCTCGACCTGGAAGACGATCGTTTTTCCAATCTGGAGGAGGGGCTGGCTCCCGACAGCCAGATTTCCGGCCTGGAAGACGATCTCAATGTTTCCCAGGCCGTGGAAGAAGATTCCATCATTGGTGACGAAGTGGAAACCAAACTGGAACTGGCCCGCGCCTTCATGGAAATCGGCGATGCGGACGGCGCTCGCGGCATCCTCCAGGAAGTGGAGGAAGACGGCACGCCGGAGCAGAAGGAAACCGCTTCCGAATTGCTCGGCCAGCTCAAGAACTGACAGCCGGCCCGGGAATCCGGATCAAGGGCGCTTCGGCGCCCTTGTCTTTTATGTATGAGAATCGCACTGGGAATCGAATACGACGGCAGCCGCTTCCATGGCTGGCAGACACAGCAGCCGGGCGTGCGCACGGTGCAGTTGGAACTGGAAAAAGCCTTGTCGAAAGTGGCCAATCATCCCGTGGAAGTCCATGCGGCGGGCCGCACGGATACCGGAGTGCATGCCAGTTGCCAGGTAGCCCATTTCGACACGGAAGCCGTGCGCAAGCCCCATGGCTGGGTTATGGGCAGCAATATCAATCTGCCGCACGATATCAGCGTGCTCTGGGCCAGGGAGGTGAGCGATGAATTCCACGCACGCTTTTCCGCCCGGGGACGAACCTACCGTTACTACATACTGAATCGCCTGAGCCGTCCGGCCCTGTTATCCAGGCGGGTGACCTGGGTGCATGGCCCCCTGGATGCCGAAAGGATGCATGAAGCCGGCCAGGCCCTGCTGGGCACCCATGATTTCAGCAGCTACCGCACGGTGCACTGCCAGGCCAAAAGCCCTGTGCGCACCCTGCGCTCCCTGAAGGTGGAGCGCAGGGGTGACTATGTTGCAATGGAGGTGCATGCAGACGGTTTTCTGCATCACATGGTGCGCAACATCGCCGGTGTGCTCATGGCCATCGGCAGCGGAGAACATCCCGTGGAATGGGCGAGGGAAGTGCTGGAGCACCGGGATCGCACCCTGGGCGGCGTGACCGCTTCACCCCACGGGCTGTATTTCCACCGGGTGGATTATGATCTCGGATTCGATATTCCTACCCATGCGCGGGAATTTCCGCTGCTGATGTTATAATTCATCGCTTATGCGAACACGAATCAAGATCTGTGGAATCACCCGTGCAGAAGATGCACGGGCGGCTGTCCAGGCCGGGGCCGATGCCCTGGGGTTCGTGTTCTATCCGCCCAGCCCCCGGTACGTGGAAGCAGGCGAGGCGGCGTCCATCATCAGGTCGCTGCCACCCTTCATCACCACCGTGGCCTTGTTCGTCAACGCGGACCGGGAAACAATTGCCGAGGTGCTGGGAGAAACAGGCATCGACTTGATCCAGTTTCATGGCAATGAATGCCCGGACTACTGCGCGGAACACGGTCGCCCCTGGATCAAGGCCGTGCGCATGAAGGATGATGTGGATCTGGACAAGGTAGCCCGGGACTACGCCGGCGCCCGGGCCCTGCTCCTGGACGCTTACCGTCCCGGCGTGCCTGGTGGCACTGGCGAAGCCTTCGACTGGAGACGCATTCCGGTGGAACTGGCCGGGCGCATCGTGCTGGCCGGCGGCCTGACGCCGGACAACGTGGCGGACGCCGTGCGCCAGGTAAGACCGTACGCGGTGGATGTAAGCGGCGGCGTGGAAGTGGAAAAGGGCATCAAGGACGCGGACAAGATCAAACGATTCATGCGAGGTGTGCGGTTTGGAGAACAATGACTCATTCATGAATATGCCGGATGAACACGGCCATTTCGGCCCCTATGGCGGCATTTTCGTGGCGGAAACCCTGATGGAAGCCCTCACGGAGCTGCGCGAGGCCTACGAGAAGTACCTGGGGGATCCGGATTTTCTCGCCGAGCTGGATGCCGACCTGCGGCATTACGTGGGCAGACCCTCTCCCATCTATCATGCCGAGCGCCTGAGCCGCGAGAACGGCGGGGCGCAGATCTATCTCAAGCGGGAGGATCTCAACCACACCGGCGCCCACAAGGTAAACAACACCATTGGCCAGGCCCTGCTGGCCAAGCGCATGGGCAAGACCCGCATCATCGCCGAGACCGGGGCAGGGCAGCATGGCGTGGCCACGGCCACGGTAGCAGCCCGTCTCGGGCTGGAATGCGTGGTGTACATGGGCGAGGTAGACGTGGCCCGCCAGGAAGCCAATGTGTACCGCATGCGCCTGCTGGGCGCCGAGGTGCGCAGTGTCTCGTCCGGTTCCAGGACTCTGAAGGACGCCCTGAACGAGGCCATGCGCGACTGGGTGGCCACTGTGGACGACACTTTCTATATCATCGGCACCGTGGCCGGCCCCCATCCCTATCCGGCCATGGTGCGCGACTTCCAGGCCGTCATCGGCCGGGAAGCCCGCCAGCAGATCCAGGACATGACCGGCAGCCTGCCGGATGCCCTGGTGGCCTGCGTGGGTGGCGGCTCCAACGCCATCGGCCTGTTCTATCCCTTCCTGGACGACAAGGAGGTGGCCATCTACGGTGTGGAAGCGGCCGGGGAGGGCCTGGATACGGGCCGTCATGCCGCGCCCTTGTGTGCGGGTGAGCCCGGCGTGCTCCACGGTAACCGCACCTATCTCATGGAAGACAAGGACGGCCAGATCATCGAGACCCATTCCATTTCCGCAGGACTGGACTACCCCGGCGTGGGGCCCGAGCACGCCTGGCTCAAGGACACGGGGCGCGCCAACTATGTGGCCATTGATGACCGGGAAGCCCTGGACGCCTTCCACCTGCTTACCCGCACCGAAGGAATCATTCCCGCCCTGGAGTCCAGCCACGCCATCGCCCATGGATTGAAGCTGGCCGCCACCATGCGGCCGGAACAGAAGGTGCTGGTGAACCTGTCCGGCCGGGGCGACAAGGATATGCACACTGTGGCTGCCATTGAAGGGATAGCGCTATGAGCCGTATTGCCGCACGATTCGCCGCCCTCAAGGCCGAGGGGCACGCCGCCCTGATTCCCTTCATCACCGCCGGCGACCCTCATCCAGATGTAACTGTCGGTTTGATGCACGATCTGGTGGACGCCGGGGCGGATATCATCGAACTGGGCGTGCCCTTTTCCGACCCCATGGCCGACGGTCCGGTTATCCAGCGCGCCAGTGAACGGGCCCTGGCGCATCATGTCTCCCTGGGGGATGTCATGGACATGGTGAAAGCCTTCCGTGAAACCGACGGGGAAACGCCCGTAATTCTCATGGGATATCTCAATCCCGTGGAGGTCATGGGCTACGAGACCTTCGCCCGCCGCGCCGCGGAAGCCGGCGTGGATGGCGCCCTCACCGTGGACGTGCCCCCGGAAGAAGGTCATGATCTCATCCAGGCCCTGCGGGGGCAGGGGCTGGACGCCATCTACCTGGCAGCGCCCACCAGTCACCGCCAGCGTCTGGAAATGATTGCCGAAGCGGCATCCGGCTTCATCTATTACGTCTCTCTCAAGGGCGTTACGGGTTCCGCCAACCTGGTGCTTGAGGAAGTGGAAAACAAGCTGGCCGAAATCCGCGAGGTCACCGACATGCCCCTGGGTGTGGGTTTCGGCATCAAGGACGCGGAAATGGCCGCAGCCATGGCGCGTATCGCCGATGCCGTGGTGGTAGGCAGCGCCTTGGTATCAAGGGTAGAGGCAAATGCCAACAAACCTGATAAGATAGGCGCGGAACTTAAACAACTGCTTCAGGAAATGCGTCAGGCCATGGACGCGGCGCGGCAGGCGCCCCGGTAGCGTTTTCGGCAGGTAGCGAGGTAGAACATGAGCTGGTTCGACAAACTACTTCCCAGTGTGATCCGCACCGAAGGCAGTGCCAAGAAAGCCGTGCCCGAGGGCTTGTGGAACAAATGCGCGGGCTGCGGCGCCATTCTCTATCGCGCGGAGATGGAAAGAAACATGGATGTCTGTCCCAAGTGCGGTCATCACGAGCGTATCGGGGCCCGCCGTCGCCTGGACCTGTTTCTTGACAAGGAACCCAGGGAGGAGATCGGCGCGGAACTACAGGCTCAGGATCCCCTCAAGTTCAAGGACTCCAAGAAATACAAGGATCGTCTGTCTGCCGCCCAGAAGGCCACGGAAGAAAAGGATGCCATCATCGTCATGCAGGGCAGGCTCAAGGGCATGGATCTGGTGGCTGCGGCCTTCGAGTTCAAGTTCATGGGTGGTTCCATGGGGTCCGTGGTGGGCGAGCGCTTCGTGCGTGGCGCCAACCGCGCCATGGAAAAGGGCATTCCCTATGTGTGCTTCTCCGCCAGCGGCGGCGCGCGCATGCAGGAATCCCTGTTCTCCCTGTTCCAGATGGCCAAGACCTCGGCGGTGCTCAAACGCATGGCGGAAAAGGGCGTACCCTTTGTTTCCGTAATGACCGATCCCACCATGGGTGGCGTGTCCGCCAGCCTGGCCATGCTGGGCGACGTGAACGTGGCCGAACCCGGCGCCCTCATCGGTTTCGCCGGCCCCCGGGTCATCGAGCAGACCGTGCGTGAAAAGCTGCCGGAAGGCTTCCAGCGCAGCGAGTTCCTGCTGGAGCATGGCGCTATCGACATGATCGTGCCCCGTCACGAAATGCGCGACCGCCTGCACAATGTCCTGGGCATCCTCAACCACCAACGCGCCTGTGCGTGAGATTTGATCGTCTTGAAGATTGGCTCTCCTGGCAGGAGAGTCTCAATCCCAGAACCATGGATCTGGGCCTGGAGCGGGTTGCCGAAGTCTGGCGCCGCCTCCAGCCGCCGGATCTTTCCGCCAGCACTGTCATCAGTATTGCCGGCACCAATGGCAAGGGCTCCAGCGTAGCGCTGTTGGAAGCCATGCTGAAGGCGGGCGGCTACAGCACCGGCAGTTACACATCCCCCCACCTGTTGCGCTACAACGAGCGCATCCGCCTGGACGGTCAACCCCTGTCCGACCAGACCATCATGGAAGCCTTCCAGGCCATCGACCAGATCCGGGGGGATCTGCCCCTGACCTATTTCGAGTTCGGCACCCTGGCGGCCCTGTATGTCTTTTCACGGCAAAAGCCGGATGTGGTGCTGCTGGAAGTGGGCCTGGGCGGCCGCCTGGATGCGGTGAATATCATCGATGCCGATCTTGCCCTGGTAACCAGCATCGCCCTGGATCACCAGGACTGGCTGGGAAACGACCTGGAGGCCATAGGGCGCGAAAAGGCCGGTATCTTTCGTGCCGGAAGGCCTGCCGTATACAGCGCGCCGGACATGCCCCACAGTATCGAAGAGCAGGCAAGGAAGCTGGGCGCACCCCTGTATCGCAACGGCCGGGATTATCAGGCGCGGTTCGAGGAAGCCGCCGAACATTGGGTCTGGCAGGGACAAGACAGGATCATCGAAAACCTGCCATTGCCGGCCCTGGCGGGCGAGCACCAACTGGACAATGCCGCCGGCGTCATCATGGCCCTGATACTGCTTGAAAAACGGCTGCGCCTGGATGTTGCGGCTATTTGTCGGGGACTGGAATCGGTGGCGCTACCCGGGCGGCAGCAACGAATCGAGCTGTCGGGCGTGTCCTGGCTGCTGGATGTGTCCCACAATCCCCATGCCGTGGCCCGGCTGGCGGAGCACCTGCACATGCATCCTGTCCCCGGACGCACCCTGGCCGTGCTTGGCATGCTGCGGGACAAGGATGTAGCGCGGGCAGGGGAGCTGATGAAGGACGTGGTGCAGGAATGGCATCTTGCCGGCATTTCCGATTCCCGCGGGCTGGGTGCCGCCGAACTGGCGCGGCGGCTCGCTGCCGCCGGCGTGCGGGGACATCTCCATGAACGGGTGCGGGATGCCATGCAGGCAGCAAAACAGCAGGCCGGGAAGACTGACCGGGTGGTGGTCTTCGGCTCTTTCCACACAGTAGCGGAGGCTCTGGAGTACCTGCAAAATCCCTCTGGTACACAGATGCCCTGAGGGTATAATGTTGCCTTTGACACCCTGGAGCTGATCCAAGCTGTGGACGAACCCCTGAAGCGGCGCCTCATTGGCGCGACGGTACTGGTTTCCCTGGCCATCATCTTCCTGCCCATGCTGTTGAGTCACAAGCCCGTGGCCCGGCACCAGGGAAAGATGGCGCCCATACCAGCCGAGCCGGAAAGGAGCTTCGACGCCAGCCTGCTACGGGAAATCCCCGCGGAGGAACCCCAGCCCGCTCCCGCCGAACCGGAAAGGGAAGAGCCGGTTGCGGCCGAGCCGGTAACTCCGGTTTCCAAGGCCACACCCAAGCCCAAGCCCGTTCCCAGGCTCGAGTCACGTCCTGTCGCCCCGCCGCATATCCCGGCTCCGGAGACAGTCCAGGCCAAATCCCGTAACGCGGACAAGACCACCGCGGGGGGCTCTCCCGCCGCCTGGGTGGTGAGAGTGGGTAGCTTTTCTTCCCGCGCCAGCGCGGACAAGCTGGTGAAGAAATTGCGCAAGGCGGGGCTGGACACCATGGATCCTGTCGCCGTCACGGTGAAGGGCAAGCGTTACTATCGCGTGCAGGTTGGTCCCCAGCTCGACAAGAAACGGGCTGAGCGCCTGCTGCCCCGGGTCAACAAGATAGCCCGCACCAAGGGACAGGTTGTCCGGTATCCCTGATGACGGCAGCGGATACACAGCTCATCTGGGTGGATTTCGTCATTCTTGGCGTCATTGCCGTCTCGGCTCTGCTCAGCCTGTTCCGCGGCTTCATTCGTGAAGCCTTTTCCCTGGCTGTCTGGATACTGGCTTTCTGGATAAGCTGGACCTTCTTCCGGGACCTGTCCCTGCGCATGGAAGGCTTTATCGGCACACCTTCCGTGCGTCTCGGGGTGGCATTCGCCATACTCATGATCCTGTCCCTGACGGTGGGGGGACTGGTCAACTACCTGGTCATCCGCCTCATCAAGAGCACCGGGCTGAGCGGCAGCGACCGCTTTATCGGCATGTTCTTCGGTATCGCCCGGGGGGTGGTGCTGGTCGCCGTGCTGGTGCTGCTTGCCGGACTGACGCCACTGCCCCAGGACCCCTGGTGGAACGACTCGGTGTTGATACCCTATTTCCAGGAGCTGGCCATCTGGCTGCGGGATCTGCTGCCGCCGGAGATTGCCGATCGCTTCCAGTTCCTGGCGGAGGAGGCGGCCCGCTCCTCAATCGCGCCGCCAGAAATGCCGCCGGCGTTCAAGACGCCTGCTCCAGCGGCTCCGCCGCCGGGGCAGTAGCCTTTTCCGCCGGGAAAAATTACTATTGAACGTCTTCAAGTTGCAGGAATATCCAAAATGTGCGGAATCGTTGGTATCGTAGGCACGGAACCCGTCAACCAGTCTCTCTACGACGCCCTGCTGGTGTTGCAGCATCGCGGGCAGGATGCGGCCGGCATCGTCACCTGCGAGGAAGGCAAGCTGCACCTGCGCAAGAATAACGGTCTGGCCAGCGACGTGTTCAACACCGAGCACATGATCCGCTTGCGCGGCAACATGGGAGTGGGGCATGTGCGCTATCCTACGGCAGGTTGTTCTTCTTCCGCCGAGGCCCAGCCCTTTTACGTGAATTCGCCTTACGGCATCGTGCTGGCCCACAACGGCAACCTGACCAACGCGGATGAATTGAAGCAGGATCTGTTTCGCGAAGACCTGCGGCATATCAATACGGAATCCGATTCGGAGATACTGCTGAACATCTTCGCCCATGGCCTGAGCAGCTATCCTCCGCACCTGACCCTGAGCGAGGAAGACATCTTCCGCGCCGTGGAGACGGTGCACCAGCGCTGCCGGGGCGGCTATGCCGCCGTGGCCATGATTCCCGGCTACGGCATTATCGCCTTCCGTGACCCCCATGGCATCCGCCCCGTGGTGTTTGGCGAGCGTGACACACCCAACGGCAAGGAGTTTATGGTGGCTTCCGAAAGCGTGGCTCTGGACACCCTGGGCTTTAACCTGGTGCGCGACGTGGCCCCGGGCGAGGCCATCATCATCACCCGCGGCGGCGAGTTCCACGCCCGCCAGTGCGCGAAAAACCCTCAGCGTTCTCCCTGCATCTTCGAATTCGTGTATTTCGCCCGCCCGGACTCCATCATCGATGACATCTTCGTGCACAAGGCGCGTCAGCGCATGGGCAAGAAGCTGGCCCGCAAGATCCAGCGTGAATGGCCGGATCACGATATCGACGTGGTCATTCCCATTCCCGACACCAGCCGCACAGCCGCCTTGAGCCTGGCCAACAAGCTGGGGCTGCCTTACACGGAAGGCTTCATCAAGAACCGTTATATCGGCCGCACCTTTATCATGCCCGGACAGAAGGCCCGCAAGAAATCCGTGCGCCGCAAGTTGAACCCCATCGACGTGGAATTCAAGGGCAAGAACGTGCTGCTGGTGGATGATTCCATTGTGCGCGGCACCACGTCCCAGCAGATCGTGCAAATGGCCCGGGATGCCGGGGCCAACAAGGTCTATCTGGCATCCGCCGCGCCCCCGGTGCGTTATCCCAATGTCTATGGCATTGACATGCCCGCCGCTTCCGAACTGGTGGCTTCCGGCCGCAGCACCGCCGAGGTCTGTGAAATCATCGGCGCGGATCGGCTCATCTACCAGGATCTCGATGATCTCATCGAGGCCGTGCAGAAGAAAGGCATGGTCAAGGTGGACCGCTTTGACGCTTCCGTGTTCAATGGTGAATACGTCACGGGCGACGTGACCCCGGATTACCTGCGCGAACTGGAGAACTGCCGCAATGATTCCGCCAGGAGTCAGCGGGAAGCCGCCAGGGCGGATGTCATCGACTTGCACAACGGAGCCTGACATGAGCGACGAACACCCCGCCTGGAAACCGGCCACCCTGGCCATACGCACAGGGCATCACCGTACGCAGGAGGGCGAGCACTCTCCAGGGATCTTCACCACCTCCAGCTATGTGTACGAAAGCGCGGCCCAGGCGGCCGCGCGTTTCTCCGGGGACGAAGCCGGCAACATTTATTCACGTTTCACCAACCCGACAGTAAGAACCTTTGAGGAGCGTCTGGCGGCCCTGGAGGGAGGCGCGTGCTGCGTGGCCACGGCCACGGGCATGGCGGCCATCATGAGCACCTGCATGGGTCTCATGCAGCAAGGCGATCATCTGCTCAGCTCCCGCAGCATTTTCGGCAGCACGGTGATCCTGTTCGACAAGTACCTGAGCCGGTTCGGCATCCAGACCAGTTATGTGCCCCTGGCGGATCTTGACGCCTGGCGCGCCGCCATCCGTCCGGAGACGCGCATGCTGTTCTTGGAGACGCCTTCCAACCCCCTGGGCGAGTTGGGAGACATCCGCGCCCTGGCGGATCTCGCCCACGAACACGACTGCCTGCTGGTGGTGGACAACTGTTTCTGCACCCCGGCCCTGCAGCGCCCCCTGGACCTGGGGGCCGATATCGTCATCCACTCCGCCACCAAATATCTGGACGGGCAGGGACGCTGCATGGGGGGCGCCGTGGTGGGGGATGAGCAGGCGGTGGGGGAAGAAGTCCATGGCGTGTTGCGCACCGCCGGCCCCAGCATGAGCCCCTTCAACGCCTGGGTGTTCCTCAATGGCCTGGAAACCCTGGATCTGCGCATGAAGGCCCATTCCGCCAATGCCGCCGAGCTGGCTGCCTGGCTGCAGAAACATCCCGCCGTGACCCGCGTGCATTATCCCGGCCTGGACAGCCATCCCCAGAAGGCCCTGGCGGACAGACAGATGAAGCTGCCCGGCGGCATGCTGTCCTTTGAGGTGACAGGTGGCCAGACTGCCGCCTGGCAGGTCATCGATGCCACCCGGCTGCTGTCCATCACCGCCAACCTGGGAGACACCAAGAGCACGATTACGCATCCGGCCAGCACCACTCACGGCCGCCTTACGCCAGAACAGCGCGCCGAAGCCGGCATCAGTGACGGCCTGATCCGCATTTCCGTGGGCCTGGAAGATATAGAGGACCTGAAGGCGGACCTGGCCCGGGGGCTGGATCGCCTTTGAGCATCGATTACCTGGACAAGTGGAACCGGCGCCACCGCGAAGCCGGGGACGAGGGGCGTCCCGCCCAGGTATTGTTACGCAACCTGCACCTGCTGCCGGAATCCGGAAAGGCGCTGGATCTGGCCTGTGGACGGGGCGCCAACGCCCTGCTGCTGGCGGAACAGGGCCTGGAAACCCACGCCTGGGATTTTTCGCCAGTGGCTCTGGAACGTCTGGACGCGGCAGCCGCCGCCCGGGGGGTGAGCCTGCAAACGCAGGTTCGTGACGTGGTGGCCCATCCACCCGAGCCCGGCAGCTTCGATGTCATTCTGGTATCCTTCTTCCTCGAAAGGGAGATCGTGCCCCGGTTGATCGCCGCGCTGCGTCCCGGCGGCAAGATCTATTATCAGACCTTCACCCGGGAGGTGTACATGGATCGCGGCCCTTCCACACCCGCCTGGCGGCTTGAGAAAAACGAACTGCTGCGCCTGTTTCGGGAACTGGATGTTCATTATTACCGTGAAGACGGCAGGGCAACCAGGGTGAAAACGGAGCTTTCCGACCTGGCCCTGCTGGTGGCCGCGAAAGGTATCGCGTCATGTCACTGACTCTCATCGCCACCGTTCTCACCGCCGCCGCTGTGCTGGCCTTGCTGGTGGTCGGCAAGGCGCTGCTCATTCCCTTTGCCATTGCTGTAATGGCCTGGTACATCATTGATGCCATTGCCGCCCATTTTCGCAATATCCGTATCGGCGACATGCGCCCGTTCAGGCGTTTCAGCGTGGTGCCGGCTCTGCTGGTGATGATCCTGCTGCTGAGCGGATTGGTGCAAATGATCGGTGACACCGTGGAACAGGTCAGTGTCGCGGCACCTTCTTACCAGGACAATATCAGCAAGATACTGGCCCAGTTTTCCAGCCTTACCGGGGTCGAGATCGGCCCCAGCCTTCGGCATTGGGCGGCCAGCCTGAACCTGGGCAAGATCATCGGCAATATTGCGGGCGCCATCATGGCTATCGCGGGCAACGCCGGTCTGGTAGCCATCTATGTGGCCTTCCTGCTGCTGGAGGAACGCTATTTTTCCATCAAGCTGAAGATCATGTTTCCGGACAGGAAACGCCGGGAAAGAATCGAGAAAATGCTCCAGGACATCCAGGTCCAGATTCGCCAGTATCTCTATGTAAAAACCCTGGTCAGCGCCCTCACGGGCGTGGTGAGCTACGCCATTCTGGTCTGGGTGGGCGTGGACTACGCGCCGTTCTGGGCCTTGCTCATCTTCCTGCTGAACTATATCCCCACCATTGGTTCCATGGTCGCCGTACTGTTGCCCACGGCCTTGTCCCTGGTGCAATTCGACACCTTCACGCCTTTTGTCACCTTGCTGGTGTCCCTGGGCACGGTACAGATGCTCATCGGCAACGTGCTGGAGCCCCGGGTCATGGGCTCGTCCCTGAATCTCAGTCCGCTGGTGGTGATCCTGGCCCTGTCCCTGTGGGGGCAGATCTGGGGCATTACCGGCATGTTTCTCAGCGTGCCCATCACCGTCATCAGCATGATCGTTCTGGGCCGTTTCCCCGCCACCCGGCCCATTGCCGTGGCCATGTCGGAAAACGGGCGCCTGCGACCGGTATCCTGACCGCCGGGGAAGGGGCGCTCAGGAGAGTTTCTTCTCCCAGAACAGGGCCTGTCCCAGGGCCGGATCCAGTTCGTAGCCGCCAAAACCAAATTTGCGGTAGGCCCGGCGGGCAATCTCGTTGCCTTCCAATACCTCCAGGGTGAGCTTGCAGCAACCGCGCTGGCGGGCGATTTCTTCCACTTTCCGCAGCATGGCCGTACTCAAACCTCGTCCGCGGTATTCCGGCAATACGGTGACATCATGGATATTGATGAGCGGCCTGGCCCGGAAAGTGGACAGTGTCTGGAAACAGTTCACCAGCCCGGCGGGTTGTCCATCCACGCAGGCCAGTATGCTGAAGGCGCCCGGTTGTTCCGCCAACCTGGGGAGCAGGTTGCGTTTGACCTCTTCATCCAGTCCCTGTCCGCCTCCCATGGGGTCACGGGCGTAAGCATCCAGCAGCAGCAGAATGGCCTGCTGGTGCATGGGATCGTTGTAATCGGCAAGCAGTATGTCAATCATTGGCGCGGGCTTGGTCATGGGTGGTTGGAGCCGCCTCATGTTACCATGGCAATAGAGGGATATTGCCCGCCTCCCGGGAAAATCAACCGACAGAAACATTGCTGTTTTACGGCCTTGACCTTGAAGAACGACGACCTAAAAGACATGCTACCCCAGGTCTATAACGACCTGAAACGACTGGCCAGGATCCACCGTTCCCGCCTTTGGGCAAAGGGCCGCATGGGTACACGCAGCATCGTGCATGAAGCCTATCTGAAGATGGTTGAACACAGCCGTACGCCCATCCTGGATAATCACCAGTTCCTGCTGGTCGCTTCCCGCGCCATGCGCAGCATCCTCGTGGACAACGCCCGGCACTGGCGGGCCCAGAAGCGGGGAGGGGAGCATACCGACATCCCCCTGGACAAGGTGCAACTGGCCTCCGCCCAGCGAGGTGATGAGCTTATCGAGCTGGATAATGCGTTAAATGATCTGAGCAGGGAACATCCCCGGCTGGTGGATGTGGTGGTCTGCCGTTTCTTCGGTGGCCTGAGTATCGAAGAGACCGCCAGGTCACTGGATATCTCTCCGGCGACGGTTAAACGTGACTGGGTATTGGCCAAGACGTTGCTGTATCAACGCCTGTTCAGTGATATGGATGATGAAACCGGAACAACAACCCGAGCTTGACCTGTTTCTCGAACTGCTGGAATTGCCAGAGACGGCACGCAAGGATCGCCTGAAAGAACTCCACAGCCGGAATCCGGAACTCTGTCGTCGTGTGGAACGGCTGCTCAAGAGCGAGCAGGCCTCATCCAGCTGGTTTGATGGCTTGTCTTCCACGGTGTTGCGCAACCAGTTGAATGAACTGGAAGATTACTGGCTGCGGGGCAGCCGGCTGGGCAACTACCGCATCAGCCACCTTATCGCCCAGGGAGGTATGGGCAGTGTTTTTCTCGCTCATCGGGATGACGGGCAATTCAAGCGTACGGTGGTCATCAAGATCATCCCGGCGGGACTGGATGACGAGAGCATCCTGGAACGGTTTGCCAATGAGACCAGCCTGCTGGCGGAACTCCAGCATCCGGGCATCGCCCAGCTTTTCGACGCGGGCAAAACGGATGACGGCCGCGCCTATTTCGTCATGGAGTACGTGAAAGGCGTCATCATTACCGACTATTGCAACCAGCACAAACTCACTGTGGATGCACGCCTGAAGCTTTTTGTGGACTTGCTTCAGGCCATTCAGTATGCGCACCGGCACCTGGTTATCCACAGTGATATCAAACCATCCAATGTGATGGTCAATGAGGAAGGAATGGTCAAGCTGCTGGATTTCGGTATCGCCGTGTCCACGGGAACCCAAAAGGCGCCGCCTCCCGCGGCCACGGATTTCTCCCCGGCCTATGTCACGCCGGAGCAGAAGACGGGCGGTGTGCTCACTACCGCGGTGGATGTTCACCAGTTGGGCCAGTTGCTCTTTGAGCTGTTGACCGGAGAAACCCTGTCCCGCTCGGGCATGGACCTGTTCAGCAATCCACATACGCCACTCACCAGCTGGGCCCGGGGCGCCCCCGAAAAACTGGCTGAACAGGCCGGGAACTGTTCCACTACCGTGAAAGGCCTGTTGCGTGATTATCATGGCGACCTGGATGCCATTACCGGCAAGGCTTTGGCGGTAGTGGCTGAACAACGCTATGACACGGCAGATTCCTTCCGGCGGGACATTATTTCCCGCTGGAGGCACCAGCCGGTTTCCGCCCGCCCCTTGACGCTGTCCTACCGGGCCTTGAAATACCTGCGCCGGAATCGCATCTGGGTTGCCGCCGTGGCCTTGATACTGCTGCTTTCCCTGCTGTTCGCGGGATTCATGGCCTGGCAGGTGCACAAGACCGAAATGGAGCGCAACAAGGCCGTGCAGGTCACGGATTTGCTTATCGACGCTTTTCAGGTCAGCAATCCCGGGCAGAATCCGGGGCGGGAACTCACCGCCAGTGAAATACTCGACCGGGGACTGGCGAGAGTCCGTGGGCGCCTTCTGGATCAGCCGGATCTGCAGGCGGCCCTGATGATGGTCATCGGCCGCACGTACCAGAATCTCGGCCGCTACGCGGAAGCAAGGAAGGTGTTTGAGGAAGCCCTTTCCATACGCCGGAATGCCCGTATTGACCGTCCGGCCGACATTGCCGAATTACTGGTATTGATCGCGGAAAATGCCCGGCTGCTGGGCAATCTCCAAGACGCCGAAAATCTGCTGCAACAGGCGTTGGAAACCAACCAGGACGAGGACTTCCATGCCCGGACCATCAGCAAGCTGGGGCGGGTGTATGGATTGCAGGGTGATTTCACCACGGCAAGACGTTACCTGGAGGAGAGCATGCGCCTGGAGGCGAAGCTGCATGGCAAGACGCATGTCCGCTATGCACAGGCCTTGAATGATCTGGCATCCCTGGAATTCTCGGAGGGCAACTATCATAGAGCGGAAACCCTGCTGCGTCAGGCTCTTTCCATCCGAGATGGAAACCTGGGCAAGTCACCCATCTCCGTTTACTCACCGGAATACGCCACCAACGTCAACAACCTGGGGCTTGCCCTGTTTCGCCAGGGGCGGACAGAAGAGGCCGAAAAGCTGTTTCGCCGTGCCGTGAGGTTGCGCAAACGCATCTATCTGGAACCGCATATTGAACAGGCCCAGTCACTCACCAATCTGGGGCTGCTGCTCAATTCCCGGGGCAGGGTGGATGAAGCCCTGCCGTATATCGAGGAAGCCCTGGCCATACGTCTGAAGGTTCTGGGAAAGAACCACATGCGGGTCGCAGAGGCCCGTAACAATCTGGGCATGCTCCTGATGTCCGAGGGGCGGTTCGACGCTGCCCGACGGGAATTTGAAAACGCCTTCAAGACCGCATTACAAAATCAGGGCATTGATGCCCTGTCCACAGCCACCATTCTCAACAATCTTGCCCAGGCAAACCTGGAATCCCGTCGCTATCGTGCTGCCAAATCCTATTATGAGCAGGCCCTGGACATACGTCGGCGCAAGCTCCCGACAGCACATCTTTATCTCTCCTACAGCCTGGTGGGGCTGGCCCGCAGCCTGGTATATCTGGGGGAACCGGAAAAGGCGGAACCACTGGCCAGAGAAGCCCTGCGAATCCGGCAGTCCAGCCTGCCGTCGGAACACTGGCTGACGGGAGAGGCCTGGCTTGCACTGGCAGAAATCTGTTCAAAGCGGGAATGCGGGAAGGAAGGCGGTGAATACGCCGGACGGGCCTGGCGGATTCTTTCCCGCACCAAGGGAAAAAATCACTACCTGACCCGTCACGCCCGGGAACTGCTGGCCGGTAGTCAATAGACGTCAGACGCCTGATTCAGCCGTTTCTTTTGTTTGTCACACTCACATCGCTGATGCGTGAGCCATTTTCCGGCGGGTATTCGTTTTTTCATTTGAAGGGCAACCTTGACTCAACGCTTAAGGCTTGAAGGAGCGACTGATGAAACGAAAAACACTTGAATTGATGATCTGGAGCGCCATCGCCGCCGCCTCGAGCCCCGCCATGACCGCTCCATCCGGAAGCAACGTGGGAATCGAGGAATGGCGAGTGACGGAGGATAGCGGCGACAGCGCCGGCTATGACAAACATGACTATGGTTGGGGCGTAACCTTCGACAATCAGGGCAATATCATCTCTGTGGGACAAATGGACAGCGCCCAGACAGGAACATCCGCCAACGACGACGCCTATATCGTGAAGTATGACGCCACGGGCAACAAATTGTGGGAAAAACAATATGATGACGGTGACGTGACCAACACGAATTGCCAGAGCTATAAATGTGATTCGCGGGATATCTTGTATGATGTGGCGGTGGATTCCTCGGACAACATCCTCATGTGTGGTCAGTGGAGTGGAAATTACGCGGATCCAAATGAGCGCTATATATTTGCCTACTGGGTAAAGAGCATTTCCGCGGACGGTAACACGGATAACTGGGAAGACCTTCAGCACTATGATGCCTGGAACCAGTGCCGTGGCGTGGCGCTGGACAGCAACGACTATGCCCATACTTCCGGCTACAGCTTTCACTCATGGAGCAGTCTGGCACAGGGAGATTGGTTGTTGGGCCGGTATAACACAACCGGGGAAATGCAAAGCAACTATCCCATTTTCTTCAGCCAGTCCGGTGATTACTGGCTGACTGACCATTCCTTTGGCACAGCGGTTGATGGTGACGGTTACCACTATGCCGTGGGACGGGTTGGTATATCCGGTAGCTCGGGAGGCACCACCAACAATTGGGACTGGCATGTGCGCAAGATAAATCCCAATGATGGAACGACCCTGTGGTCCGACACGCTGGATGGCAACAACCTCTATGATCAGGCAAAAAAAATTGCCGTGGACAGCAACAACGATGTCTATGTGGTCGGCAGCTTCAACATGGGCACGGACAATACGGCGGACAACCAGGACTACGACTGGGTAATCGTCAAATACAGCGGTGCCGGCGACGGGGCAGGGGGGGCTGTCAGGCAATGGACTCGCACCATAAGCGGCGCCACGGGCATGAACGCCGAAGGTCAGGACATTGCCTGGGACAGCGTGAACAACACCTTGATCGTTGTGGGATATATCGCCAACGAGACATCCGGCAACAACGAAATGCACATTCTGCGTCTCGACGCCGATACCGGAGAAACCATTCGCGAGCAATTGATTTCCTTTGGAAATCCTGCGGTCCCCACCAACGTGGCCCTTCGCGGCGAGGAGATTGCCATCACGGGTTATGCCGGCAATGGTTCGGATTATGATGTGGTCACGCTGAAGATGACTGCTGTTCGCCCAGGTGTCCACATTACGCCGGACACAGGACTCCAGACCACAGAGGCCGGCGGCACGGCCACATTCGACTTCAATCTGACCAGCGCGCCGATAGAGGACGTGACGGTTTTCCTGGCGTCCAGCAATAATGGGGAGGGTACTGTATCTCCCGCCAGCCTGACCTTCACTCCCACAAACTGGGCCACGCCTCAGACGGTGACTCTTACCGGCGAAGAGGACAGTATTGACGACGGCGACCAAAACTATGCCATTCAGTTCAGCGTCGTCAGTACGGATAAACTGTATGATGAATTTGTCATCGCCGACTTGACAGTGACCAATGTGGACAATGATCCCATCTTTGCTGACGTGCCCATCGGTTACTGGGCTTATGACTGGATTCAGAGCCTGGTGGATAGTGGTATCACAACAGGTTGTGGGGGGAATGATTACTGCCCAACGGCGGATGTCAGCCGGGCGCAAATGGCGGTGTTCCTCGAACGCGGTATTCATGGCAGCGATTACACACCTCCGGATGCCACCGGCACGGTATTCGGGGATGTCCCCGACAGCTACTGGGCGGCCAACTGGATCGAAGCCCTGTATGCTGACGGCATTACCGGTGGCTGCGGTGGCGGCAATTATTGCCCGGAGAACAGCGTAAACCGGGCCGAGATGGCTATCTTCCTGCTACGCGCCGAACACGGTTCCAGCTATCAGCCGCCGGCGGCCACGGGAACCATGTTCGATGACGTGCCCGATACACACTGGGCTGCCGCCTGGATCGAACAACTGGCTACCGAAGGCATTACCTCCGGTTGCGATGCCAGTCACTATTGCCCGGATGCGTCGGTTACCCGGGACGCCATGGCGGTATTCCTGACGCGAACCTTCAATCTCTGACTTCCGCGTCATGCGGCAAAAGCCCCGTCGGTTGGCGGGGCTTTTTATTCTCTTCCCGGGCTCTCTAGATTATTGCGCATAATGTATATTATGTTAAAAGATGGATAGTTGAGACAAAGAGGATCACGTATCCTCAGACAAAAACGGCAGATGCCGGAGAGCATGGCGTAATTCCGGATCGGGCTCCGATTTCGCAAGTTCATCGCGAATCTCGCGCTCGAAGGTGGCTTCATAAGCCACCTGGAATTGCGCCATTGTTTTTATCGCACGAATATCGAAACCAGAGCGGGCAAAACGCCTGGCAAAGCGTTCCTGGCCGGCGCGAGTAAATCGTATGGTATCGGTGTCCGGATTTCTGATGATGAGCTGGTGGACATTCCATTTCATGCGTCAAAGTATAAAAGCGCATGAAGGTGATTGAAAATGCCTTATCAACGATCACGTGATTTGCCCGGTTTCATTCTCACCCATTCATTCTCCGATTCGGAAAATGCGATTTGAAGAAGCCTATGTGGCGCCTGGACGGAACGGCCGCAGGGATTTGCAGCGGCACTTGAATGCGGCCCCGAAGAAATGCCCGAACCGGGTGTTCCTCGGGAATCATTCTGGAGGAAATGGAAAAAAGGTGATATTTTCGAAAAAAACGGTGGTTTCCACTGATTATTCGTGAAAATTTGTGGTCAAATCAGGGGTGTGTCACGGAGGTGGCTCCTGAAAAAAACCAAACGAGGCGAAGAACAATGAACAAGCAAAAACGAATCCGTTTTTCCTGGCTGCTGGTGGCGCTGCTGCCGTTGCTCGCGGCCGGGTACATGGGGTACATGGCGTGGATCAGCGGTAACCCGCAGGCCCTGTGGGTCGTGCTTGCCCTGGTGATAGTGTCGCTGGTGCTGGGCGCCCAGGCGTTCCTGGCCGTGGAGGAGGTGCCGGAGGAAGCGGCCGCGGCCCCGCCCATGGAACAGCCGTTGATGACCGAACCGCGGACCCAGTTGCAGCCGGGCAAGCTGGCCTGGGCCATCCTGCTGTGGCTGTCCACGGCCTGGGCCATTGGCATGACGCTGTCCACCGGCCAACTGGCCTACGCCCTGACGGCGGCGGGCCTGGTGGGGCTCTCCATGTTCCTGGCCTACCAGTCCATGGTGCCGGTGGAGGTCCGGGAGCCGGTGGAAATGGAACAGGAGGCGGAGGAAGAAGTGGTGTATGTAGACCCGGATCCGTTTGGGTATCACAATCCTTGTAAACCGACAGCTTACAATTTTATTTCAAATCCAGCCTCACCACTCTATTTCGACTGATATTGCCGTCAGCGATATCTCCGTAAACTTCCCACCAACAGCCGTGCGCCTGTCACTGTCCCTGTCAGAGCGTCTCCTCGTCGGCAGATCAGGGCTCCCGGGGCGCCGGATCCAGGCGCG
>CAZWRE010000126.1:0-10496 GCA_964636335.1 uncultured Sedimenticola sp. | reverse complement strand
CGGGTGTTGCAGCGGCTGGCGGAGATTCTTCAGGGTCACGTGCGCCAGACGGACCTGGTGGCGCGTTACGGTGGCGAGGAGTTCCTGCTGTGTTTTCCGGAAACCGATGCCGCCTCGGCCTGCGTATGCGCCGAATCCTTGCGTGCCCGTGTGGAAAACGAGGACTGGGAAACGTTTCAACCGGGGCTTGAGGTAACCGTCAGCATGGGCATGGCGCAGACCGATGGTAGCGATAGCCTGCCGGAGTTGCTGCGCCTGGCGGATCAGCGGCTCTACGAGGCCAAGGAAAAGGGGCGCAACCAGGTTGTGTGCTGACTGGGGACCGCACCCTGCCGGCCGGGTACAATAGGCTGGTGTTTTCCATCGAGTGCCTTTCATGAGCCACTACGCCAAACCGCCCAAGTCCCTGCTGCGCAAGGTGGGGCGCGCCATCGCGGACTACGATCTGATCCGCGAGGGTGACCGCATCCTGCTGGGCGTCAGCGGTGGCAAGGACTCCCTGAGCCTGCTGCAGATCCTGGCCCATTTGCGAACCTACGCGCCGGTAAAGTTTGAGCTGGGCATACTCACGGTGGACCCGGAGGTGGAGGGCTTCGATCCATCTTCCCTCACGGACTACTACGACCGCCTGGGCCTGCCCTGGCACTATGCGCGGCAGCCCATCATGGAGGAAGCGAAGGAGCGCATGAGCGGGGATTCCTTCTGCGCCTACTGCGCCCGCATGAAGCGGGGCATCATGTATTCCACCTGCCGGGAGCATGGCTACAATGTGTTGGCCCTGGCCCAGCACCTGGACGATCTGGCGGAGAGCTTTCTCATGTCGGCCTTTCATGGCGGCCAGCTACGCACCATGAAGGCCCATTATCTCAATGACGCGGGCGATATCCGCATCATCCGGCCCCTGGTCTATGTGCGCGAGCGCCAGACCCGGGAGTTTGCCTTGCAGGCCGGTTTGCCCATCATTCCCGATTCCTGTCCTGCCTGCTTCACCATGCCTACCCAGCGGGAGCACATGAAGCAGCTGCTGGCCAGGGAAGAAAAAACCAACAAGAACCTGTTCTCCAGCCTGCTCAAGGCCATGCGGCCCCTTATGGTGGAAGGCGGGATTCCCGATTGAAATGGCGGGTTGGTGGCGGCGGGCCTATTCCGGCAACAGCTCCACCTTGACGCTCACCGGTGTCTGGTGACCGACGGCTGCCGAGCCCAGGCCGGTGATGCCCTGGCGGCCACCCTGCCCCTGCATGCTGGCGCCGCCGATATCGATCCATTCACCCAGGCGGCCACTGACGCGGGTGCTGATCTCCTGCTTTCGGTAGCTGCCCCTCTGATCCAGGGGCTGGCCGCTGAAAGGGCTGATTTCCAGGGTGACCCGTTCCCCGTTCACCCAGGGGGTGACATAGAAACCGCTGGTGATGTCCTGGTAGCTGCGTTCCCGGTAGAAGCGTCCCCAGCCGTCCCGGTAGCCCGTGGTCACGGGTACGGAAACCCCGGTCTGGATGAAGGCGGGCATGCCCTCGGTGGCGCGCAGATGGCGATCCGCGTCTGTTCCCCAGCTCCTGTTGCTGCCGGCAACCTGGACATCCAGCCCTTTTCCGGGTTCCGGTCGGCCAATGCCGATGTTGCCGCCCTCGCCCACGGGAATATTTCCCTCCACCGCCACGCCCTGGCGGGAGAAGGAAGCGGAGTTGCCTTCCCGCACCGTGATGCGCAACTGCCGGGGCGCCCGGTCGAACTTGTCGATGATCTGCTTCAGTTGAGCCAGGTTCTCCGGCGAAGTCTTGATTACCAAGTGGCCGTTCATGCCGGTGACCGTGCCGCCTTCACTCACGAAAGGCTTGAGCATGGGCAGCATCTGCTCCACGGTCTGGTGTTTCAGGGGGATGATCTCGATGGGCCAGTCCGCCCGGGCTAGGCTGGTTAGCAGCAATGCAAGGAGCAGTATGGGTTTCATGGTTTTTCCGGGGTGTTTACTCGGATGTCGGGATGTTGAATGCACGAACCAGCCAGACGGCCGCATCTGCCCGTGTGACGTCCTTGTCCGGGCAGAAGCGTTTTCGGGAACAGCCTGCGGTAATGCCTTCCGCCGCAATCTGTGCTATCCACGGAGCCAGAGGGGACCGGGGCGCCACGTCTTCAAACCCGGCGCCTGGGGACTCCGATGGTACATGGGTAGCACCATATCTGGCTTTCAGCACCAGTCTGGCGAAAGTTCCTCGTGAGATCTTGTCGTCCGGACAAAATGCGTCTTGCCTGCAGGGAGACATGATCCCTTCGGCAAGCAAAAGGTTGATCCAGTTGTTTCTTGGATCCCGGGCAATGTCATGAAATCTTGCCTGATCCGGCGTTGCAGGCTGGTAGCTGACGCCTTTCATCACTTTTCCCAGGAACACGGCCACTTCTGCCCTGGTTATCGGCTGGTTGGGGCAGAACAGGCCGGGTTTGCAGCCCCCGGTGATTCCCTGGTTTGCAATCGCATAGATGCTTTTGCTCACGGCATTCCAGTTTGGCACGTCACGAAAGAACCGGTGTTTCCTGGCCGTGATCGGTTTCCACTTGGAAACGGTTTTCTGCTGGTTCATCTCGGCTATCGTAACCCGGCCATCCGGATTCTCCCGGACAAGGTACAGGGATATGCGGTTGCCTTGTTTGTGGAAGGCGTTTTCCGGAACCATGGCGCTGAATTTCGTTCCGGATTTTCCGTCATGATACAGTTTTGCGGTTGACACCAGTTTCCCGTTCACTCCCAGGGCAACATACGGAAGATCTCCGCTATCGGTCAACCCGGTTACGGTTCCCGTGATCCTGCCCGGCACCAGACCGGTTGATGCATCGACCCGGTCGATCAGGCCGGGATAATCCAGGCTGAAGCTCAGCCGCTTCCCGCCGCCGACCAGGTATTCGGCGGGCAGCTTTCCCAGCAGTTGTCCGAAGCCGCCAACAGCATACACGGAGTCCAGCAGGCGGACTTTTTCATCCAGGGAGCCCCGGTCGCCATTCAGTTTTGCGGAAGCATAAAGTATGCGCCTGATCCCGTTGTCCCTGGTTCTTTCCAGTACCACCCGGGTGTCTCTTTCGACTTTGGCGTCAAGGGTCAGGGCCGTGCCATCCAGAGGGATTTTTCCATCAACACCCAGTGCCTTGTTGATGGTGGGAAGCAGATCCACCAGTTCTGCATCATCATCGCGGATCTGCCCGGATTTCTGCCCGGGTTGCTTGATGAACAATGGGACCCGCAATATGTCAGCAAAATTCGCATCATCCAGTATCCTTCTGCTCTTGCCCGGGATGAAACTTGCACCATGATCTGCGGTGATGATGATCATGGCGTTATCAAACAGCCGCAGTTTCCTGAGCCTGTCCAGCAGCAGCCCCAGGAGATGATCCGCATGGGCCGCCTGCAGCAGATGACGCTGATAGCCATGCAGAACCAGCCCCTTTTCCTTGCTCCAGACCTCATCCCTGAGGCCATCTATGCCTCCGGGATAGTAGCGTATCCCATCGGGATAATATTTCCAGGGTTTGTGGGGAAGTTGTATATGATGGAAGTAGATCCCCGGTCCGGGCGAACTGCCGATCTTGTCCAGCCAGCTCTTGTAGTTGCTCAGGGCGCTGTCTTCCCGTGAAGCGGCCTGAACCTTGCTCAGGGTTCTGTTCTTCAATGCCTTCACCGCTTCGGCGTCGGTGACCTTTACTTCATCCTCCCATTTTGCCCCGAAATTCTTCCAGGTGGCGCCCAGTGCGGGGAGGTACTGTTCCTTCAGGGTTTCCGGTGTCACCATGTGTGCATACACGATACCCAGATCTGCTACCAGTTTCTTCAGGTTGTCCTTGTCAGGCTCAGGGGTTTTCGCCGAGCCGCAGACCCATTTCGGGCAGAAATCCGTTGCGCTTTCGTAGGCCAGGATCTTATGGGTCTTGGCATACAGGGTGAACAGGTTGTCCGGATAGCTGGTATGCGTCCAGACCCGATCCTCACTGGGATAACGCCCCGTGACAATAGATGTGACGGATCGCAAGGTGCTGTCGGCGACAGCGGTAGCATTCCTGTACCAGCTGGCGGATTCCGACAGTGCATGAAAATTCGGGAACATTTCCGCGTCGATGGTTTCATCATCCTTCATCAAGGAAAACACGGGAAATTCGTCAAACACCAGAACGACAACATTCGTGGCGTCGGCAACCTCGAATGGGCCGGATTGTGATTCCCGGGCATCAGCGGGGAAAAGTATCTTTGCCAGTGGTGACTGCCAAACCAGCAGGAGTGGAAATATGATCACGGCGGGAAACAGGAAACTGATGAACTCCCGCAGTTTCCGTTTTCTGCCGTAGAAGTATCCGAACAACCCGGTACTGGCAGCTGTCATGCCGATCAGGAGATTTTCGGAAATACCGGTTTCCATCAGCCGCAGGCCGCGCCAGACGATCAGGGAAAACAGCAGAAGAATGACGGCATTGGTGGCAACAGTCCACAGCCGTACGCCGAAAAGCCTGAAGGGCAGCAGGCACAGAACCAGCAATGCGGGTATGCCTGCGGACAGAAAGGCGATCAGCAGCCAGATATCCGCCGGTTCGGTATGCCGGGCGATGAAGAATTCGGGGTAGCTGGAGAGAAGATCGAATACTGGCTGGGCAATGGCAAAGGTGGCGAATATGAATACGTGAAGAATGCTGCGGCTTGAGGTCGAATTGTCGGGAGTTTCTGTCATTGCAAACCGTGGACTGTTCAGCGTTTCCTCAGGAGGTACAGCGTTCTTTCGCTTCCGCGAATCTGCTGTGACTGAACCTGTTCAAAGTGATGGGCAAATGCGTTTTCGAAGTGGCTCTGCGTGTAGTCTTCGAATACGTCTTCCCTGGTGGCGAGCAGGCGCCGTACCTGGGAGTCTGTTCTGGGAACGAATTCGATGAGCAGATATTGCCCCATGCGGCTGAAGAACCGCGCCAGGTCCGGCAGGGGAACATGGTTGGAAATGGCAAGATGATGTATGAGAGCCAGGGCCATTACCACGTCCACCGGCCCGCGTTGCATCAGTGACATTCTCTCTGAATGCGCCCAGCCGAGTGCCGGGCTGGGATTGGTCAGATCCACCAACATGGGCAGAATGTTGTGTTCCCGATTCCTTTTCGTGAGCTGGTAATTGATTTCCACGGCTTTGGGGTCGATATCCTGGGACAGGACATTCATGCCCTTGTCGGCTGCGATGCGGCTGAAAACCCCCGTGTTGGCGCCCAGATCCTGCACCAGCGTGGGGGCGGGGGAAATCTGGTCCAAAAAGGCCGATACCAGCTCCTTCTTGTGCTGCATGGATTCACTGTCGTAGTTGGTGGCATTGTAGTAATCACCCCACTCGGTATCACCGCTTTTCCATTGCAGTGACCTGATGGCTGAAACCAGGCTGTCGATGATCGCCTTGAGGCCGTTCAGGCTGACGTTTACTTTCTTCAGGGTGCGGCTGCTGTCCACAGCAGCATTGGCATAACGCCGCTGGCTGCGGGCGTGCAGATGCAGATGGGTCAGCAGGGAAAACCGGAATCTTGTTCGCAGGGGCAGCAGGGTGCTGGCCAGGTCGAGAGGAATTCCATCGATATTGGTTCGCAGCAGCTGGCCCAATCGGATATCCCGGTAACACATGAGCGCCAGAGGGGCGAGGAAGTGCTGGCAGAACTGCCGGTAGGCCACCCAGGGCTGGTTTTCCCTGTAGGGCTCGAAAGACAGGGTGTCGATGAAGATGGCTTTTCCATCGAGAAACTGTATGTTGTAGGCGGAGGCGTCCTTCAGGGACATGCCGAACTCCAGGGCCCGCTGCTGGATCTTCAGGGTGATCAGGGCTGCGTCCTTAAGCTGGCTGAAGCTCCATTCATAGGGATAGGAAATACAGGGAACCAGGGTTGGTTTCAGGACCCTGCAGGCGTCATCGGAGTAAGCCTCTGCCAGGTCCACTTCCTGGTGGGGAATCAGAAGACCATCTTCCACCAGTGCTTCATACAGTCCGGACTGCATCAGCTGATCATAGTCCGCCCGGCAGCGGTGGTTTACCTGGCGTAACAACGTTTCTTCACGATAGAAAAGGAAACCACCGGGGTCCCGGAATGATGAAGGGACGGTTTCAGTCTTCATCACTGTTGCGGCCGGTCTCTCCTGCCGGGGGTTTCGCGTCATCTTTTTCCCGGGAGAAGAGATTGGTGAAAAAGAACCTGATTCTGCTCCAGGCGGTCTTGATATAGAACAGCCCCGCAAGGATACCGGCCACGGCCATCTGCAGCACCATGCTTCCCGTGCCTGGGTCTATGTAGGCGAAAGCGCTGTTGGAGAAAGCCATGAAGGCTATCGCTGCAAGAAAGGATCCGTAAACGCTCATCAGTGATCAAACCTCTTGTCCATCGGGGTGGCAGGATGTTTTTGCCACGGGCAGTGGCGTATCTTCCATGTTTGGAGGTGTTTTTCAAGCATGGTCAGGCGGGGGAACAGTTTACACAATTCCTCGCCTCACCCCGGCGGAAAGCCGTGATGTTCCGCGCGATTTAGTCCAGCAGGCGCTGGCGGGCCTCGCGGCTGGCCCAGGCGGTGTGGGGGGTGAGAATGAGATTGGGAATGTCATCGGCCAGCAAGGGGTTGTCGTCCCGCGGGGGTTCCTGGGCGAGTACATCGATGCCTGCTCCGCCCAGATGCCCCCGGCGCAGGGCATCGGCCAGGGCCTGTTCGTCCACGATGCCTCCCCGGGCCGTGTTGATGAGCAGGGCGTCCGGTTTCATCAGGGCCAGCTCACCGGACCCGATGAGGTTGCGCGTGTTCTCCGCCAGGGGTACGTGCAGGCTGAGGATGTCCACCTGGGGCAGAAGCTCCCGCAGCGGTACCCGCCCCGGTAGAGAATGCGTGCTACCGGGGCGCTGGGCAAACAGCACCTTCATGCCAAAGCACTCGGCCACCCGGGCCACGCCCCGCCCCAGCTCCCCCGCGCCGACGATGCCCAGGGTCTTGCCGGCGATTTCCCGGATGGGGTGGTTGAGGAGGCAGAAGTTGCCCTGGGCCTGCCACTCCCCTGCCCTGACTTCCTCATGATAGGGAATGAGTTTCGTGCTCAGGGCGAGAATCAGGGAGAACACATGCTGCACCACCGCCGGAGTGGCATAGCGCACTACGTTGGAGACCTGTATGCCCAGCTCCCGGGCGGCGTCAAGATCGATCTTGTCCGTGCCCGTGGCGGCAATGCAGATGAGTTTCAGTCTGTTTGCCCCGGACAGTATCTTTCGATCCAGCGGCACCTTGTTGGACACCACGATATCCGCGTCCTCCAGGCGCCCGGCAATCTGATCGGCATCCGTGGCATCGTGCCAGTCCCATTGTTCCATCGTGGCGGCCAGCCGGTTCCGGTTCAGGTCACCACGGTCGATGGAAGCATAGTCGAGAAACACGCCTTTCACGAGTTTTCCCCGGTTTGGAGGATAAATCAGGCGTTATAATACGCTTTTGTTCCGGTATCCTCACGGCCATGAGCCAGCGCATCCGCGAAATCCCCTACAACTACACCTCCTATTCCGACCGGGAAATCATCATCCGCTTCCTGGGAGAGGAGAACTGGCGGCTCATCGAGGAACTGCGCGGCAGCCGCCGCACGGGGCGTTCGGCACGTATGCTGTTCGAGGTGCTGGGCGATATGTGGGTGGTGGCGCGCAACCCCTATCTGCAGGATGACCTGCAGCAGAACACCGAGCGCCGCAACGCCCTCATTCACGCCCTGAATCACCGCCTGGACCAGTTCGAGGCGCGCCTCAACGACAACGAAAAGGCCGCCCGCCTGCTGGAAGCGGCCCGGGAGGCGGTTGACCGCTTCGCCAACTGCTTCGCCGCCAACATCCGCCTGCGTGACAAGGTGCGCAAGGCCCTGGAAGGCATCACCCGGGCGGACAACGTGGATTTCTCCGGCCTGGCCCGGGTGTCCCACGCCACGGACGCCACGGACTGGCGGGTGGAGCTGCCCTTCGTGGTCATCTCTCCCGACCGGGAGGAGGAAGTCGCCCCCATTGTGCGCGCCTGCATCGAGGCGGGCCTGCGCCTGATCCCCCGGGGCGGCGGTACGGGCTACACGGGCTCCGCCGTGCCCCTGGATGCCCATTGCGCGGTGATCAACACGGAAAAGCTGGAAGACCTGTCCGCCGTGGAAGAAGTGGCGCTGCCCGGCGTGGAGGGCAAGGTGCCCACCATACGCACCGGGGCCGGGGTGGTCACCCGCCGGGTGTCCGAGGCCGCCGAGGCGGCGGGCCTGGCCTTTGCCGTGGACCCCACTTCCCAGGACGCGTCCACCATCGGCGGCAATATCGCCATGAACGCCGGGGGCAAGAAGGCCGTGCTCTGGGGCACCACGCTGGACAACCTGGCCTCCTGGCGCATGGTCACCCCGGAAGGCAACTGGCTGGAGGTGGAGCGCCTGGAGCACAACCTGGGCAAGATCCATGAACAGGAAACCGTGCGCTTCCGCATCCGTCATTTCCATCCCGACGGCAGGACCGAGCGCAAGCCCGACGAGCTGCTGGAGATTCCCGGCCACCGTTTTCGCAAGACCGGCCTGGGCAAGGATGTCACGGACAAGTTCCTGGCTGGCCTGCCCGGGGTGAAGAAGGAAGGCTGCGACGGTCTCGTTACCTCGGCGCGCTTCATCCTGCACCGCATGCCGGCCCATGCGCGCACCGTCTGCCTGGAGTTCTTCGGCCCGGACATCAGCCGCGCCGTGCCCGCCATCGTGGAGCTGCGCGATTACATCCAGGGCCAGGATCAGGTGCGCATGCTGGGCCTGGAACATCTCGACGAGCGCTATATCCGCGCGGTGAAGTACACCACCAAGGCCTCCCGGCGGGAACGGCCCAAGATGGTGCTCATCGCCGATCTCATTGGCGATGACGAGCAATCACTGGAGCAGGCCGCCCGGCAGGTGGTGAGCCTGGCCGAGGCCCGGGACGGGGAAGGCTTCATCGCCACCAGCCCCGAGGCCCGCCGCCAGTTCTGGCTGGACCGGGCGCGCACCGCCGCCATTTCCGCCCACACCAATGCCTTCAAGATCAACGAGGACGTGGTCATACCCCTGGAACGTCTGGCCGAATACAGCCGGGGCATCGAGGCCATCAACATCGAGCAGTCCATCGCCAACAAGCTGGCCATCATGGATGGCGTGCTGGAATTCCTGGGTTCCGACCTGGGCCGCCTGTGCCGCTGCGTGGTGGATTTCGCCGACTCCGAGGAGAACCGGCGCATCATGGCGGACAAGCAGGCCGCCGCCCGCGCCCTGGTGGAGCAGGCCCGCCGCCGCTGGCGCACGGTGTTGGAAAAGCTGGAAGAACCGGCCGAGGCCCACCGGGAACTGCTGGATGAAGCGGCCCTCGCCGCCCTGCGGCCCGGTGACAGCCTGCTGGATCTGATGCTGCGGCGCGACCTGCGCCAGTCCTACCGGCGGGAAGTGGAACAGCGTCTCAAGGACATCTTCGCCGGCCAGGATTTCAAGCCCCTGCGCGATGAACTGGACGCCATTCACCGCCGCATCCGTGACGCCCGCCTGTTCGTGGCCCTGCACATGCACGCCGGGGACGGCAACGTGCACACCAACATCCCTGTGCATTCCCACAACTACACCATGCTCCACGAGGCCGAGGGGGTGGTGGACCGCATCATGGATCTGGCGCGTTCCCTGGATGGGGTCATCT
Source organism: uncultured Sedimenticola sp. (assembly GCA_964636335.1). Lineage (GTDB taxonomy): Bacteria > Pseudomonadota > Gammaproteobacteria > Chromatiales > Chromatiaceae > Thiolapillus. The sequence goes on along the minus strand of CAZWRE010000126.1, from coordinate 806 downwards.
CCGGCGAGCATGGCATCGGCCTGACCAAGATCCAGTACCTGGAAGACGACAAACTGCGGGATTTTGCCGCCTACAAGAACCAGGTGGATCCGGCGGGCCATTTCAATCCCGGCAAGCTGCTGCCGGGCTCCGGCCTGGAAGGGGCCTACACCCCTTCCCTGCGCCTGCTGCAACAGGAAGCCATCATCCTGGAAGAGAGCGAGCTGGGCCTGCTCAACGACGACGTCAAGCACTGCCTGCGCTGCGGCAAGTGCAAGCCTGTGTGCCAGACCCATGTTCCCCGGGCCAACCTGCTCTACTCGCCGCGTAACAAGATACTGGCCACCGGGCTGATGATCGAAGCCTTCCTCTACGAGGAACAGACCCGCCGGGGCCTGTCCCTGCGCCATTTCGACGAGATGAATGACGTGGCCGACCACTGCACCGTCTGCCACAAATGCGAAAGCCCCTGCCCGGTGAACATCGACTTCGGCGATGTCACCGTGCGCATGCGCAAGATTCTGGTTGAACGTGGGCAGAAGCGCTTCAGCCCCGCCGGCTGGGCGGCCATGAAGTTTCTCAACGCCACCAGCCCCCGGGCCATCCGCCTGCTGCGCACGGCCCTGGCTGGCTGGGGCTTCAAGGGCATCAGCCTGGGGCACAGGCTGTTCAGGCGCCTGGGCCTACTGGGCGACAGCCGGCGGCCGCCGGCCAACACCACGGGCAAGCCCGGGGTGAAGCCCCTGGTGGTGGAGCTGGTGCGCCGGCCCATCGAGGTAAAGCTGCCCACCCTCACCTACCGCGCGGCCCTGGGCCTGGAAGACAGC
>CAZWRE010000125.1:0-43418 GCA_964636335.1 uncultured Sedimenticola sp. | reverse complement strand
CTGCAGCCAGCCCTTTGGCCCCACCCGGTTGGGCCCCAGGCGGATCTGCATGTAGCCAATGATCTTGCGCTCGGCGTAGGTGTAATAGGCCACCAGCACCATCAGGGGCGCCATGATCACCACGATCTTCAGGATGATCTGAATCCAGACCGGCAGCCATTCATAGATTCCGATGAGAAAATCCATCACGCCTTCTCCAGTGAAACCGCGCCGAAGCCTTCACCCAGCAGCTCACTGCCGGGCACGCCCGTGGGCATCCACACGCAACCGCCAGGCACCCGCTCATCCACCGCCAGGGGCAGGGTCAGCTCGCCCTCCCCCTGCCTGAGCACCACGGAATCGCCGTCCTCCAGGCCCAGGGCTTGGGCCAGGGCGGGATTCACCCGCAGGCCCGCCTTCCAGGCGTCCGGCGTGTGCTGCAGGGCCTGGGCCCGGCGCACCAGCATGTCCGTGTTGTAGATGGGCGTGCCGCCGATACGTTGCAGATCACTGCTGCCCAGACCGGGCGCGGGCGCGTCCCCATGCGGCAGACTGTTGTCCGGCCGGGCATCCCCGATGACAGTCCGCAATTCCTCACGCACGTCCGCCACGCTCTCGTGGTCGAAGCCGTCCACGTCCGTCAGATTACCCAGCACGCGCAGCACCTTCCAGGCGGGCCGGGCCTCGCCCACGGGGCGTGCCGCGCCATTGAAAGATTGAAAATCGCCCTGCAGGTTGACGAAACTGCCCGCGGTTTCCAGGTTGCAGGCCACGGGCAGCACCACATCCGCCACGGATTCCAGACCGGCACCCAGGTGCGTGCTCAGGACCACCACCTTCGCCTTGTCCAGCATGGCCATGGCGGCAGATGGATCAGCCATGTCGGCCTCTGGCTCCAGATTCAACAGCAGACAGGCATCCAGTCCCTGTTCCAGCATGGCGGCACAGGACAGACCGGAACCCAGGCCCAACAAGGCCGCGCCGGTGCTGTTGGCGCCCTCTCCCGTGAAACCCAGATCCACGCCCGCGGCCCCGGCAATGTTGGCCGCCAGGCGGCGCAGCAGGGTGAAGTCGGGATGCGCCTGGGCAACGCTGCCCAGCAATACCAGTCCCTGCCCCGCGTTCTTCAGGACGTCGGCCATCCGCTGGTGGGCGTCACCGGCATCGGCGCTGACACCGGCCGTATCCGCTCCCAGGGCTTGGGCCAGGCCGGCCAACTCAGTCACCATGTCGGATGGCGCGCAGACGCGCTTGTCCGCCAGGTCGAAATTGAAATCGTAGTCCACGGGGTTGATGGCCATGATCCGCCCCCCCGCGAGGGCCGCCTTGCGCACCCGGTGGTTGAGCAGGGGTTGATCCTTGCGCAGCCAGGAACCGATGAGGAGCACGGCCTGGTTGCTCTCTACCGCGGACAGGGTCTGGCCCAGCCAGGGTACGACGGGGCCGGCGGCGCGGAAGTCGCCCTGGCGCAGGCGGTAATCAATATTTTCCGAACCCAGCCCGGTGAGCAGCTTGCGCGCCAGGTGCATTTCCTCCAGGGTGGCGCTGGGCGACACCATGGCGCCCAGGCGGCCCTTGTCGGCGTTCTTCAGGATGCTGGCCGCTTCCAGCAGAGCCTCCTGCCACTCGGCTTGCACCAACTCGCCGTTCTTGCGCAGCAAGGGCTTTTCCAGGCGGTCGCCGCTGTACAGGGCCTGATAGCTGAAGCGGTCGCGGTCGGACAGCCAGGTCTCGTTCACCGCTTCGTTGTCCTTCGGCACCACGCGCATCACCCGGTGATTGCGCACGTGGACATGAATGTTGGAACCCACGCCGTCATGGGCGGCGATGCTGTCATGGGTGGTCAGCTCCCAGGCGCGGGCCTGGTAGCGGAAAGGCTTGGAAGTCAGGGCCCCCACCGGACAGAGATCGATGATATTGCCGGACAGTTCGGAACTCATGGCATGTTCCACATAGACGCCGATCTTCATGTGCTCGCCCCGGCCCGTGGCGCCCATTTCCCGCACCCCGGCGATCTCGTCGCCAAAGCGCACACAGCGGGTGCAGTGAATGCAGCGGGTCATGTCCGTGGCAATGAGGGAACCGATGTCGTCGCTCCTGACCACCCGCTTGGCTTCCACGAAGCGGGACAGGCCGCCGCCAAAACCCATGGCCACGTCCTGCAGCTCGCACTCCCCGCCCTGGTCGCAGATGGGGCAGTCCAGGGGATGATTGATAAGCAGGAACTCCATGGTGCCCTTCTGGGCCTGACGGGCCAGGGGCGAACAGGTCCAGGCCTTCATGCCCTCGGCCACGGGGGTGGCGCAGGCCGGCAGGGGCTTGGGAGCATTCTCCACCTCCACCAGACACATGCGGCAATTCGCGGCCACGGAGAGCTTCTTGTGGTAGCAGAAGCGCGGCACGGTGATGCCTGCGGCGTCCGTCACCTCGATGAGCATCTGCCCCGGGGTGGCTTCGAGCTTCTTGCCATCGACTTCGATGGTAATGGTCTGCTGATCGGACATGCTGCTAGCGCCCCCCTACCATGCACTTCTTGTGATCGATGTGATACTGGAACTCCTCACGGAAATGCTGGATGAAGGCCGCCACGGGCATGGCCGCCGCGTCGCCCAGGGCGCAGATGGTGCGCCCCATGATGCGCTTGGTGACATCGTCCAGAAGATCCATGTCCTCGGGCCGGCCCTGGCCGTTCTCGATACGGTGTATGACCCGGTGCATCCAGCCCGTGCCTTCCCGGCAGGGGGTGCACTGGCCGCAGGATTCCTCGTAATAGAAATAGGAGATGCGATCCAGCAGCTTCACCATGCACTGCTGGTCGTCGATGACAACCACCGCCCCGGAACCCAGCATGGAACCGGCCTTGGCGATACTGTCATAATCCATGGTCAGATCCATCATCACGTCCGCGGGCAGCACCGGCGATGAGGAGCCGCCGGGAATCACCGCCTTGAGCTTGTAGCCGTCCTTCATGCCGCCGGCCATTTCCAGCAACTCGGAAAAAGGCGTGCCCATGGGAATCTCGAACACCCCGGGATTGTTGATGTTGCCGGAGATGGAAAACAGCTTGGAGCCGCCGGAGTTCTCCACCCCCAGGTCGCGAAACCACTCGCCGCCCCGGCGGATGATGTCCGGAATGGAGGCCAGGGACTCGGTGTTGTTGATGATGGTGGGCCGCCCGTAGAGGCCGAACATGGCCGGGAACGGCGGTTTGAAGCGCGGCTGACCCTTCTTGCCCTCGATGGATTCCAGCAGGGCGGTTTCCTCGCCGCAGACGTAGGCGCCGCCGCCCAGATGAGCATGGATGTCGAAGCTGAAGCCGGAGCCGAGGATGTTCTCACCCAGCAGTCCCGCGTCGCGCGCTTCCTGCAAGGCCGCCTCGAAACGTTCATAGGGCTCCCAGAATTCGCCGCGGATGTAGTTGTAGCCCGCCGTGCCGCCAATGGCATAACCGGCAATGATCATGCCCTCGATGAGGGCGTGAGGGTTATAGCGCAGGATATCCCTGTCCTTGAAGGTGCCGGGCTCGCCCTCGTCCGAGTTGCACACGATGTATTTCTCGCCGGGCGCGCTGCGGTTGATGAAGCTCCACTTCAGGCCCGTGGGGAAACCGGCGCCACCCCGGCCACGCAGGCCCGAGGTCTTCACCGTCTCGATGATGTCTTCCTGGGAGATCTTCTCCGTGAGGATCTTGCGCAGGGCCTCGTAGCCGCCCTCGGATTCATAGCTGGACAACAGCCAGGGACGATCCAGGTGCAGGGTGCGCAGGCAGACTTCATTCGCCATTGTCTTGCTCCAGGCTGTCCAGGATGGAATCCACCAGTTCCGGGGTCAGGTTCTCATAATACTGCTTGCCGATCTGGAACATGGGCGCGCCGCCGCAGGCCCCCAGGCATTCCACTTCCTTGAGAGTGAAACGGCCGTCTTCCGTGGTCTGGCCCATCTTGATGCCCAGGCGCTTCTCCAGATGTTCGACGATGTTTTCCGATCCGCAGATCATGCAGGACACGTTGGTGCACACACAGATCTTGTGCCGGCCCACCTTTTCCAGCTCGTACATGGAGTAGAAGGTGGCCACCTCGTAAACGGCGATGGGCGGCATATCCAGGTAGTCCGCCACCTTGTCCATGAGTTCCTGCGTCAGGTAGCCGCCGTTATCGTCCTGCACGATGCGCAGGGCGGCCATCACCGCGGACTGCTTCCACTCGGCGGGATACTTGGCCACCCACTTGTCGATCTCGGCGCGTATCTCCGGCGAGAACAGGTTTTCCTTGTCTTCCCGCTTGTCGGTACGGGCCCAGGGCTCACAACGAAGACTCATCAGCGGTCAATCTCCCCAAAAACAACGTCCATGGTGCCGATCACGGCCACCACGTCCGCCAGCATGTGCCCCCGGGTCATCTCGTCCATGGCCGCCATGTGGGCGAAACCGGGGGCGCGGATCTTCAGTCGGTACGGCTTGTTGGCACCGTCGGAAATGATGTAGCAGCCAAACTCGCCCTTGGGTGCTTCCACGGCGAAGTAGGCCTCGCCCTCGGGCACGGTATAGCCCTCGGTGAACAGCTTGAAGTGATGAATGAGCGCTTCCATGTCGTCCTTCATCTTTTCCCGGGGAGGCGGCGCCACCTTGGGATCGCCCACCATCACCGGGCCGGGATTGTTCTTCAGCCAGTCCACGCACTGCCGGATGATGCGATTGGACTGGCGCATTTCCTCCACGCGCACCAGATAGCGGTCATAGGAATCGCCATTGCTGCCCACGGGAATATCGAAATCCACCTTGTCGTAAGCGGCGTAGGGTTGCTTCTTGCGCAGGTCCCAGGCGATACCGGAACCGCGGATCATGGGGCCGGTGAAACCCAGTTGCCGCGCCCGCTCGGGGGTAACCACGCCAATGCCCACCAGGCGCTGCTTCCAGATGCGGTTGTCCGTGAGCAGGGTCTCGTACTCGTCGATGTAGCCGGGGAAACGCTCGGTGAAGTCCTCGATGAAGTCCAGCAATGAACCTTCCCGGGCGCGGTTGCGGTACTTGACATCCTTTTCGCTGCGCAGATGGTCCCTGGTGTAGCGGGGCATCTGGTCCGGCAGGTCACGGTACACGCCGCCCACCCGGTAGTAGGCTGCGTGCATGCGCGCGCCGGATACAGCCTCGTAGCAATCCATGAGATCTTCCCGTTCACGGAAGGCGTACAGGAACACGGTCATGGCCCCCACGTCCAGGGCATGGGCCCCCAGCCACATGAGGTGGTTGAGGATGCGGGTGATCTCATCGAACATGACCCGGATGTACTGGGCACGCTCGGGCACCTCGATGCCCAGCAGTTTCTCTATGGTGCCCACGTAGCCATGCTCGTTACACATCATGGACACGTAATCCAGACGGTCCATGTAGGGAATGGAATGGTTGAAGGGCTTGTGCTCGGCCAGTTTCTCCGTGGCGCGGTGCAGCAGGCCCACGTGAGGATCGGCGCGCTGGATCACCTCGCCGTCCATCTCCAGCACCAGGCGCAGCACGCCATGGGCGGCGGGATGCTGGGGGCCGAAGTTCAGGGTGTAGTTACGAATCTCAGCCATCGGCCTGCTCCTGATCCTCCTCGCTCACCACGGCGCAGCCTTCCTCATATCGGTAGTCATGACGCACCACCCGCGGCACCAGGGTGCGCTGTTCAACGGTGACAGGCTCATAGACCACCCTGCCCTTGTCTTCGTCGTAGCGCATTTCCACCTGCCCCACCATGGGAAAATCCTTGCGGAAGGGATGCCCGATGAAACCGTAGTCGGTAAGAATACGGCGCAGGTCCGGATGACCGGTGAACAGGATGCCAAACAGATCGAAGGCCTCCCGCTCAAACCAGTTGGCACTGGCCCAGATGCCGGTGACCGAATCCACTACCGGATGATCGGCATCCAGAAAGACCTTCACCCGCAGGCGGACATTGTGCGCCAGGGACAAAAGGTGATAGACCACGGCAAAGCGGCTCTCGGCCCGGAAATCCGTAACCGGCCCGCGCTCCGCGCCACGGCTGAAGCCGGTATTGGGGGCGTCCTCGGCATTCCATTCCGAATGGCCGTAGGCGGCATAATCCACGCCGCACACGTCGATGCACTGCTCGAAACTCAGGTTGCTGTTGCTGCGCAGGATCTCCATTACCGGCAGCAGTTGTTCCCGGGGCACGGTAAGGGTCATCTCGCCCAGCGCGCGGGCCCACTTACAATTGGGGAAGTCTTCCTCCAGATAGTCCTCGAAGGCTTCTTCCAGATCGTCCAGGCGGTCTTCCAGGCTCATGCGTTTTCCTCAACCGGCTTGGTGCGCGCGATGGTATTGGTGCGCTTGATCTTATTCTGCAGTTGCACGATGCCGTACAGCAGGGCTTCCGCCGTGGGCGGGCAGCCGGGCACATAAACGTCCACGGGCACCACCCGGTCGCAGCCGCGCACCACGGCGTAGGAATAGTGGTAGTAACCACCACCATTGGCGCAGGATCCCATGGAAATCACCCACTTGGGATCCGGCATCTGGTCATAGACCTTGCGCAGGGCGGGCGCCATCTTGTTCACCAGGGTGCCGGCGACGATCATCACGTCGGACTGGCGGGGACTGGGACGGAAGATGATGCCAAAGCGGTCCAGGTCGTAGCGCGAGGCGCCGGCCTGCATCATTTCCACGGCGCAGCAGGCAAGACCGAAAGTCATGGGCCACATGGAGCCCGTACGCGCCCAGTTGATGACGGTATCCAGCGAGGTGGTGACGAAACCTTCCTCGAATACGCCTTCTATTCCCATTCCAGCGCTCCTTTCTTCCACTCGTAGATGAAGCCGACTACCAGGATACCCAGGAAGATCATCATGGCCCAGAATCCCGTGGGGCCGATCTGGTCCAGCACCACCGCCCATGGAAAGAAGAAGGCGATCTCCAGGTCGAACAGGATAAACAGGATGGCCACCAGGTAGAAACGCACATCGAACTTCATGCGCGCGTCTTCAAAGGCTTCGAAACCGCATTCGTAGCGGGAGCCCTTCTCTTCGTCCGGATTGCGGGGGGAAAGAATGAAACCTGCTCCCATTGCGGCAATGCCAACGAACAGGCCGATGACGATGAATATCAGAATTGGCAGATAGTTTTCCAGCACTTGGAAGCAGCCCCCCCGGTCTTTTTCTACTTGTCGCACACCAGCCGGTAGTTTATTTCAGCCCGCCCTTCAGGTCAAATTTATGACATTTCTCAAGTTATTGAATTACAAGGATAAATAATACCCCTGTCACATCCACAAAAAAAACAGTATCCGGTCTCCCGGATACTGTTCAAAGATGGTGCCGAAGGCCGGACTTGAACCGGCACGGCTTGCGCCACTACCCCCTCAAGATAGCGTGTCTACCAATTCCACCACTTCGGCATAAACTCGTTGCCACCAAGCCTCATTCGGACTTGGCGGGCTCTCCGGTCGCGCCGGCTTCCACGGCAGGTGCCGGCGTTTCCACAATAGGAACATCAGGCGCGCTGTCCGCTTTTTCCTCGGGCACAACGGGCACATCGGAAGTCGCGTTCCCGGCGGGCACCACCGGCATGTCGCTCTGGGCCGGCGGAATCTCCTGGGCCTGTTCCGTGGGAACATCCACCATGAGGCCGGATTCACGCGCCGTGTTCAGCGCCATCCAGGCCAGGGTCAGGCTGGTAATGAAGAACAGCAGGGCCAGGATGCCGGTAGTGCGGCTGAGAAAGTTCGCCGACCCCCGAGCGCCGAACACCGTGGCTGAAGCGCCACTGCCGAAAGCGGCACCGGCGTCCGCGCCCTTGCCATGCTGAATCAGTATCAGGCCGATGAGCCCGATGGACAGAAACAGATGAACCATTACCAGAATCGTATGCATTGACTATCGTCTCTCAATCTTCTCAATCGTTGGCAGCCGTGCAGATGCCAAGAAAATCTTCCGCCTTCAGGGAGGCGCCGCCGATGAGGCCGCCGTCGATGTCCGGCTTGGCCAGCAGTTCCGCCGCGTTGCCGGGCTTCATACTGCCGCCGTAGAGAATTCGCAGACCTTCGGCCACTTCGGCGCTGCTCTGGGCAATGCGCTGGCGAATGAAGGCATGCACTTCCTGGGCCTGCTCCGGGGTAGCCGTCAGGCCGGTACCGATGGCCCAGACGGGTTCGTAGGCAATGACGCCCTCGCCCAGCATGTCCACGCCGCAATGTTCGATCACCGCGTCGATCTGACGGGCCACCACTTCCTCGGTGACGCCACTCTCGCGTTCTTCCTGGGTCTCGCCGATGCAGAACAGAGGCACCAGGCCAGCCTTGCGGGCGGCGGTGAACTTCTCCGCCACCAGTTGATCGGTCTCACCGTGATAGGTGCGACGCTCGGAGTGACCGATGATCACATACTTGCAGCCGAAGTCGCTGAGCATGGAACCAGCGATTTCGCCGGTGTAGGCGCCGGACTCATGCACGGACAGATCCTGGCCGCCCCAGGCGATGGACGTACCTTCCAGTTGCGCCTGCGCTTCCGGGATGAACACGGCGGGAGGACAGACGGCAACCTCGGCCACCCTGACATCATCAATGCCCGCTTTCAGGCCTGCCAGCAGCTCCCTGACGCTCGCCAGCGAGCCATTCATCTTCCAGTTTCCAGCCACCAGTGGTTGACGCATTTTCTTCTCCTGCCTTGAATCCCGATACATCGGGGTTCCGGAAAAATCAAGCCGCGTAGTTTACCAATTGGACCAGATTTATCAACATCATTTTAACTGCCCCTTGCCTCGCTCATCCGCCCGTGTCCCACCCGGGGAAAGCCGACAGCCTTTCGAACCGCCACTGCTCCCGAATTCCAGCCTCCGGACATCCCGGGTTGCGAATTTCCTGATCCCACTTACCTGGCTTCATCAGTGGATCACGAGATTGTCGTCGCGGAAGATTAATATTTGACGCGGCCCGCCGATACCGGATGCATGCAGAATCAGCAAACCCGCGGCAGAGAATCTCCAGACTGGCAGACCGAGAAGACCTACGGTCAGCTCCGCCTGGTATTTTCATCCATCACCTATTCCCTGAAGGCCATACTCGCCATCAGCATCCTGCTGGTCATCACCCAGTGGGAAGTCATCGATCACCGGGTGCTGCTGCTCTGGTTGCTGGCCGTATTCTCGGTCTCGGCCTTCCGCTTGTGGCAACAACGCCGCTTCAAGGCTTCCACCCAACGCCCGGAAGATCTCCACTACTGGTGCCACCAGGTGGTCTTGGGGGCGCTGTTTTCCGCCCTGCAATGGGCAGCGGCGGGTATTTTTCTGTTCGCGCCGGAATCCATGCCACACCAGTTGTTTCTGACTTTCGTGATCGCCGGCATGGCCGCGGGCGCAGTCACTACCCTGTCCGCCTATTTTCCCGCGATTTCCATCTTTCTGCTGGTTTCCACCATCCCCCTGAGCTGGTCGTTCTTCCGCCTGGACACGGGAATGGGAGACCTGATGGCCGGAATGCTCATTTTCTTCGCCATCCTGGTAATCCAGGCCGCCCACCGCTTGAACAGCATCATCACGGACGCCCTGGCCATGCAGCATGACAAGAGCATCGCCGAAGCCACCATGCGACGCCAGGCTCTTGTTGACGAGCTGACACAATTACCCAATCGCCGCATGCTGTTCACGCAGCTGGATCAGGAAATATCCCGTTCCCGTCGCCACGGCTATTTTGGCGCCCTGCTGTTTCTGGATCTGGACAATTTCAAGAATGTCAACGACTCCCTGGGGCACGCGCTGGGTGACAGGCTGCTCACCCAGGTGGCGGCGAGAATCACCCTCCGTCTGCGCAAGGAAGACATGGCAGTCCGTCTCGGTGGCGACGAGTTCGTGCTCCTGCTGTCGGAAATCGGCCGGCAAAGCAGCACGGCGCTTCACAACGCGCAACGGATCGCCACGGAAATCCAGGGACTGTTCAAGGATCCATTCCAGGTCAATGGCCATACCCTGCATGTTACCGCCAGTATCGGCATTGTCCTCTTTCCTCTGGATGAAAGCGGCCCGGGTGATCTGCTGCAGCGCGCGGACGTGGCCATGTACCGCGCCAAGGAGGAGGGGCGTGATCGTTTCCGCTTCTTCCAACCCGCCATGCAGGAGGCCCTGGATCACCGGCTGCAAACCGAAAAAGGATTGCGACGGGCTCTGGAACAGGGTCAGTTGACACTCCATTACCAACCACAGGTGGATTCCCGGGGACGCATGATAGGCGCTGAAGCCCTGGTTCGCTGGCAAGATCCGCAACGGGGCACCATCAGCCCGGTGGAATTCATCGGAATCGCGGAGGAAACCGGTCTCATCTATCAACTGGGCGATCAGGTTCTGTGCATGGCATGTGAGCACATTCTCGAACTGTCCCGATCCACGCCCCTGGCGATATCCGTAAACATCAGCCCCAAGCAGTTCCATGAACCCGGTTTCGTGGAACGGGTGAAGGAAATCATCCGGCAATATGGAATCGATCCCCGACTCCTACACCTGGAAATCACAGAAAGCACGGTGATGGACGACATAGATCAGACCATAGAACGCATGGAATCCATCAGGTCGCTCGGAGTGAGTTTCGCCATCGACGATTTCGGCACCGGCCAGTCCTCCCTGGCCCATCTCAAACGATTGCCCATCGAAACCCTGAAAATCGACCGCTCTTTCGTGGACGATATCGCACAGGCATCCAACGACGCCATCCTGGTGGAAACCATCATCATCATGGCCAGACACATGGGCCTGGAAACCATCGCCGAAGGCGTCGAAACGCATGAAGCGCTGACCTTCCTCAAGCAAAAAGGTTGCAACCACTTCCAGGGCTATCTGTTCAGCCGCCCCGTCCCCTTCCATCAACTGCAAAGCATGGAACGCCAGCTCCAGCCCCAGTCCGCCGGATAGCCACCGTCCCACCAGCACGATAAGACGCTCTCCTCCCCGCGGATGGGCGTCACGGTGCCTCATGACAGGGCTTCATCGTCCCATACGGAATCAGGCTGTCTATTCAGGTTGCCCCCTACGGCGGAAGCCGGTGTTGCGTCCCGGGAAAAAAAGGCGCAGGATAAAAATTCCAGTCACCCATCACGCCGTAACGCAGTATGACTCCCAGGGAACTCGATTCCGTCCGCAATCACATGGCCTCCAAGGTGATCGGCCAGAAGAACCTCATTGACGGCATGCTCATCTGCCTGCTGGCTGACGGCCACCTGCTGGTGGAAGGCATGCCCGGCCTGGCCAAGACCACGGCTGTCAACGCCCTTTCCGAAGCCCTGGAAGGCGATTTCCACCGGGTGCAGTTCACCCCGGACCTGCTGCCTTCCGACCTGGTGGGCACGGATATCTACCGCCATGAAAAGGCCGAGTTCGAATTCCGTCCCGGCCCCCTGTTCCACAACATCCTCCTCGCCGATGAGGTAAACCGCGCCCCGGCGAAGGTGCAGGCCGCCCTGCTGGAAGCCATGGGCGAACGCCAGATCACCGTGGGTCAGAACACCTATCCCCTGCCCGAACTGTTCATGGTGCTGGCCACCCAGAATCCCGTGGAGCAGGAAGGCACCTATCAACTGCCTGAAGCACAACTGGACCGTTTTCTCATGCAGGTGGTGGTGGACTATCCAAGTCACGCCGAAGAGCTGGAAATTCTGGAACTGGATCACAACCGCCAGCAGGAAAGGGAAACCACGCCTCCCAAACCCCTGCCCCAGGAGACCCTGTTCGCCATGCGCCGCGCCGCGGCCGAGGTGTTCATGGATCCCAAGCTCAACCAGTACATCGTGGACTTGGTGCAAGCCACGCGCAATCCCGCCGCCTATGATGAAGAACTGGCGCGCTGGTGCCGCTTCGGCGCCTCTCCCCGGGCCACCCTGGCCCTGGCGCGTTGCGCCCGCGTCAAGGCCTGGCTGGAGGGCGAGGACTTCGTCTCCCCCGGTCACATCCAGGCCATTGCGCCGGACATCCTGCGCCATCGCGTACTGCTGAGCTTCGAAGCGGAAGCCGAGGGCGTCACCACGGACGACCTGATCCAGCGCCTGCTCTCCCTGGTCGCCATCCCCTGAGGCGCGGCCATGAGCCTGAAGCCCGTTCTGGACGACCTGCTGGAACTGCGTCACCAGGCCCACGCCCTGGGCATGGCTTCCCATCACCTGGTCAATTCCTCTTTTGCCGGCCTGTATGCCTCCGTGTTCCGCGGTCAGGGCCTGAATTTCGAGGAAGTGCGCGAGTACCAGGAAGGCGACGACATCCGCAACATGGACTGGAAAGTCACGGCGCGCACCGGCGACCCCCATCTCAAGGTGTTTCGCGAGGAGCGCGAGCGCAGCGTCATGCTTTGCGTGGACAAGGGTTCACACATGAACTTCGGCACCCGGGGCACCTTCAAGTCCATCCAGGCGGCCCGAGCCGCCGCCCTGCTCGGCTGGGCGGCCAATCACCAGCACGACCGGGTGGGCGGCCTGCTGTTCGCCGACGCCCACCAGGAAAACCAGTGGTTCCGGGCCACCAAGGACAGGCGCGCCCTGTGGCGTCTGCTGCACGCCCTGACCACGGACCCGGTGGAGGCCAGCGGCCCCAGGGAAGAACAGTTGCCGGACATCCTGCGCAAGGCCAGCCGGGGCATCGGCACCGGCGGCCTGGTATTCGTCATCGCCGATTTCAACCGTCCCTGGCCGGATCTGAAAAAAGCCTTGTCCCAGCTCTGCCAGCATCATTCCGTGGTTCTGGTGCCCGTGGACGATCCTGCCGACAAGGCGCTGCCGGACATGGGCGAGGTGCTGTTCCGTGATCCCGGCGGCGAACTGCTGCGCGTGAACACCTCGGACGAAAAGGCCCGTGCGGCCTACAGCCAAGCCTGGAAAGAACGCCGCGCCCGGCTGCGGCAGATGGCTGCCGGCCTGGGCATCGCGGTGATTCCCGTGACCACCAATGAAGACGTGCACAAGGCCCTGATGCAGGGCCTGGAACGCCGCCTGCGCATGAGGGCCTGGCTGTGAGCCCGGATCTGCTGGCGCGCATGCGCGACATCCATGAATGGCAAATGGACCAGGCCTCCTGGTGGCCACCCGCACCCGGTTGGTGGCTGCTGGCTGTTGCCGGGCTGTTGCTGCTTCTGCTCATCGGCTGGGGTCTGCGCAACCTCATCGCCTATCCTCCCGGCACCTGGCACCGGGACGCCCGCAACCAGTTGCTGGCCCTGCGCCGCCTGTCCCGCCAACTGGCCCCGGAACAGAGCGTGCGGGAACTGTCCGAACTGCTGCGGCGTATCGCCGTCGCCCGCCTGGGGCGAGAGCAGGCAGCCGGCCTGGTGGACGACGACTGGCTGCGCTGGCTGGAAGCACAGGATCCCGGGGATTTTCCCTGGACGGACAAGGGTAAGCTTCTGGTCAAGGCGCCCTATGCGCCGCCGGGGCAGTTTCCCGTTACCCGGGAAGACGTGCTCAACCTCATCCAGGCCGCCCTGGCCTGGGCCAGATACGACAGGAAACTCCAGTCATGATGCAGTTTCACTGGCCCTGGATGATCTTCCTGCTGCTGTTGCCTGCCGTGCAATGGCTGTGGCGGCGCAACTCCACCGAGATCGATCAGGACCAACGCCAGCGCCATACCACCCTGCTGCATCCCAACCTGGTGCAGTTGCAACAGGCTTTCAGCGCCAGCCGGCCCGGTGACAGCGCCGGCTCCCGCCTGTACCGGCTGCTCATCCTGCTCCTGTGGCTGGGCCTGACCTTCGCTCTCATGCGCCCCCAGTGGCTACAGCCCTATACCCAGGAACGCATGGAAGGCTATGACCTGTTGCTGGCGGTGGATGCTTCCCATTCCATGGAAGCCCTGGACTTCAGCGTGCAGGGGCAACAGGTGAGCCGCATCCAGGTGGTGAAGGGCGTCATGGGCCGTTTCCTGGAGCAGCGGGAAAATGACCGCGTGGGGCTGATCATCTTCGGCAACCAGGCCTTTGTACTCTCACCCCTCACTCTGGACCGCCACGCCGTGCGCGAACTGCTGGACAACCTGGTGCCACGCATTGCCGGTGACGGCACAGCCATGGGTGACGCCATTGGCCTGGGCATCAAGAAACTGCGCGAACGTCCCGAAGGCTCCCGGGTGCTCATCCTGGTGGCCGACGGCGAGAACACCGCCGGCACCATCCCCCCTCTGGAAGCCGCCCGGCTGGCGGCCGCCGAAGGCGTGCGTATCTACACTATCGGCGTGGGCAGCCACCGCAAGGAAGTGCCCATCATCGAGGAAGGCCGGCTGGTGACGCGCACGGACCTGGGCTTCGATGAAAGCCTCATGCGCCAGATCGCCGAAGCCACCGGCGGCTCCTACTTCCGCGCCAGCGACACCGACGCCCTGGAAAAGATTTCCATGCGCATCAACGAGCTGGAAAAGACCCGCGCCGAATCCCGCACCGTTTACGTGCCCCAGCCCCTGTACCGTTGGCCCCTGGGGCTGGCTCTGCTGGCCCTGCTGCTTTTGGGCCTGTTCCCCGGCGCGCGCATGAGAAGACCTGCCGGAGGCCGCCATGCCTGAGAGCGGCTTCCATTTCGCCCAGCCCCTGTGGCTTCTGGCCCTGTTGACCATCCCCTTGGTGTGGCTGTGGCTACGCTACAGCCGCACGGTGCGGCGCCGCGGCCGGGAAGCCCTGTACGCAGATGAACAGTTGCTGCCCTGGCTAACGGGCGAGGTGCATGGCCGGACGCCCGACAGCACCCCGGTGCTGGTGGCCTGGAGCCTTGCCTGGCTGCTCATGGTACTGGCCATGGCCGGGCCGCGCTGGGACTACGAGCGCATCAACGCCTTTCGTCCTGCCGCCGAACTGGTCGTGCTGCTGGACATTTCCGCCTCAATGAACATCAGGGACGTGCGTCCTTCCCGCCTGGCCCGGGCCAAGCAGGAAATCCAGGATCTGCTGCGCCTGAACCCCGGCCTGCGCATGGGCCTGGTAGCCTTTGCCACGGTGTCACATGTGGTCTCTCCCGTCACCGAGGACATGGAAAGCCTGCGGCGCACCCTGCCCAGTCTGTCCACGGATCTGGTAAGCCTGCCTGGCAGCCGCCTGGGCAATGCCCTGGACAAGGCCAGCCTGCTGCTGCATGGTGACGACAAGCCACTGGCCCGGCACATCCTGCTGGTCACGGATGGCGATTTCGACGAATCCGGATTGCTGGAAAAGGTGGACGCGCTGCGGGCGAAGAACATCCATCTGCACATCCTGGCCCTGGGCACGGACGGGGGCGGCCTGGTGCCGGAGCGCTATCTTCCCCGCGGCATCCGTACCCCCGTGTCCCGTCTCAACGTGGAACAGCTAAGGAAACTGGCGGAACATGGCGGCGGCCTGTACCAGCTGGCGGACTACCGGGAAGACGACACCCGCAGGCTGCTGGAGCGGATTCTTGCCGATGCCGAGCAACAGCAACTGGAAGAAATGCCCACCCGGATGTGGAACGAGCGTTTCTACCTGTTCCTGTTCCCGGTGATCTTCCTGGTGCTCTACCTTTTCGGGCGCGGCAACCGTTTTTCCCGGAGGTTGTCATGAAGACCCGGAGCCTGCTTCTGCTTCCTCTCCTGCTGGCGTCCACCACGATTCAGGCAGACTGGTTCAAGAACCGCGAGCTTCAGGCCGTAGAAGCCTACCAGGCAGGCAAATACGAGGAAGCCGCGGAAAACTACCCGGATCCCTTCCGCCAGGGGGTTGCCCTGTACCGGGCCGGCCGTTACGAAGAAGCGGCGCAACGCTTTGCCGAAGTGAAGGACCGGGAATTGCGGGACGAAGCCCGGTACAACCTGGGCAACTGCCTGTTCCATCTGAACCACCTGCAGGAGGCCGCCGACAGCTACCGGCAGGTACTGAAGAACCAGCCCGATCATGCCGACGCCCGCTACAACCTTTCCCTGGTCATCGCGCTTGCCGCGGAAGCCGAGCAACAGCGCAAGGAAAAGGAAGCGCGGCAGCAGCAGGAACAGGAGAAACAGAAACAATCGGAACAGCAGGAAAAAGAAAAGCAGGAACCCGAAGAACAGGAGTCCGAGGAACAACAGTCCTCCAGCGAGCAGGAATCCGAGGAACAGCAATCATCCGGGGACCAGGAATCCGAGGAACAGCAGTCCTCCGGCGACCAGGAATCCGAACAGCAGCAGTCATCCGGGAACCAGGAGTCGGATCAACAGCAGTCATCCGGCAATCAGGAATCCGAGGAACAACAATCCTCCGGAGATCAGGAGTCGGATCAACAACAGTCCTCCGGCAACCGGGAATCCGACCAGCAGCAGTCATCGGGTGACCAGCAACCGGAAGAACAATCCTCAACCGGGCAGCAGCCGTCCGAAGACCGGCAGGACAGCGGGGAGCAGGATTCACAAGACCAGGACCGCGCTTCCGGTGAGCAGGAAAAGGAACAACCCCGGGATGCCGGACAGGAAACCCCGGAACAGGAACAACCATCGCCCGGCGACCGACAGGCCGAGGAACAGCAGGACAACAGCGGGGAGGAAGAGTCGGATCAGCAGGATCAGGCTGGCGGCGAGGAACGGAATCCGCAAGAGAAAACCGGCAAGAACCAACAGCCGGGTGAGCAGGAAGACAAGGGGAAGCAGCCCGAGGAGCAGGAGGCCCGGGAAGAACCGGCCGGCAGCGAGGCTGAAAAGGAACAACAAGGCGACGAGGGCCAGGACAGGGAACAGGAAGCCCGTGGCAAGACAGAGGAGGAACAGTCTCGTGGAGACAAGGCCGCTGGAGAAGAAAACCGCCCCCCTGCCCCGCCCCCGCCGGGTGAGCAGACGCCCCCGCCGCGCCGCCCCGGACCGGCAGCCACCGAAACGGAAACCTTCGACGCCGAAGACGCCGGCAAGGATCAGGGCGCCGTGGAAGAATTCGACCAGCAGGGCAATCAGCCCGATGCCAACGCCACGGAAGAGAGCAACCAGGAGATGCGGGGAACGGAAGCTGAAAAGGCCGGCAGGGGCGTCATGGGGCTCATGGAACAATGGCTGGAACAGGCGGAAGGCAACCCCGCCTACCTGATGCGCAACCAGTTCATGCTGGAAGAGCAGCGGGCCATCCGCACCCGATCCGCACCATTGACGGAACCGCGTCCCTGGTAGCTTCAGCCGTTATTCCGTCCGCAACCCGGGAAGCCGCCCGCCCGCGGGCGAAAACCACCGAAGCCAGGCGGAAAACACCGCCTCATGGCATGTCGTCGATGACGCCTTCCTTCTGCACCGGCATGAGATCCGCCTTGCTCACACCCAACATGAGTACGGCGCTACTGGCGACATAGATGGAGGAATAGGTGCCCACCACCACGCCGAGAATCAGCGCCAGGGAGAAGTTGTGGATGATCTCGCCACCCAGGATGAACAGGGCGATGAGCACAATCAGGGTGGTCAGGGAAGTGACGATGGTACGCGCCAGGGTCTGGTTCAGGGAAGTGTTGATGATTTCCTCGGAGTCGCCCTTGCGGATCTTGCGGAAGTTCTCCCGGATGCGGTCGAAGACCACGATGGTATCGTTCAGTGAGTAACCGATGACCGCCAGCACCGCCGCCAGCACCGTGAGATCGAATTCCATCTGAAAGAGGGAGAAGAAACCCAGGGTAATGGTCACGTCATGCACCAGGGCGATGACGGAGCCCACGGCGAAACGCCATTCGAAGCGCACCGCCACGTACATGAGAATGGCAATAAGGGCGACCAGCACCGCCAGAGCGCCGTCCTCGGTGAGTTCATCACCCACCTGGGGACCGACGAACTCCACCCGGCGCAACTCCACCTTGCCGGGAGACTGCTTGCTGAGAATGCCGAACACCTTGTCGCTCAGTTCGGAGCTCTTCACGCCTTCACGGGGAGCCAGGCGGATGAGCACATCACGGGGTGTGCCGAACTGCTGTACCTGGGCCTCGGCAAAGCCATTGGCGGCCAGGGCGCCGCGCACGGCTTCCAGATCGGCATCTTCGCTGTAGCCCACCTCGATCAAGGTGCCGCCCGTGAAGTCGATGCCGAACACCAGCCCCCGGGTAAGCAGGGACGCCAGGGAAATAACCACCAGGGCAATGGAAAACGCCATGGCCAGCTTGCGCTTGCCCATGAAGTTGAAATGCAGATTCGAAGTCAGGGTTCTCATGGATGCTTACCGAATTCAGATGGCCAGTTTCTTCACGCGCTTGCCGCCATACACCAGGTTGGCCAGGGCGCGGGTTCCCACGATGGAAGTGAACATGGAGGTCACGATGCCGATGGCCAGGGTCACGGCAAAGCCCTTCACCGGGCCGCTGCCGATGGAAAACAGCACAATGGCGGCGATGAGGGTGGTGACGTTGGCGTCCATGATGGTGCTGAAGGCCTTTTCATAACCGGCATGGATGGCCGCCTGGGGCGTGCTGCCTACCCGCAGCTCCTCGCGAATACGCTCGTAGATGAGCACGTTGGCGTCAACCGCCATGCCCACGGTCAGTACGATGCCCGCGATGCCAGGCAGGGTCAGGGTAGCCTGTAACAGGGAGAGAATGGCCACGATGAGCACCAGGTTGGCCAGCAAGGCCGCGTTGGCAAACAGGCCGAAGACCTTGTAGTAGATGACCATGAACACCATCACCGCCAGCAAGCCGATCAGCACGGAGTTGAGCCCCTGGTCGATGTTTTCCTGCCCCAGGCTGGGGCCAATGGTACGCTCCTCGACGATGTCGATGGGCGCGGCCAGGGCGCCGGCGCGCAGCAGCAGGGCCAGTTCGTGGGCTTCCTGGGGGCTGTCCAGGCCAGTGGTCTGGAAGCGCGCGCCCAGGGGTTCGAGAATGTTGGCCACGCTGATGACATCTTCCACCAGACGCTTGATGGGCTTGCCCTCGGCATCCCGCCCCACGACACGGTTTTCCTTGAACACCACGGCCATGGGCTTGCCCACGTTGTCGATGGTCACGTTGCGCATGCGCCGCGCGCCCTTGCTGTCCAGGTTCACGGTAACCATGGGGCTGCCCGTGCGCTGGTCAAAGCCGGAACCGGCGTCAGTGATCTGGTTACCGGTAACGATGACCCGCTTCTTCAGCAGGATGGGCCGGCCATCCTCGCGCACGGTGTACAGACGCGAACCGGGAGGAATCTTGCCGGAGTTCCTGGCGTCCAGGGCGTCGTGCTCCGTATCCACCAGGCGGTATTCCAGGGTGGCGGTGGCGCCCAGGATGTTCTTCACCTGGGTGGGGTCCTGCACGCCGGGCAGTTCCACCACGATGCGGCGGTCACCCTGTTGCTGCACCAGGGGCTCGGCCACGCCCAGGGCATTGACCCGGTTACGGATGGTGGTGATGTTCTGTTGCAGGGCGAATTTCTTGATGGCGCGAATCTCGGCCGGCGGCAGGGTCAGGCGAACATAATAAGCGCCATCGGCATCCCGGGTTTCCACCCCCAGGTTGCGGAACTCGTTGCCCAGCACTTCCTCGGCCTTGTCTCGGGTGGCCGCATCCTTGAACTTGACGTCTATGCCCAGGGCATCGGCCTTCACCGTGAGATAACGCAGCTTGTTGCCGCGCAAGGTGGAACGCACGTCGCCGGTATAGGCCTCCACCTTGTCCTTGATGGCCGCGTCCATGTCAACGTCAATGAGCACATGGATGCCGCCACGCAGATCCAGGCCAAGGTTCATGGGCTGGCCGCCCATGCCGATGAGCCAGTCAGGCACGTTGGCCGCCGTGGTCAGGGCGTAGGAAACACTTTCGGGCAGCACCTCGGCAATGACACGCTGGGCCTCCTGCTGGTCCGTGGTGCTGGGGAAATGAATCAGCAGGCTGGCGCCCTTGTCCTCTATCTCCTTTACCGGCACACCGGCTTTTTCCAGGGCCTCTCTCACTTTGTCCTTGACCGCCTGGTCCACCACCGCTCCGCGCACGCCGGACACGGCAATGGCCGGATCCTGGCTGTAGATATTGGGCAAGGCATAAAAGAGACCGATTGCCAGCACAAAGACAACCAGGAGGTTTTTCCACAAGGGGTATTGGTTCAGCATGTCTAGGAATTGTGATTATTTGGTTGGTGACAAGAGGTAAGAAGAAAAGCCCGGCTCAAAGTTCCTTGAGGGTGCCCTTGGGCATGACCGCCTCCACCGCGGAACGGCGCACGGTGACTTCCATGCCATCGGCGACTTCCACCTTTACGAAATTCTCACCCACGTCGGTGATCTTGCCCATGAGGCCACCCATGGTCTGCACCTCGTCACCCTTTTTCAGACTTTCCACCAGGGCACGGTGGGCCTTCTGGCGCTTCACCTGGGGGCGAATCATGAAAAAATAGAGGATGAGGATCAGGCCGATGGGGAAGATCAGGCCAGCCAGACCGTTGGGACCGGCTGCCGCGGCAGCGGGAGCTGCTTCGGCCCAAGCGTCATTGATAAAAAAATTCATTGGATCATTTCTCCACGAGATTGGAGTTCATCAAGCCCGGTATTATGCCACATTTCCAGTACCGTAGGAGCGGCATTACACGCCGCTACCACAGGAGTTCGAGGCCATCAACTTTCTGGAAGCCCCGGGGCAGCTTGTTACCCCGGCGTCCCCGCTCGCCTTCGTAGGCGTTGAGATCCGCCGCCTTGAGATTGAGATGGCGCTTGCCGGAAAGCAGCTTCACCTTGCCGCCCTCGGGCACCACCAGCATATCCACCACGTATTCCTCCCTCTCGGCCACGCGCTTGCCGGGAATGCCGATGATCTTGTTGCCCTTGCCCCGGGCCATCTCGGGCAGGTCGCTCAGCGGTATGACCAGCATGCGGCCTTCGCTGGTTACCGCCACGACCCGGTCCGTATGCGCATCGGTCACGGGCCGGGCCTTGAGCACCCGGGCGCCCTTGGGCAGGGTGAGAACGGATTTCCCCTTTTTGGTATTGGCCAGCAGATTCTTCGCCTGGGTAATGAAACCATAGCCGGCATCCGAGGCCAGCAGCCAGCGCTGCCCGGGGTCACCCCCAAGGGCAGCCACGAACATGGCACCATCCGGCGGCGAGAAGCGTCCCGTCAGAGGCTCACCCTGTCCGCGGGCCGATGGCAGGGTGTGGGCCATGAGGGAATAACTGCGCCCGGTGGAATCGAGGAAGATGACCGGCTGGTTGCTGCGCAGGCGCACGGCATCGCGGAAGCCATCCCCTGCCTTGTAGTTCAGGCCCGCCGGATCGATCTCGTGCCCCTTGGCGGCGCGCACCCAGCCTTTTTCCGAGAGCACCACGGTCACGGGTTCACTGGGAACCAACTCGGATTCATCCATGGCGCTGGCGGCTTCACGCTCCACCAGCGGTGAACGACGCTCGTCACCGTATTCCTCGGCATCCGCCTGCAACTCCTTGCGCACCAAGGTCTTCATACGTTGCTTCGAACCCAGGGTCTTTTCCAGTTGATCCCTTTCCCTTGCCAGTTCCTCCTGCTCGGCGCGGATCTTCATCTCCTCCAGGCGCGCCAACTGGCGCAGCTTGGTGTCCAGCACATAGTCCGCCTGAATCTCGGTGAGATCGAAACGGGCCATGAGCACGGGCCTGGGCTCGTCCTCGGTGCGGATGATGTGGATGACTTCGTCGATATTGAGGAAGGCGACAAGCAGGCCTTCCAACAGGTGCAGGCGGTCCAGCACCTTGTTCAGGCGGTGCTGCAACCGCCGGCGCACAGTGGCGAAACGGAACTCCAGCCATTCCACCAGGATCTCGCGCAGGTTCTTCACCCGGGGGCGGCCGTCCAGGCCGATGAGGTTCAGGTTCACCCGGTAGCTGCGTTCCAGATCCGTTGTGGCGAACAGATGGGACATGAGACGCTCCAGATCCACCCGGTTGGAACGTGGAACAATGACCAGGCGGGTGGGATTCTCGTGATCGGACTCGTCGCGCAGATCCTCTATCCAGGGCAGTTTCTTGGCGCGCATCTGGCTGGCAATCTGTTCCAGAATCCGAGCGCCGGAAACCTGATAGGGCAAGGCGCTGATCACCACGTTGCCATCTTCCTTTTCCCAGCGGGCGCGGGCCTTGATGCTGCCCCGCCCCGTTTCATAGATCTTCAGCAACTCCGTTCCGGGAGTGATGATTTCCGCTTCGGTGGGAAAATCCGGACCGGGCACATGCTCGCACAGTTCTTCAAGAGTGGCCCTGGGCGCCTCAATGAGCCGGATGCAGGCGCTCACCACCTCCCGCAGGTTGTGTGGCGGAATATCCGTTGCCATGCCCACGGCGATACCCGTGGCGCCATTCAGCAACACGTTGGGCAGACGCGCCGGCAACAGGCTGGGTTCCTTCATGGTGCCATCGAAGTTGGGCACCCATTCCACGGTTCCCTGCCCCAGTTCCGCCAGCAATACCCTGGCATAGGGCGTCAGGCGTGCCTCGGTGTAACGCATGGCGGCAAAGGACTTGGGATCATCCGGCGACCCCCAGTTGCCCTGGCCGTCGATGAGGGGATAACGGTAGGAAAAGGACTGGGCCATGAGCACCATGGCCTCGTAGCAGGCCGTATCACCATGGGGATGAAACTTGCCCAGCACGTCGCCCACGGTGCGCGCGGATTTCTTGTGCTTGCTGGCCGCCGACAGGCCCAGCTCGGACATGGCGTACACGATGCGCCGCTGCACGGGTTTGAGTCCGTCGCCAATATGCGGCAGGGCCCGGTCGAGAATGACATACATGGAATAGTCCAGGTAGGCCTTCTCGGTGAATTCAGCAAGGCGTATGCGCTCCACGCCCTCTTCGGTGTAATGCTCGCTCATTTGGACTGTTTCAGCTCGCGCATCTCTTCCAGCATGGCATTGATGTCGTTGTACCAGCGGGCCATCAGTACCTGCAGTGCAGGATCATCGGGAAACATGGGCGCCAGGGCGCGGGGATCCACGGCGGCCAGCACCGTGTCCTTGTCCTCCGCCACCACGGCGATCTTCAGGGGCAGGTAAGGCGACATCTCGGGATGGCGCCTGAGCACTTCACGGACCTCCTCCACCTTGCCGAAAAACACCACGCGGTAGAAATCGGACTTGTAATGGAACTCCGCCATGCCGCCATCGCAACGCTGGACATGAGCCACCTGGTAACCGTATTCCAGGATGGTTTCCCCGAGCACGTCCATGACATGGCTGGCCTTGGCGGGGCTGCGCACCATGACCAGGGTCTGCCCGGCGCCGGAAGCAACGCCCGCCAGCAGGAGCAGCAGTATCACAAGCAGCTTTTTCACAGGGTTGCCTCCTCCATGACGGAAAGGATGATTTCCTCCATGAGCACACCCACCTCGGAAAGCTCCTGGTTATTGAACAGGGTGGCCAGTTGGGCCACGTTGGCGGAAATCACCAGCACCTTGCCGTCCCGCTCGATGACATTGATGCGGCAGGGCAGCACCGTGCCCAGGCGCGGATCGATGTTGAGCAGGTGGTACAGCTCCTTGAAGTTGCAGAAGCGGATGCTGATCTGGCGGGTGTTCACGCTGAATTCATCCGTCAGGCCCTGCTCCAGGTAGCGCGGCGGGAAGATGCGGAAATTTGCGCCGGTGAGGGCCTGCTTCACGTTCTCCACCGTGGTATCGAAATCATAGGGAGATTCCATGATGTAGGCCGGCTTGCCGCGCCATTCTTCCATGCCCTGCTTCTGTTTTGGCGGCTGCAGGGTGCGCACATAAGCCACCACGTGGGCTATCTCCTCATCGGACAGCTTACTCTTGAAAGAGGGCATGCCGCCCACCTTGCGCCCGGACAGGATGATGTCACGGATCATGGCATCGGACGCGGACTGCTGGAAGCCCGGGTTGTTCAGGGCGGCCGGCATGACCATGAAGGAGCGTTCCCGGGACAGGGTCACGCCGGTACCCGGTCCTTCACCGCCACCATCCTGCCCATGGCAGCGTACGCAATGTTTCTGGTACAGGACCCCGCCCTTGCCCGCGTCCCCCTTGATGCGCGCCTTGGCAAATACCGGCCCGGGCTTGCCGGACCAGCTACGGATATAGCGCACGATGGCTTCCACCTGGGCGTCGCTCAGGGTGTTGAAGGACGGCATGATGCGTCCGGGGCGGCCCACCCGTATGGTGCGCGCCAGGTAATCGTCGGACACCTGGGAAAGGATTTCCGGCGTCAGGGGCAGGCCGATACCGCCTTTTCCCTTGAAGTGATGGCAGACACTGCAATTCTTCTCGTAAAGCGCCTTGCCGTCTGGCGCGGCATGCAGGGGCAGGCTCAGGACCAGCAGCAACGAAATCAGGTATTTCTTCATCAGGCTTCCACTCCCGCGATGAGATCCTGGGCGGCTTCCGCCATATCCCCCTTCTCCTGCAGCCAGGACTTCCGGTCGGCCGCCCGTTTCTTTGCCAGCAACATATCCATTACCTTCATGGTTTCGTCTCCCGGTTCCATGGCCAACTGCACCAGGCGCCGGGTATCGGGATGTATGGTCGTTTCACGCAACTGCAAGGGGTTCATTTCGCCCAGCCCCTTGAAACGCTGCACATTCACCTTGCCACGCAGCTTTTCCGCCTCGATGCGCGCCAATATGCCTTGCTTCTCCGCATCATCCAGAGCATAGAATACCTGCTTGCCCACATCGATGCGGTACAGGGGCGGCATGGCCACGTACACATGACCTTCCCGCACCAGCCTGGGAAAATGGCGCACGAACAGGGCGCACAACAAGGTGGCGATATGCAGGCCATCGGAATCGGCGTCGGCCAGGATGCAGATCTTGCCGAAACGCAGCTTGGACAGATCGTCACTGCCGGGCTCCACGCCAATGGCCACCGAGATATCATGCACTTCCTGGGAAGCCAGTACATCCGCGGAACCTACTTCCCAGGTATTCAGGATCTTGCCGCGCAACGGCATGATGGCCTGGAAGTCCTTGTCCCGGGCCTGCTTGGCGGAACCACCGGCGGAATCCCCTTCCACGAGAAACAGCTCGGTACGTTTCACATCATCGGACGCGCAGTCCGCCAGCTTGCCCGGCAGGGCCGGCCCCTGAGTGACCTTCTTGCGCACCACCTTGCGCCCGGCGCGCATGCGCGTCTGAGCGGCATTGATCGCCAGGTCGGCGATGGCCTCGCCGGCGGCCGTGTTCTGGTTCAACCACAGGCTGAAGGCATCCTTCACCACCCCGGAAACAAAGGCCGCGCATTCCCGGGAAGACAGGCGCTCCTTGGTCTGGCCGGAAAACTGGGGATCGGCCATCTTCACCGAGAGCACGTAACTGACCCTGCTCCACACATCGTCAGGGGTGATCTTCACCCCCCGGGGCAGCAGGTTGCGGAACTCGCAGAACTCGCGCACAGCCTCGGTCAGTCCGGCGCGCAGACCGTTCACGTGGGTGCCGCCCTGGGCCGTGGGAATGAGGTTCACGTAGCTTTCCGTCAGCGGCTCGCCGCCTTCCGGCAGCCAGGCCACCGCCCAGTCGGCGGCTTCCTCGGTACTGGACATGCTGCCGGTGAAAGGCTCCGCGGGCAGCATCTCGAATCCCCGCAGGGCATCCAGCAGGTAGTCCCTGAGGCCGTCGGCATACTGCCATTCCTCGGTCTCGCCGGTCTTTTCCTCGGTGAAACGCACCCGCAGGCCGGGACAGAGCACGGCCTTGGCGCGCAGCACGTGCTTGAGCTGGCGAACATTGAACTTCGGGCTGTCGAAGAAAGTTGCGTCCGGCCAGAAACGGATACGGGTACCGGTATTCTGCTTGCCTACCTTGCCCACCACTTCCAGATCCGACACCTTCTCGCCATTGGCGAAGGCGATGTTGTATTCCCTGCCATCCCGCTTGACCCAGATTTCCAGGTGCCGGGAAAGGGCGTTCACCACGGACACCCCCACGCCGTGCAGACCACCGGAAAACCGGTAGGACTTGTTGGAGAACTTGCCCCCGGCGTGCAGCTTGCACAGGATGACCTCCACCCCGGGCAGGCCTTCCTCGGGATGGATGTCCACGGGCATGCCGCGGCCATCGTCCGCCACTTCCAGGGAACCGTCCTTGTACAGGGTAACGTCGATCCTGCCGGCAAAGCCCGCCAGGGCCTCGTCCACGCTGTTGTCTATGACTTCCTGGGCCAGGTGATTGGGCCTGGTGGTATCCGTGTACATGCCCGGGCGCTTGCGCACGGGCTCCAGGCCGCTGAGAACCTCGATGGCCGAGGCGTCGTATGCGTCAGTCATCATTCACCCAGTTGTTGAAGGGGTTATGGGCCTCGTACAACCCCTTTACCGCCTGTTCCATCTGAAACTTCTTCCGGGGCACTTCTCCCGCGCAGAAAATATCCGTGGCAAGCTCATACCGATAGTTACTGGCGCTGCGTCCGCCCAGAGGGCGCCATTTCGGCGACTTCATGCGGCGCAGGGACGGCTGGCGATCCCGGTACCCGTAGGCATAGACCACATATTCCCCGGTAGCGCAGCGAACGCCTTCCCAGGTGGCCGTGTAGCCTCCCCTGTCAGAACGGATCAGCAGCCAGTAGCGCACCACGAAATCCTTGTCCGACACGTTCAGGGTATTCATGTCCAGGTAGGCATGAAGATTTTTCGGCAATGCATCCACGGGGACGGCAGTCCATGAAGCTTCCCCGGGAAGCGGGGGGATCTCGGTCCGGAATTCCTTCCATTCCTTTGCGTCAACATCGAAATCGTCCTGCTCCCCGGTCAGTTCTTCATACCTGTCCGTGGGCGCGGCGGACAAGGCTCCGCCGCAGAGCAGCAGGCTGAGCAACAACAGTTTTCTCGTTCCACGCACGGCACACACCAAAATGGATGACATTCAGAGGCGAAAGTTTACAGCCCCAGTCCCTCCTTGAACATAGCAAGTGCGGCCAAATTGCGCACACATCATTGCAGCAAGCCTTTGAGTGGGGTATTTTGCAGCCTGCCCAATACTTCCAGCAAGCAGCAATGAGCCGAAAAAAACCGGAAAACCTGGATTTCGAAAGCGCCCGTGACGAGCTCCAGGCCATAGTGGAGCAACTCGAGCAGGGTGACATTTCCCTGGAAGAATCCCTGAAAGCCTTTGAACGGGGCGTTGCCCTGTTCCGCAACTGTCAGAAGCTGCTCGCCGAAGCCGAGCAGAAAGTCAGCATACTCAGTGAAAAAAGCATGGATGCAGAACCGGAGGTTTTCGATCCCGACCATGCAGACTGACGCCAGCTTTGCGGATTTTTCCGCCCTTTGCCTGTCCCGGGTGGACAAGGCCCTGGATCAACAGCTTCCGGACACCGCCATCGAACCTTCCCGGCTGCATGAAGCCATGCGCTACGCCACTTTCAACGGTGGCAAACGGGTGCGCCCCATCCTGGTCTACGCCAGCGGCCTGGCCTGCGGCGGCCGGCCGGAACAACTGGACATGGCCGCCTGCGCCGTGGAGCTCATCCACAGTTATTCCCTGGTGCACGACGACCTGCCCGCCATGGACGATGACGATCTGCGCCGGGGCAAGCCAACCTGTCATCGCGCCTATGACGAGGCAACCGCCATCCTGGTGGGCGACGCCCTGCAATCCCTGGCCTTCCGGCTGCTCAGCAATGGGCAGCAACATGTGCCCGCGGAAACCTCCCTGCGGATGGTGCAACTGCTGGCCACCGCCAGCGGCTCCAGAGGCATGGCCGGCGGCCAGGCCATGGATATCGACGCGGTAAACACGGAACTGAGCCTGCCGGAACTGGAAATCATGCACATCCACAAGACCGGCGCCCTGATCCGTGCCAGCGTGCAACTGGGCGCCCTCGCCGGGAGCGGCACCGAACAGCAGCAGCGGCAACTGGGGCATTACGCCAAGGCCATCGGCCTGGCCTTCCAGGTGCAGGACGACATTCTGGACGTGGTCAGCGACACGGACACCCTGGGCAAGACCCAGGGCAAGGACGCAGCCGCCAACAAGCCTACCTATCCCGGGCTCCTGGGCCTGGATGGCGCCCGCCAGAAAGCGCAGGAACTGCTGGATGAAGCCCTGGCCGCCCTGTCGGGTTTCGGCCCGGAGGCCGACCAGTTACGCCACCTGGCCCGTTACGTGGTGCAGCGCGTTCATTAGACCCTGGCGCGGCAGGGTTATTTCAGATTTCCCTTATATGCCCAACCGGGATAAAATGTGCGGCTATCATTCGGAACCCACCGCATACCATGACCACTCACTGCAGCACTTCAACGCCGGAAATCGAGGACGTTCAGGGCAGCGCCGATACCCGGCAGATCGCCATCAACCGCGTCGGCATCAAGGACATTCGTCACCCTGTACGGGTGAAGGACCGCAGTGAGGGCGAACAGCACACCATTGCCAGTTTCAACATGTACGTGTTCCTGCCCCACAACTTCAAGGGCACGCACATGTCCCGCTTCGTGGCCATACTCAACAATCATGAACGGGAAATATCCGTGAACTCCTTCAAGGAGATGCTGGTGGAGATGGTGGAACGGCTGGAATCGGAAGCAGGCCACATCGAGATGACCTTCCCCTTCTTCGTGGAGAAGACCGCCCCCGTCTCCGGCGTAAAGAGCCTGCTCGACTACGAAGTGACCCTCATCGGCGAGGTAAAGGACGGCACGCCCAGCATGTTCACCCGGGTGGCGGTGCCCGTGACCAGCCTTTGCCCCTGTTCCAAGTCCATCTCCGACCGGGGCGCCCACAACCAGCGTTCCCACGTCACCGTCACCGTGAGCAGTGATGACTTCGTCTGGATCGAGGACATCATCGACCTGGTCGAGAGCGAGGCCTCCAGCCAGCTCTACGGCCTGCTCAAGCGGCCTGACGAAAAATATGTCACCGAGCACGCCTACGACAACCCCAAGTTCGTGGAGGACATGGTGCGCGACGTGGCCCGCCGCCTCAACGAGGATTCCCGCATCCGCGCCTATACCGTGGAGGCGGAGAACTTCGAATCCATCCACAATCACTCCGCCTACGCCCTCATTGAACGCGTGAAGGAGTAATCCCGGCCGTCACGGCCAGACATCGATGCAATCGTGGCGGAACAGCGCGGGGCGCCGGCCGCCATCCTGAATTCACACCGCGGCCAGTTGCACCGCCTCCTCCACGTCCACCGAAACCAGACGGGAGACACCCGGCTCATTCATGGTCACCCCCAGCAACTGGTTGGAAATGGCCATGGTCACCTTGTTGTGGGTGATGAAGATGAACTGCACGGCTTCGGACATTTCCTTCACCAGCTCGCAGAAGCGGCCCACATTGGCGTCATCCAGGGGCGCATCCACCTCGTCCAGCATGCAGAAGGGCGCGGGATTGAGCTGGAAGATGGAAAACACCAGAGCCACGGCGGACAGAGCCTTCTCGCCGCCGGAAAGCAGATGAATGCTTGAATTGCGCTTGCCCGGCGGGCGGGCCATGATGGCCACGCCGGCATCCAGGGGGTCCTCGCCCACCATTTCCAGATAGGCATGACCGCCGCCGAACAGCTTGGGGAACATGGCCTTGAGGCCGCTGTTGACCTTGTCAAAGGTTTCCTTGAAGCGGGTTCGGGTCTCCCGGTC
This sequence comes from uncultured Sedimenticola sp., assembly GCA_964636335.1. Lineage (GTDB taxonomy): Bacteria > Pseudomonadota > Gammaproteobacteria > Chromatiales > Chromatiaceae > Thiolapillus. Next base: position 14,023 of record CAZWRE010000125.1, on the reverse strand, counting down.
GATCTTGCGTATGGCCTCTTCCAGGGTTTCCAGGGACTTGGTCACGTCCGCATGCTGGGCGTCGATGTATTCCATGCGCTCTTTCTGCTCGCGGAACTCGTCAATGGCCGCCAGGTTGATGGCCCCCAGGCGCTGGATACGCCGCGCCAGGGCCTCGGAACGCTCCTTCCATTCCGCCACCCTGGCGTCCTCCGGCAACTGCTCCTCCAGCTCCGCGCGGGACTTGCCCGTCTGCTGCAACTGTTCTTCGAGGGTGGTGATGCGCACCACCACTTCCTGGCGAGAGAGGTTGGCCTGATTGAGCTTCTCGCGCTGTTCCTGTACCTGCTGCTCGGCCTCGTGGCGTTCCTTGTCCAGCTCGCGCAGGCGGTGATCGATGGCTTCCAGGTTGCGGCGCGCCTCCTTGAGTTCGGTTTCCACCTGCACGCGCTTCTGCAGCAAGGCTTCGAGTTCCCGCTGCTGGGCCTGCAGGGGCTCGCTGCCCTGCTCCAGTTGTTCTTCCAGCACCTGGCAGCGTTCCTCGTACTGGGCCAATTGCTGGGCGGCTCGTTCAATGCCATCGCGCAGTGACTGCTCGGAAGAGCGCATGGACTCCACCCGCAGGGCGATTTCATGGGCCTCGCTACGCGCCTGGCGGGCCGCTTCCCGGGCATCCGCCAGTTCCTTTTGCAGACGCTCCCGGCGGGCGGCCAACTGTTCGCGCTGCACGCTGAAGATTTCCATCTGCTCCAGGGCGCGGTGCAGACGCTGGCGGGCCTGCTCCATGGCTTCCTTGTCCTGCTCAAGCTGCATGCGGATTTCTTCCATGTCCCCGGTGAGCCCCTCCATGCGCTGACGGATATGATCGGCGCGGGCGCGCTTGCCGCTGAGCTGGGCCTGGATGGCGGCGACGTCCTTGGCGGCCCGCTCGATGTTTTGCTGCTGCTCGGCGCGGCGCTGCTCCTGCTCCGCCAAGGCCTTGCGATCATGGGCCAGGCGCTGTTCCAGGTCTTCCACCAGAGGTTCGAGTTCTTCCACCCGGGCGCCCAGTTCGCGGATTTCCTGCTCCCGGGCCAGCACACCGGCACTGGCATCGCCTCTTTCCAGCATCAACCAGCCCCTGCCCAGGCAGACGCCCTCGGGGGTGACCAGCATCTCGCCGGGGGCCAGGTCGTTGCGCTGCCGCAGGGCGCTGTCCAGGTTCTCCGCCAGGCGCACGCGGCTGAGGAGCTGGCGCACGGCATCGGGCCCCCGCACCACAGCAGCCAGGGTGCCCTCGGTGCGGCCCAGATCCAGGGAGCCGGTTTCGAACAGGTTCAGGTGGCCGGATTCCAGGGAATCCAGGAGAGAGGCAGGCGCGGCCAGGTCATCCACCAGCAGCCCCTGCAGGCCATCCGCCAGCACGGCTTCCACAGCTTGCTGCCAGCGAGACTCCACCTGGATCCGCTCCAGAACACGAGGAACATCATCGAGACCGGCCTGTTCCAGCCAGGAAGAAAAGGCTTCGTCGTCATCGCCCATGGCAGCCTGCTGCAGGGTGTGCAGGGAGGCCAGGCGCCCCCGGGCGGTTTCCAGTTCACCGCGGGCACTGGCCAGGACCTGCTGCTGTTCCTCCAGGCGGGCACGGATATCGGCGATGGCCTGGTGCACCTCCTCGGCGCCTTCTCGCAGTTCCTCCAGCAGGGCCAGCCCCTCGGCCTCGCGACCTTCCAGCTCTCCAATCTCTGCCTGCAGCTTGAGGTCGGCAAGCTTGTGGTGTTCGTCTTCCAGGCGCGCCAGGCGGATCTTGAGCTGTTTTTCCTGCTGTTCAAGCTGGTTGATGAGGGCGCGCTCCACCTGGGCGGTCTGGGCCGGCTCGGTGGCAGTGGCGTTGAAGCTGTCCCATTCGCCCTGCCACTCCTGCATGGCCTGCTCGGCAGCGGCCTGGCGCTCGGCCAACTCCTCGGCCCGGGCGCGAGCCATTTCCAGCCCGGGCTGGTCCTGCCTCAGGGACTGGGCCATCTGCTGCAGCTTGCCCTCGTCCTGGGAACGGTGGGCGCGGGCCTCTTCCAGGGCCTGGCGGGCGCGCAGCAGCTCCGCCTCGTTGCGCTGGCGGGATTCCCGGGCATACTGGATGGCTTCCTCGATACGGGCGATGTCGGCGCCGGCAGCATAGAAACGCCCCTGCACCTCGTTGAACACCTCGTTGGCGTCATTGTGGGCTTCCCGCTGGGCCTCGATTTCACTCTCCAGGTTGCGCTGGCGGGCCAGGGCCTTTTCAAACAGATTCTTCTGCTCGGCGATATGCCGATCCTTGCCCGCCCGCTCCTGTTCCATGGCGCGCAGACGCAACAGCAACAATTCGGCATTGATCTGGCGTTCCTCTGCCTTGAGGGTCTTGTATTTTTCCGCCGTGGCGGCCTGGCGCTCCAGGTGGCGCAACTGCTTCTCGATCTCGTCACGCAGATCCGTGAGACGTTCCAGGTTGTCACGGGTGTGGCGAATGCGGTTCTCTGTCTCCCGGCGCCGTTCCTTGTACTTGGAAATGCCCGCCGCTTCCTCGAGATAGACACGCAGTTCCTCCGGACGGGACTCGATGATGCGCGAGATCATGCCCTGCTCGATGATGGCATAGCTGCGCGGTCCCAGGCCGGTGCCCAGGAACAGGTCGGTAATATCGCGGCGGCGGCAGCGCACGCCATTGAGAAAATAGGTGGACTGGCCTTCCCGGGTCACCTGGCGGCGCACGGAGATAGTGCTGTACTGGGCGTACTGGCCACCGGCCTTGCCGTCACTGTTGTCGAAGATCAACTCGACACTGGCCACTCCCACGGGCTTGCGGGCGCTGGAACCATTGAAGATGACGTCGGCCATGGATTCGCCACGCAACATCTTGGCGGAGCTTTCCCCCATGACCCAGCGTACGGCGTCGATGACATTGGATTTGCCACAGCCGTTTGGCCCCACCACGCCCACCAGGGAACTGGGAAAAGGCACGGTGGTGGGATCGACGAAGGACTTGAATCCGGCGAGTTTGATTTTTTCCAGACGCATGGGGCGCAAAGATACAGGAAGCAGGGGGGGTGAGACAAGCAAAACATGGCATAACAATGCACATTAAAAATATAGCGTTATCTATTGTTTTTTATTGTTATTTTTGTTGCAAACATGATTTTCTCCACCCGGGAAATTCGTTCCTGCAAGCGCGCGGCTCCGGTATAATCCCGGCATTGAATTTCCCCGGGAGCAAAACCATGCCCAGCCAGCCCAGCAAAGAACTGGAAACCTTCGACAACCCCCAGGCGGAGCGCGACTACACCATCCGCATCCGCATTCCCGAATTCACCTGTCTGTGCCCCAAGACCGGCCAGCCGGACTTCGCCGAGCTTCACCTGGAGTATGTACCGGACAAGCTGTGCGTGGAGCTCAAGGCGCTGAAGATGTATGTCTGGTCCTTCCGTGACGAAGGCGCCTTCCACGAGGCCGTGACCAACCGGATTCTCGATGACCTGGTGGCCGCCACACAGCCTCGTTTCATGCGCCTGACGGCGGAATTCAACGTGCGTGGCGGCATTTACACCACGGTGGTGGCCGAACATCGCGCCCCGGACTGGCAGCCTCCCCGGACAGTTACCCTGCCCTGATAGTGAACTCCGCTTTCATCGGCGTGGACCTTGGCACCTCCGGCTGCCGGGGTATCTGTATAGACGAAGGGGGAAAACAACTGGCCCGGGCCAGCCGCCCCCTGCCGGCCTCCACGCATCCACGGCCGGGCTGGTCGGAGCAGAATCCAAAGGACTGGTGGCTGGCGGTTCTGGCCGTACTGGCGGAACTGGCCCAAGCCACCCGCGGGTACGAAATCCGGGCCATTGCCCTGGACGGGACTTCCGGTACCCTGCTGCTCAGTGACCGCCAGGGCCGGCCCCTGAGTCCCGGCATCATGTACGATGACCGGCGCGCAGTGGAAGAGGCCCGGCGGTTGGCATCCCTGGCTCCGGATCAAACGGCCATCCTCAACCCCGGGGCCAGCCTGCCCAAGTTGCTGTGGCTGAAGAAACAGGACGCCATTCCCCGCCAGGCCCTGGCCCTGCACCAGAGCGAATGGATCAGCGGCAGGCTCTGCGGGCAACCCGGGCTGGGAGACGAGAACAACTGCCTGAAGCTGGGTTACGACCCGCGGCAGCAGGACTGGCCGGCGTGGATGAAGCGGCTGGATCTGCCGCCCGCCCTGCTCCCCCGGGTTCTTCCCGTGGGCAAGCCCATGGGACAGGTCAGCGCCGAAACCGCTGCCCTTACAAGATTACCCCCCCACTGCCGGGTGATAGCCGGCACCACGGACAGCACGGCCGCCGCCCTGGCCGCGGGACTTGAGCGCCCCGGCGACGCCCTCACTTCCCTGGGCAGCACCCTGGTATGCAAGATCCTGGTGGACCACCCTCTGCAGGCGCCGCAATACGGCATCTACAGCCATCGCATCTTTGACTGCTGGCTTGCGGGCGGCGCCTCCAACAGCGGCGGCGCCGTGCTGCGTCAGCATTTCACCGACCGGGAGATCGAAGAACTGAGCCGCCGGATCCGTCCGGATCGACGTTCCTGCCTGGAATACTATCCATTGCCCGCTCCCGGCGAGCGCTTCCCTTTCAACGACCCGGGAAAGCAACCACGGCTTTCCCCCGTGCCCAGGGAAAGAACACGTTTCCTGCAAGGCATACTGGAAGGCATTGCCCGCGTCGAGAAACTGGGCTACAGGCGGCTGGAAGAACTGGGAGCCGGCTATCCCCTCGGGGTGGTGACCAGTGGCGGTGGCGCCGGGAATGAAACCTGGGAAAAGATACGCCAGCGCATGCTGGGGATACCGGTGAGCGCGGCATCCCATGGGGAACCGGCCCATGGCTCGGCTCTCATTGCGTTGAGAGGAACAAGCCGGGAGCCTCGATGAGACCCCCGGCAAACCCAGTGGTCAGACGCTGAGCACGTCCAGGTCGCGGCTGCAGCGAATGCTCCGGGCAAACTCCACGTCCGTCCCCTCGGGATAGACCTGGGCCACGATCCAGATCTGGGTGAGCTTGTCGCTGAGGCTGGTGAGGGCCTTCAGGGCATAACGGGTGCGTTCCTCGTCGAAGAAGGCAAAGGGCTCGTCCAGGAAGGCGAACTGATCGCCCTGCACCCGGCGCACCAGCAGTTTCTCGGACAGGGCCAGGCGCAGAGCCAGCATGATCTGGCGCTGGGTGCCGCTGGAGACTTCGTCCAGATCCATGAAGTCCCGCTTGTCGCTGGAGAACACGCGCACGGTAAGATCCGGATCGATGCGCAGGTGCTCGTAACGCCCCTGGGTGAATACCGGCAAGGTGCGGGCCACGAGATCTCGGATATCCCGGTTGAAGTTGCTGGACACGTAGCCGGAGGCTCCTTCCAGCAGCTCGATGGCCTTCACCCGCTTTTCCCGGTTGGCATCCAGATCGGCCATCTTGGCTTCCAGGCCGTCGATGACCTCGCTCAGGCGCGCCACCTGGCGCACGCGTTCCATCTCCCGGTCCACTTCCTGCCCCAGGGCCCAGAAGCGTTCTTCCTTGCGATTGATCTGCTCACGCAGCCAGCGGGCTTCCTGATCCACGTAGTTGCGCACCTCGGAAACCTCCGCCGCCACGTCTTCCACGCGGGACAGCAGGGCGGCGTAAAGGCTTTCCTCGGGGCGTTCCGGCACCTCCGCCAGGGACAGGTTCATTTCCTCACCCGCGGCAATGTCGGAATCCTCCGCTGCCTCTTTCGGTGCTTCCTTGTCAGTTTCCCCTTCAAAGGCGCTGACCGCCCTGGCCTTCTCCAGGGCATCGCCCAGCACCCGGGCTTCCTCGGCCAGGCGCTCGGCCCTGGAACCATGGGAAGCGGCGCGTATCCAGAAAAACAGCATGAGCACGGCAAAACCGATGCCGGCAAAACCGACGTAGGGAATCCAGGCGTCCTGCCAGTTTGGCAGTTTCTGCTGCAACAGATGCAGCAACTGCTGGGATTGCGCCAGTTCCGGCTTCTTCGCCAGCATGAACCAGGCGCCGCCACCGACAAGGGCCAGCACGAAGCTGATGAAGCGCCAGAAACGCGCCCTGCCCCGCTTGCCACGGGCCCGGCGGATCTCCGGCTGGTTTCCGGCATAGATGTCTGCGGCCTGCTCCAGGTTTTCCACAGCGGACTTGTTGGCACCGATCTCCGCCTCCAGGGCATTCTTTCCGTCTTCCAGCTCCACCAGATAACCTTCCTGGAAATCCAGTTCGTCCAGCTCCTGGCGCAGGGCCTCTGCCTCGGCGTCCAGTTCCTCGCGCATTTCATCGAACTGGGCAATCTCTTCCTCGAAGCTGGCTGCCACGTATTCCAGGGGCGCCACCCCGGCCATGGTCTTCACCGCCACGCTATGGGGGTGGGGCGTGGTGATTTCCCGCTGGGCCAGGTAAAAGGATTCGACAAACTCGTCAAACTCGTAACCGAGAATCTCGAACAGCTTGTCCGACACGCTTTTCACGCCCCGGGCCACCGGCTTGTCGATGTCTTCCGCCAGGCTCAAGCGGGCACTGTGATTGCCATCCCGGTCGAGAAAACGCGAGAGCTGGTAATCCACCCCGTCCACGGTGAACTCCAGCACCACGGAACAATGATGCTCGCCCCAGCGCAACACCTTGTCCAGGTCGTCCGGCCCCAGGGAAAAGGTGCGCCCGAACAAGGCGAAACACACGGTTTCACCAATGGTGCTCTTGCCCGACTCATTCTCGCCGCTGATGGCGACGATGCCCTTCTGCGGAATGTCCTTCAGCTCCAGGGAGGCATACTTGAGAACATTTTCCGCCTTTACCGACCTGATGATCATGCCAACCCCTCTTCTTCCAGTTGACGCAGACGTACCAGCGCCATTTCCATGGCTTCCTTGTAGGCGGCCTCGTCGAATTCCTCACCGGAATTCCGGCGACGTTCGAATTCCGCGTTGCAGTAGGCCACGAATTCCTCCGAAATGGCCGCCTGCCGCTGCGCGGGATGGGGTGCGAGTTCTGTTTCCAGGGACATAGTGTTGTTCCTTACCTCTTGCGGACGGGATGTCCGTTGATATGATGCGATGATGTTCCGGCAGGCTTTCCGGCGGATCTCATATCCTGCGGAAATAAACGGCCTGCGCCGGCACATCCACTTCCTGTACCTGCAACCTGACGGTCTGATCCGGTTGCATGTCTTCTGTGCGGCGAATCCGGGTCTCCAGCGCCAGCCGGGGAATCATAACAACCGCCTTGCGTTCTTCCAACGCCAGAATCACAGCTTCCCCCTGCCAGCTCCCCTGTTCCTTGAGCCAGATCAGTTTCCAGTGCAGATTGGACAAACGTTCCGCACGGCGGATGACACCGCCCACGGCCCCCGCTTCCGCGACCCTTTCCGTAACCTTGTCCTTCGGCAGGGGTGTCCCTCCGGTGACGAAAGCGCGCAGTTGCTGATGCACTACCAGATCCATGTAACGACGCAAGGGGCTGGTGGCCCTGGCGTAATAGTCCAGACCCAGTCCAAAATGCCGCCCGGCGCTCATGGCCGCGTTACTGGGCTTGAACAGGCGACGGTAGGCATGGGATTCGGACATGGTCTTCGGCTGGCGGATCTCCTGGGGCTCGGGCTGCACGGCATAGGGAATGCTGATATCGTTGGCTTCGGCAAAACGGGCCGCCGCCTCCCCCGCCATGAGCATGGCATCGGTGACCATCTGCCGGGACGCCAGTCGCGGCAGGGGGCGAATCACCACCTTGCCATCAATCACCTTGACGCTCACTTCCGGCAGATCGATTTCCGCCGCATTGCGCGCCAGGCGCGCCTGGCGGTAGCGTTGGGTGAGAACATGCAGGGGAGCAAAGCTTTCTTCCCCGAGCCGCTGCTCCGCCTCCTCGTAGCTGATGCGCCGCACGCGAACGCGGCTGGGCGCAATCTCGATGTCCTCGACCTCACCATCCTCATTGAGGCGGAAGCCGAAAGACAGCGCCACGGATTCCTCCTGCAGCCCCAGCCCCAACAGGTCGGTGACGGTCGGCGGCAGCATCTGCACCATGCCCTCGGGCAGGTAGAGGTTGGCGCTGCGCGCCCGCGCGGCCTGATCCAGGTGGCTGTCCGGTCTTACAAGGGCAGCCACGTCCGCCACATGCACCCAGATGCGGTCGCCGTCCAGGCTGATGGCGTCGTCCGGATCGGTATTGCCCTCGTCATCAATGGCCCAGGATTCCAGGTGGGTGAGATCCCGCCGCGGCTCTTCTTCCAGTGGCGGCACGGGCAGATCCGGGGATTCCAGGCTGGCACCCTGGCGCGCGGGCCAGGGATTGTGGGATTCCGGCCAATAGCCGCAACGCAGCAAGAAAGCATGGGCGCTTTCAGGAGATTCCGTGATGTTCAGGGCGCTGAGCACCCTGCTCCTTGCCGTTTGCCCCAGGGCCACCCGCTCCACCTCGCCGAGGCGGGCGCGATCCTGTTCTTCCAGGCGGCCGTTCCGGACACGCGCCAGGAAATCGGCCCATTCCTGCTCTTCCCTGGCCTTCTGTTCACGGGCTGCCCTGTCCGCCTCCACCGCGTCGGACTTGCGGCCCCGGATGTTGCGCACGGACCCCTCGAAATACAGCCCGTCCCGCAGCAGCTTCCACACGCCCCAGGCACTGGCCGGCGTGTATTCACCGAAAACCAGCTCGGCGACATCTTCCAGGGACGCCTGCTCACCTTCCAGAAGCTCCCAGGCCTCCTCCACGTTGCCTTCAACGGCGTCCAGGGCGCGCAGATCCACGCCTGGCCCCGGATGAAGCAGGGAGATATCCTTGTCCCTTACCCGCTTGGTCTTGCCGTCCTCGAAGCGGATCTCGATCTTGTCGCCCACGGATTCCACCACGGCGGGACGTATCTTGTACAACACCAGGGCGCCGGCCCTTGTTCCTGATTCAGCCACGTAATGTTTTCAGATAGATTGAACTGGCGGCAATGATACCTGTTTGCCCGGTACAAGGGGGCAAAACCTGCGGGGTTGTTGCACCTTCCTTTTGGGTACAATGAAATCAAGACGCCTTCATTGGACACCAAGCAAGATGAACTGGAATGACTTTCTTCAGCAGACAACCCTGGATGAACATCCCGGCCACGGCAACTGCGTGCTTTGCCCCCTGCCCTCACGGGGCCTGATCCGGGTGAGCGGAGACGACGCCCGGGATTTTCTTCAGGGGCAATTGACCAACGACATGAACAAGGTCACCGCCGAACAGGCTCAACTGGCCGCCTGGTGCACGCCAAAAGGCCGCATGCTGGCCCTGTTCGTGGTCTTCATGCATGACGGTGAACTCTACCTGCAACTGCCACGGGAACGCCTGGACGCGGTTCTCAAGCGCCTGCGCATGTTCGTGTTGCGCGCAAAGGTCGTCCTCGAGGATGCCAGTGAAGACCTGGCTCTTGCCGGGGCGGGAGGAGAATGCCTGGAAGAACATGTTGGCGGTCTGCCCGGAAAGGACTTCGGCACAGCCGCTTCGGACAGCCTGACCCTGATACGTTTCCCCGGGGAACCGCCCCGGACCCAGGTCGTGGGCACATCCGATGCCGTCATCGCCTTCTGGCGGCGGATGGCAGACAAGGCTTCAACGACCAGCGAGAACTGGTGGACCCTGGGGAACATTCGCGCTGGACTGCCTGACGTGCTGGACGCGACGGCGGAAGCCTTCATCCCCCAGATGGTGAACCTGGACGTACTTGAAGGCATCAGTTTCACCAAGGGCTGCTACACCGGCCAGGAAGTGGTGGCGCGCATGAAGTACCTGGGGCAATTGAAACGCCGCATGTATCTGGCCCGGACAGCAGGCAAGCACCCGCTTTCTCCCGGCGACAGCCTGTGGTCCCCCCACAGCCAGTCCGCCCAGGGCGCCGGCCGGGTCGTTCTGGCCGCCAGCACGCCGGACGCCGGGCAGGAAGCACTGGTGGTGGCCGAAATCAGCACGGCGGGCGAGAAGGGCATGCGCCTGCTGAACGAGGAAGGCCCGGCGATCACCCTGGAGCCCCCACCCTACGAGATTCCCGAACTCGGGGACTGAGGCGCTATTGCCCGCCCCCCTGGGGCCGCATGTGGGGGAACAACAGCACATCGCGGATGGACGGCACGTCGGCGAACAGCATCACCAGGCGATCGATGCCAATACCCTCGCCCGCCGTGGGCGGCAGGCCATGTTCCAGGGCACGCACATAGTCCTCGTCAAAGTGCATGGCCTCGTCGTCACCGGCGTTCTTCTCTTCCACCTGCTTGCGGAAACGCTCCGCCTGGTCTTCCGGGTCGTTGAGCTCGGAAAAGCCGTTGGCAATCTCCCGCCCGCCGACAAAGAACTCGAAGCGGTCGGTGACGAAGGGATCCTCGTCGTTGCGCCGCGCCAGGGGGGAGACTTCCGTGGGATAGGCGGTAATGAAGGTGGGATCCTTCAGGTTGTGCTCCACGGTCTTCTCGAAGATCTCGATCTGGATCTTGCCCAGACCATGGCCCGGCTTGACCTCGACGCCCAGGCGCCGGGCATGGGCCGCCGCCTTCTCGCGGTCGTCCAGGTCCTCTGCCTGGATATCCGGATTGAAATGCAGTATGGATTCCTTCACCGTCATGCGAGCGAAGGGCTTGCCGAAGTCATAGGTCTCGCCCTGGGATTCGATCACCGTACTGCCTACCAGATCCTCGGCAATGCCGCGCAGCATGGCCTCGGTGAGATCCATGAGGTCATGGTAGGTGGCATAGGCCTCGTAGAACTCAAGCATGGTAAACTCGGGATTGTGCCGGGTTGACAGCCCTTCGTTACGGAAGTTGCGGTTGATTTCGAACACTTTCTCGAAACCTCCCACCACCAGGCGCTTGAGATACAGCTCCGGCGCGATACGCAGATACAGGGGCAGATCCAGGGCGTTGTGATGGGTGATGAAAGGCCGTGCCGTGGCGCCGCCGGGGATCACCTGCATCATGGGTGTCTCCACTTCCAGGAAACCCCGCTCCACCAGGAAACGACGGATGTAGTCGATCATCTTCGAGCGCAACTCGAATACCTTGCGTGACTCGGGATTCATGATGAGATCCAGATAACGCTGGCGGTAGCGCAGTTCGGTGTCCGACAGGCCATGCCATTTCTCCGGCAGGGGGCGCAGGGATTTGGTGAGCAGCACGGCCTTCTTCAGGTTGATGTACAGATCGCCCTTGCCGGACTTGTGCACCGGACCCTCGCCGCCGACGATGTCACCGATATCCCAGGTCTTGATATCCTCCAGGAGTTCCGCCGGCAGGCCCTTGCGATCCACATAGAACTGGATGCGGCCACTCATGTCCTGGATCACAAGGAAGGGCCCGCGCTTGGCCATGATGCGCCCGGCCACCCTGGCCTGGCGGTCCAGGGTTTCCAGCTCTTCCTTGCTCTTGTCACCCAGCTCGGCTTGCAGGTCCGCCGCCAGATCCTCGCGGCGGAAATCATTGGGAAAGGCCACGCCCTGCTCGCGCTTGCGCTGGAGCTTTTCCCGGCGCTGGGCAATGAGCTTGTTTTCTTCCTGGCTTGTATCGTTCATAAGGTTGCTGTCACTCGATTCAGAGGCCGCTCTTCAGGCTGGCCTCGATGAACATATCCAGGCCACCGTCTAGGACAGCCTGGGTGTTGCCGGTTTCCACGCCGGTGCGAAGATCCTTGATGCGCGACTGATCCAGCACGTAGGACCGGATCTGACTGCCCCAGCCGATGTCGGCCTTGGAGTCTTCCAGCTCCTGCTGGCTCTCCATGCGCTTCTGCATCTCCAGCTCGTAGAGCTTGGCCTTGAGCTGCTTCATGGCCTGATCCTTGTTCTTGTGCTGGGAACGACCGCTCTGGCACTGCACCACGGTATTGGTGGGCAGGTGGGTAAGACGCACGGCGGATTCGGTCTTGTTCACGTGCTGGCCGCCGGCGCCGGAGGCGCGGTACACGTCCACACGGATGTCCGCCGGATTCAGATCGATCTCCACGCTGTCATCGATTTCCGGAGAGACGAACACGGCGGCAAAGGACGTGTGGCGCCGACCGCCGGAATCGAAGGGCGATTTGCGCACCAGGCGGTGCACGCCGGTTTCCGTGCGCAGCCAACCGTAGGCGTAGGGCCCCTCGAAGCGAATGGACGCCGATTTGATACCGGCCACTTCGCCGGGCGACACCTCCATCAGCTCGGTCTTGAAGCCATGGGACTCCCCCCAGCGCAGGTACATGCGCAGGAGCATCTCCGCCCAGTCCTGGGCCTCGGTGCCGCCGGAACCGGCCTGGATCTCCAGGAAGGCATTGCTGCCGTCCATCTCACCGGAGAACATGCGCCGGAACTCCAGTTCCTCTACCCGCTTCTCGTAGCCGTCCACTTCCTCGGCAATGCCCGCCACGGACTCCTCGTCGCCTTCCTCCACGGACATTTCCAGCAGATCGCCGGCATCTTCCAGGCCGGCGGTGATCTCGTCCATGTTCTCCACCACGGCTTCGAGATCGGCGCGCTCGCGCCCCAAGGCCTGGGCCCGGTCCGGGTCGTTCCAGACCTCCGGATCTTCCAGCTCGGCGAGAACTTCTGTCAGGCGCTCTTTCTTTTCAGGGTAGTCAAAGATACCCCCTGAGGGATTCCAGGCGCCCCTTCAGATCAGCGATTTTGTTGGTAATGGGATTGATATCCTGCATCATGGTTCCTCGAAATCAGGAAACCGCGTAGTTTACTCAGTTTGGCCTTTTTCTTAAAGCACTCAGCTTGTTTCACCAAAACAGTTTCGCATATTGGATAGACCGGAAAACTTCCGGGGACTACAATGGCAATAATAATTATTATCAGGAACCAGAATACCAGTGACCCATGCTTTGAAAACGGCAACAGCAGCGTTGATGGCATCAGCTATGGTGTTGTCCGCGGACAAGGCGCTTGCCGAAGGCGAAAGCGCGGAAGAACTCGCGAAGGCGGCACAAAACCCGATTGCCAACATGATCAGCCTGCCGTTGCAGAACAACACCAACCTCAATATCGGTCCGGACGATGAAACCCAGAACATCCTGAATATCCAGCCGGTCTGGCCATTCGCGCTCAATGACGACTGGAACGTCATTACCCGCACCATCCTGCCGGTAACTTCGAATCCGGATTTTCTGACCGGAGAAGGGCGCGTGGATGGCATTGGCGATACCAGTTTCAGCGCTTTCTTTTCGCCCACGAACAGCGAGATCACCTGGGGTGTCGGGCCGGTCTTTATATTGCCCACGGCATCCAATGATTCCCTGGGATCGAAAAAATGGGCGGCGGGCATTTCCGGCGTTGCCCTGGCCATGCCCGGTCACTGGGTAGTGGGCGGGCTGATCTCGAATGTATGGTCATTTGCCGGAGCGGGAGACAAGGACATCAACCTGTTCACGCTTCAGCCTTTCATCAACTACAACTTCAATGATGGCTGGTATGTGACCACCGCGCCCATCATCACCGCCAACTGGGAAGCCGACAACGATCACAGATGGACTGTTCCCCTCGGTGGCGGCGTGGGCAAGATCTTCAAGATCGGCAAGCAGCCCGTGAACGCCCAGTTCAGCATCTACAAAAACGTGGAAACACCCGATGACTATGGGGCCGAATGGCAGATCAGGACGCAGATCCAGTTCCTGTTCCCCAAATGATCCATCTGCCCCCCCTTTTCCGCCTACCAGCTTCTCAGCCTCCCCGGTGGGCAACCGCATTCACTGAAAGGCGGCCTGTAAGAACACTGGTCAACGGAAACCGGCGGCTGACGTTTTTGAACAGGGAGATGTGATTCTCCTTGATTACCAGGGCGACCACTGAACGGAAGAACCGCAACGGCCACACGACATCATCCACGAACCCAAAACCCTTTCTTTTCCGGATCCGTCCACCCCTGGTTACCCCGGGCGCGGGCCGGGATCCAGAAGACACACGAGCATTCATGGATTCCGGCATAAGCCGGAATGACGCTTTGAACGCCACGGCCTGACTGAACCGAATCACAGGCACATCGTCAAACAGGGTAATGGCATTCAATACATCGTAAACTCTCCCATCCGCTATA
>CAZWRE010000124.1:0-3167 GCA_964636335.1 uncultured Sedimenticola sp. | reverse complement strand
CCTGCTGTTCTGCCGCCCTGGCGAGCTGAGGAAGATGCGCTGGGAAGATGTGGACATGGAGGCCGGGGAATGGCGCTACACGGCCACCAAGACCGGCACTCCTCACCTGGTACCACTGCCCCGGCAGGCCGTGGCCCTGCTGGCGGAACTGCACCCCGTGACCGGCCACCTGGCTGGCGGCTGGGTGTTCCCTGGCGGTCGTTCACCCCTGCGCCCCATGAGCGAGGCCGCCATCAATGCCGCCTATCGCCGCCTGGGGATCGACACCAAGACCGAGCTGACCGGCCACGGCTGGCGAGCCATCGCCCGCACCCTGCTGCATGAGCGCCTGGGCTACCCCGCCGAGGTCATAGAACAGCAATTGGCCCATACGGTACCGGACACCCTGGGCCGCGCCTACAACCGGACACGGTTTCTCGATCAGCGCCGGGAGATGATGCAGGCATGGGCCGACTACCTGGACCGGCTCAAGACCGGGGCCGAGGTTGTAACCTTTCCAGGCCGCAAGGCAAACGACTGAGGGTTTTCATCATGAGCACCATGCAACCGCTACCGCGCAGGACGACGCCCGAGGGCAGAGCCGCCCAGATGCTGGCGTCGCTATGGGATGGAAAACTGCCTGTGGATGTGAAGGCCATTGCGCAACGCGCCGGCGTCCAGGTGGAAGAGGCATGGGGGCTGGATGTGAGCGGCGTCGTCTCCACTGACGGCACCACGCCGATCATTCAAGTCAACCCGGCGGAATCCCTGTTGCGCCAGCGCTTCACCATTGCCCACGAACTGGGGCATGTCTCCCTGGGGCACCTGACAAGGGAAAAGCCCGAATTCCGCGACCCCACGCGCAACTACACCATGAGCAACTACGACCCCAGGGAGCGTGACGCCAACCGCTTTGCCGCCGCCCTGCTCATGCCGGGGGATGCGGTGAAAGCGGTCATCATGCGCATGGAAGAGGCGGACATCGAGGCGCTGGCGGAAGTGTTTCAGGTGTCGAAGGCCGCCATGAGTATTCGCCTCAAGTCACTGGGAGTGATTCCGGCATGGGCATGAGGGAAGACCACCGTGATGATCTGATTGACGCATTCAGGGCGCAGGAAGAACGCAAGCGCCAGCTGTTCCGCTGGGTGGGCATCTTTGTACTGCTGGATGCCGTGGCGTTTCTCGGGCTGTTGTTGTGCGCGTTCCACCTGGTCGCAGAATACCCCAAAGCGTGGCACCTGTTTCTTGCGCCCGCCCTGGCTGGCGGCCTGGGGGCGATCATCAGCATCTTCATGCTCAAGGCGGCCTATGGCATGGGGGCATCAAGCGACAGCGAGGGGCTGTTGCCCAGTTACGAAACTGTGAAGGAAGTTGGGCAGGACCTGAGCGAATAGACCGATCAACCCAGCGCCTAGGGTAGCTCCTGAAAAGCCGGATCACCTCGCCCGGCCTGGCGCTGGCCTTCTTCTGCGGGGGGTGCGTGGAGGTGCGCATGGAACCGGACAAGCCGCAAGGAACCGAAACCGAAATACCGATCGAGGCAAGCAGATTCGAGCAAGGAATGATGGAGCGCTTGGCCGAAGCGTTAAAGGAAGGCCACCTGAAAAGCGCCATTCAATGCGTACGTGACAACCACCTCATCCCCATCTGGTATACCCCTTTCATGTTCTGTGGGAAGCCTGGCGATCCGCGAGCACTGCCAAATCCTCAAGAAATGGGGCCATGCTTGCGCAAGTCTGCACGCGTCATTGCTTGGATGGTTGTCGAAGGCATACTTCCAGCACGCGATCCAGATACTTGGATGCCGCTTGCATTCGAACCTGTCACCCCGGATTGGCTGGTGAAGTGGAGCGACCTCGAAGAAGCGGCCATTGAGCATATGGGGTTGCGCACGGGGTATATCGAGGCGCTGGAAGGCGGCATTGCCGAGGTGTCGCTGGACGACCAGAACGCATCTGAATTATCCCCCAATGCAAAAAGAAATTATCACCGCCTCATCCGTGCATTGGCTGCATTGGCGAACCTTGACCTGACGCACCACTACAAAGCTGCAGAAGTATTGATGTCGAAAGCGTCAGAACAGGGGTTACCGTATCCACAAAAGGTAGATACCTGGGCCGGTATTCTCAAGCGGGCCAACAGCACAGACTAGATTTTCCCAACTTTGGAATAGCGTTATCCCAAGTTGGGGTACATGATGCCCATCGTCTTCTAGCCTCTTCGCAACGCGACGCATCCCGCGCCGTGGTAACGCATAAGGAGGCAAAATGCACACCGCTATCTTCCGACCAAAGGACGCCGCCGCCTATCTCGGGGTGGCCGTCTCCACGCTGTACCGCTGGGCCGCCGCTACCGACTTCCCGAAGCCCATCAAGCTGGGCCGACAGGCCACTGGCTGGCGCAAGGCCGACCTGGACGATTGGCTAGAGCGTAAGGCCAGGGAGGGACAAGCGGCATGAGCCAGATGCGAAAAGGCCCGGCTGCCGTGGGGGCGGCAGGCCGGGCCAGGTACATAGGAAATAGGTGCCCCAACATTGTAGCACTGCCGAGCGCCCCGCGCCCTGGCTCCCTCGCCTGGCGGCGTGCGCGCGGCTTGCTCACCTGGCGCGATCATGCGCGGATGGGTGTTGCACGCCGTCTCATACTGTCCTATTCTGAGCATGCCGCCGCTACATCGGCGGCCCGGATTGGCGTCCGGCAGACTAGGCGCATCACACGCGCCACTCGGTGCGTTTTTCTATGCCCGATCAATGGCGGGTTGTGTGCGGGGGACTCACGTCCCGCCGGTCCTAGTCCCGGTACGCCAACCGCATACGGCCCGCCGCCCTTTATTGGCGTGAAGGACGGCGGTCTCTCAACCCTGACTAGGAGACCGACCATGCCAAACCACGTATCCAGCGCACCCGCGCCCATCACCGCCGCCTCGCTGTTCGAGGCCATCTTCCACCCCCACCGCGCGCCACGTTCCGACGCCTACAAAGCCGGGTGCCTGGCCGCCCTGCGCTTCCGACTTGGGGAAGTCGAGCACGTCGAATGCCCGTACCGGCCCGGCACCGCTGAGGCCGACGCCTTCCACGCCGGAGCCGATGAAGGCCACCGCCGCGCCCGCCAGGCCATGGCGGAGGAGGTGTGCCAATGACTCCCATGAACGCCTTTGCCGAATGGGTTGCTCTGCAAGAAACGGAAGC
>CAZWRE010000123.1:0-7820 GCA_964636335.1 uncultured Sedimenticola sp. | reverse complement strand
GCTGTTCATGCACGCCAGTTGCAATGGGAACGTTCCCTGACGGGTCTGCAAACAGCGGAACAGCGTGTCGCCGCTTTTCTTCTGAATCTCGCCAGTCGTTTCAAAGCCCACGGCTTCTCCGCCCATCAGTTCCGTCTGCCCATGTCCCGGGAGGCCATCGCCGACTACCTGGGGCTGGCCATGGAAACCGTCATCCGTACCCTGAAGAGTCTTCACAATCAGGAACTGGTCAGCATTCGCGCCAAGAATATAGAGATTCTGGACGAAACAGCCCTGTCGGCCCTGCTCCGCTCCTGATTCCAATAATGCAATTTTATGTGCGCATAATTATTACTTTGCTTGCCTTCTTTTATACAACATGTTTTTTTGGCCTGACCTGATGAAAATCAATTTCAGGCAAAAAAACTGACATTTCTCATATAACCGCCTCCTAATCTTTGTATAATCACGCCGGTCGGGAACCTTTTTTGGTGGAACGGGTCGGCGGCATGTTTTTTCTCGCATGTCTCCCTGAGCTGAAGAAAGGGGTTCTACGCCACCGTGTAGTACGTAATCTTTAAAGCTTCTGGGTTGTTTTTTTCGAAATCTGAATTGGGAGGTTTTCGTGGAAGAAACGAAATATAACTTTGACGTCGTCCGATGGTTCGCCATCATGGCCGTCGTCTATCTGGTCGTGGGTACCCTGGTGGGCACCTACATCGCATCGGAACTGGCCTGGCCGTTCCTGAACTTCGATATCGCCGAGATCACCTTTGGTCGTCTGCGTCCCTTGCACACCAACGCGGTAATCTTCGCCTTCGGTGGCTGTACCCTGTTCGCTACAGGCTTCTACAGCGTTCAGCGGACCGGCAGCACCTCCCTGTGGAGTCCGAAAATGGCCTGGTTCACCTTCTGGGGCTGGAACCTGATCATCGTGGCCGCTGTCATTACCCTGCCGCTGGGCATCACCCAGTCCAAGGAATACGCTGAGCTGGAATGGCCCATCGACCTGGCCATCGCCGTGGTCTGGCTGTCCTTCGGCCTGAACTTCATCATGACCGTAGCCAAGCGCAAGACCAGCCACATCTATGTGTCCAACTGGTTCTTCATGGGCATGATCGTGATGATCACCTACCTGCACGTGGTGAACAGTCTGGCCATCCCCGTGGGGCTGTGGAAGTCCTATTCCGTGTTCTCCGGCGTACAGGACGCCATGATCCAGTGGTGGTGGGGCCACAACGCCGTGGGCTTCTACCTGACCGCCGGCTTCCTGGGCATCATGTACTACTTCGTACCCAAGCAGGCCAACCGTCCGGTGTTCTCCTACCGCCTGTCCGTGCTGCACTTCTGGGCACTGATGTTCGGTTATGTATGGCTGGGTGCTCACCATCTGCAATACACCGCCCTGCCCGACTGGACCGGCTCCCTGGGCGCAGCCGTCTCCCTGGCCATGATCATCCCTTCCTGGGGTGGCGCCATCAACGGCATGATGACCCTCTCCGGCGCCTGGGACAAGCTGCGCACCGACTACATCCTGCGCTTCATGATCATGTCCCTGGCCTTCTACGCCATGTCCACCTTTGAAGGCCCGGTCATGTCCTCCAAGACCGTGAACGCACTCTCCCACTACACCGACTGGACCGTGGGTCACGTGCATTCCGGCGCCCTGGGCTGGGTCGCCATGGTATCCGCCGGCGCCCTGTATCACCTGGTAGAGAAACTGTGGAACACCAAGATGTACTCCGCCAAGCTGGTGAACGTCCACTTCTGGACCTCCACCATCGGCACCGTTGTGTACATCACCGCCATGTGGGTATCCGGCATCATGCAGGGCCTGATGTGGCGTGACTACGACGAGTTCGGCACCCTCACCTACACCTTCGCCGAATCCGTCGCTGCCATGCATCCCTATTACGCCATGCGCGCCATCGGCGGCATGATCTTCTGGCTTGGCGGCGCCATCATGCTCTACAACGTGATCATGACCATTCGTCAGGCATCCGCCCAGCGCAGCGCTTCCGCTGCCGCGGCCACTGCTTAACCGGATAAACAGGAGAATCTAACAATGGCTGATAAAATATACTCAACCAAACTGCAGGATTCGGCGGAACGTAATGTATTCGTCATGTTTGTCCTGCTCATGGTGCTTCTGTCCGTGGGTGGCCTGGTGGAGATCGTGCCCCTGTTCTACCTGGACGACACCATGGAACACAACAAGCACCCTGAAATCGTCTGGCAGGGCAACACCCCGGCAGCCGAGCGAAAGCCCATCAGCGTAGCCAACTTCAAGGTCGGCGACGCCATTACCTGGAATCCCGGTGACGGCGTGCGGCCCTACACGGCGCTGGAACAGGCGGGACGCGATGTCTATATCCGCGAGGGCTGCTACCTGTGTCATTCCCAGATGGTACGTCCCTTCCGGGACGAAGCCGAGCGCTATGGTCATTACTCTCTCGCTTCCGAGTCCATGTATGACCATCCCTTCCAGTGGGGTTCCAAGCGTACCGGCCCGGACCTGGCCCGGGTTGGCGGCAAATACTCCAACGAATGGCACCTGCAGCATCTCATGGCGCCGCGCAGCGTGGTGCCTGAGTCTGTCATGCCCAACTACCCCTGGCTGGCGGAAAACACCGTGGACGGCAAAGCGCTCAAGGCACATTTGGAAGGCCTGCGCATGATCGGTGTGCCTTATACCGATGCCGATATCGCCGCAGCCGAAAAGGTGGATGGCGTGCGTGAAGTGGATGCCCTGATCGCCTACCTGCAGGTGCTGGGCACCATGGCCAATCTCAAAGAAGGCGTGGATTACCGTGAATAATCTGCGGGAATATTTTCACACCAACTGGGCAGCAATGACCCTGCATGACTGGATCGGCCTGATCCTGACGGTGGGCGCATTTCTGGCCATGGTGTGGATCTATTCCTATGTGTTCAATCCAAAGAACAAAGAACGCCTTGAATCACAACGGAACATTCCGTTTGACGAAGAGAATACGGATTCGGAGAAATAAACATGAGTGAAGACAAGAACCGTTACGGTCAGACCACCGGGCACGTCTGGGACGAAACCCTGGCAGAACTGACCAACCCCCCACCCAAGTGGTGGATGCTCGGCCTGCACGCCAGCTGGATACTGGTGCTGCTCTATTCCATCTACTACCCCACCTGGCCGCTGATCAACAGCCACACCAAGGGGATGGCCGGCTGGACCTCCATTGGCGAGTTCAAGAAGGACATGAAGGAAGTGGAAGATGTACGCGCCAAATACGAGGACAAACTGCCCGGCATGACCGCCGCAGCCATCCTGGCCGACAACGAACTGAAGAACTATGTTGTTCGTTCCGCCAAGGTGCTGTTCGGTGACAACTGCGCCGCCTGCCATGGCGCGGGTGGCGCCGGCAACCCGGGCTTCCCCGCTCTGGTGGATGACGACTGGTTGTATGGAGGCACCATCGAGAACATCGAAGCCACCATCACCACCGGCAAGAAAGGCATGATGCCCAAAATGGGTGGCGCCCAGTTGACCGATGCTGAAATCGACAAGCTGGCCAACGCCATCATGAATGGCAACGTGACCAAGGAACCGCTGTATGCCGCCAAGGGCTGCATTGGCTGCCATGGTCCCGATGGCAAGGGCATGGCGGCCCTGGGTTCCGCCAATCTGACCGACAAGATCTGGCGCTTCAAGAGCAAGGATCAACTGGCTTCCATCAAATACACCATCAAGCATGGTGTGAACGATCCCAGTGATCCCAAGACCCGCAACGCGGAAATGCCTGGCTGGAAAGGTCGTCTGACCGATACCCAGATCAAGAAGCTTGCCGTGTATGTCCACCAGCTTGGTGGTGGCCAGTAAGCTGTAACCTGGCACCCGGAAGCCTGGCTTCCGGGTGCCTCTCCAGATTCAAATCATAGGGAGGGAATATCATGTCAGACTGGGTAGCCATAGCATCCTATCTTTCCGTGGGTATCGCCGTCATCATCGTCGTAGTGCTCGCCATGAAGGTGATCAAACTGATGAACGAAACCAAATCCGACGACTGACTGTCCAACCTGTCACAGTGGCAACAGGGGAGCTGAACGGCTCCCCTGTTTTCATTGCAAAACCTTGTTAATACAGAAGATATTGTGATTTATCACTGACAATGCAGGGCCTGGATGGCATGCTTTCGCAAACGTATCCAGCGACAATGCGCATGCAGGCGAACTGAGGAGAACATCGTGTCAGAACCAGCAACATCCACAGAAAAGCAGGCCAGGTATTCCGACGACATCTACGAGGAAGCCGCCAACTGGCATGTCAACACGGGTGAGGAAAAGATACATCCGAAGAAGGCCTCCGGAAAATGGCGGCGCCTGAAATGGATGACACACAGCATATGGCTGATTCTGTTCATCGGCCCGTTTCTGCGCTGGAACGGCCAGCAGGCCATCCTGTTCGACATTCCCAACCGCCAGTTCCATATCTTTGGCCTGACCATATTGCCCCAGGATGTATGGATGCTGGCCCTGGTGCTCCTCTTCTTTGCCATGCTGCTTGCCGCGGTAACCTCCATAGCCGGCCGCGTGTATTGCGGCTTTTTCTGTTTCCAGACTGCGTGGACGGATCTGTTCATCTGGCTGGAAGACAAGATTGAAGGCCCTCCCGCCAAGCGCCGCAAGCTGGAAGAAGGCCCCTGGACCGGGGAGAAAGCGCGCAAGCTGGCCTTGAAGTGGTTCGTCTGGGCCTTGATTGCCGTACTGACCGGCATCAGTTTCGTGTCCTGGTTCACCGACGCCCGGCAGCTCTGGCATGATATCTTCACCGGCCAGGCCAGCGGCACGGCTTATGGCGTCATCGCCCTGTTTACCGCGGGCACCCTGGTTCTCGCGGGAAAACTTCGTGAACAAACCTGTTTCTGGCTCTGCCCCTACGCCCGCATCCAGGGCGTCATGTATGACAAGGAAACCATTCTTCCCACTTACGACTACCACCGTGGCGAACCTCGTGGTCGCCTGAAGAAAGGGCAACTGGTGGAAGGCAATGGTGATTGCATCGACTGCAAGCAATGCATTGCCGTTTGCCCCACCGGCATCGACATCCGCATGGGCCAGCAGGAAGGATGCATTACCTGCTCCTTGTGCATCGACGCCTGTAACGCCGTAATGGAGAAAATCGGACGCCCACAAGGTCTCATCCGCTATGCCTCAATGGACGAAATGGAGGGCAAGAAGCAATTGCCCCTTTTCAAACGCCCACGGGTACTGATCTATCTCACCATACTTTTCCTGGCGGTTAGCGGCATCATCTATGGTGTGACCCATCTGGGCGCCATTGAGGTCAAGGTGCTGCATGGTCGCTCTCCCCTGTTCGTACAGCGTAGCGACGGCACCATCCAGAACAAGTATGATGTAAAGATACTGAACAAGACAGCCAACGACATCCCGGTCAAGATTACCGCGGAAGGCATTGAGGGCATGCTCGTCAAGGGCACCGAGGACACGGTGATTGCCAAGAAAGGCAATACCGGCTCCTATATCGTTTTCATCAACGCACCTGCGGAGAACATCAAGTCCGAAAGGACACCGATCATCTTCAAGATCGTCAACCAGGATGACCCGACACAGACCTCATCCTATGAAAGCATGTTCTTCGCCCCAAGATAACTCGAACCATCATGACCACCATGACCGAAAACAAGAGACCAAGATTCTCCCAGGACAGCAAGCAGGCTTTCCGCAACCCCTGGGTTCTGGGATGGATTGCCGGCATACTGTTGGTGCTGGGCGTCAATATCGCGTTCATCATTACCGCCGTGGTCACCAACCCCGGCCTGGTGGAAAAGGACTATTATGAAAAGGGCCGCGACCAGGAACAGCGTTTCATCCAGCAACAGCTCACACGGGATCGTTTGGGCTGGCAAATGAAGCTGGATGCCGTGCATCCCCCCGTGGCAGGGGAGCCGGTTCGCTACACCTTCAATGTCGTGGATGCCAATGGCGTGGCCGTGGATGGTGACAAGGCCACCCTGCACGCCTACCGGCCCAGTGACGTGAACGCTGATTTCAACCTGCCCATGCAGGAAATCGCTCCCGGCGTGTACAGCGCGGAACTGGTTTTCCCCCTCAAGGGCGTCTGGGACATCAGCGCGGTTCTGGTCCAGGGTGAAGACAGCCTGAAAGTAACCCACCGTATTTCGGTGGGCGCCGCTCCCAGCCCATGACGGAAAGCCGGGACGCGGGCTGCTTTCATTGCGGCCTGCCGCTTCCTGAACAGGATTTCACCGCCGACATAGACGGACAGCCAAGGCATTTCTGTTGCTTTGGCTGTCAGTCCGTGTGCGAGGCCATCTATGCCGCGGGCATGGAAGGGTTTTATCAGCGCACACCGGAAGGCACATTGCTGGAACCGCCACCTCCTCCTCCCGAGGATCCCGGACTTTATGACCTGGAAGAAGTTCAGGCTGAATTCATCCGGGAAGACGGCCAGGAAAGAGAAATTCACCTGCTGGTGGAAGGTATTCACTGCGCCGCCTGTGTGTGGCTCATCGAGCACAGCTTGAGCCGCCTGCCCGGCGTGATTTCAGCCCGGGTCAACCTGTCGGCAAAACGTTTACTGCTGCGCTGGGACAACAAGCGCATCAAGCTCTCGAAAATCATTTCCACCCTGGCCCGCATCGGTTACGCCGCCACACCCTTCGATCCGGAAGCCGCGGAGGGCATCCTCCGCAAGCAGACCCGCGACCTGCTGTTCCGCATCACCTTCGCCGGCTTCACCATGATGAACCTGCTGTGGGTATCCATCGCCCTGTATGCGGGCGCCGATGAGGGCGAATACCGCAGCCTGTTCCACTGGGTGGGCTTTGCCCTGGCCACGCCTACCCTGTTCTATTCCGGCTGGCCTTTTCTCAAGGGAGCCTGGACCAGCCTGCGCACCGGCCACCTGGGCATGGATTTGCCCATTGCCCTGGGCGCCACCGTCACCTGGGCCTATTCCACCTGGGTGACCGTTGGCGACCTGCCGGATCACCAGGTGTATTTCGATACCGTGGTGAATTTTATTTTCGT
This sequence comes from uncultured Sedimenticola sp., assembly GCA_964636335.1. Classification (GTDB taxonomy): domain Bacteria; phylum Pseudomonadota; class Gammaproteobacteria; order Chromatiales; family Chromatiaceae; genus Thiolapillus. The sequence goes on along the minus strand of CAZWRE010000123.1, from coordinate 794 downwards.
GATCCTCATCGGCCGGCATCTGGAAGGCGTATCCAAACGTCATGCCGTGGCCGCCACCCAGCGACTGCTGGATCTGCAGCCACGAGTGGCCCTGGTCCTGCAGGATGGAGAGGAAAAAACCGTACCCATCCGGCGGGTTCGGGAAGGCGACAGGGTCATGGTCAAGCCCGGCGCGAAGATCCCCGTGGACGGCATCGTCCTGGAAGGCGAGAGCCAGGTGGACGAGGCCATGCTCAGCGGCGAATCCACGCCCGTCAGCAAGCAGCCGGGTGACCGGGTTTCCGCCGGCACCGTCAATGCCGATGGCAGCCTGACTATCGAAGTGACCGGCACCCTGGCCAATACCGCCCTGGGGCGCATCATCCAACTGGTGGAGGAAGCCCAAGCCTCCAAGGCGCCCATTCAATGTACCGCGGACCGCATCGTGCCCTGGTTTGTTCTTGCTACCCTCAGCCTGGCTACCATCACCTTCTTCATCTGGTACTCGAAGGACTTTGAAGTGGCGCTGATGGCCGCCACCTCGGTACTGATCATCACCTGTCCCTGCGCCTTCGGCCTGGCCACGCCCATGGCCATTGCCGTGGCTTCCGGCCAGGGAGCACGGCATGGCATACTGGTGAAAAACGGGGCGGTGCTGGAAACCCTGTCCAAAGTCGATCATTTCGTATTCGACAAGACCGGCACCCTGGCCAATACCGCCCTGGGGCGCATCATCCAACTGGTGGAGGAAGCCCAAGCCTCCAAGGCGCCCATTCAATGTACCGCGGACCGCATCGTGCCCTGGTTTGTTCTTG
>CAZWRE010000122.1:0-3001 GCA_964636335.1 uncultured Sedimenticola sp. | reverse complement strand
GTTTCTGGTGAGCGGAAGCGAACGGCAACTCATCTTCCACAACCGGCGCTGGCCGTAGAACCACAAGAGATACGGGAGCAGTGCCCCGCCGCACCCAATCGGCCCGAGGGCGGGCCTCCCACAGGGGACGTAGGAGCGGCGCCCCCGCCGCGACCCATCGGCCCGAGGGCGGGCCTCCTACAGGAGTTGTAGGAGCGGCGCCCCGCCGCGACCCATCGGCCCGAGGGCGGGCCTCCTACGGGAGCTGTAGGAGCGGCGCCCTCGCCGCGACCCCTGCACAGGGAAGTGCGACGCGAAGCGGAGGCATCGGGAAACCGCGTTTTCCGATGCCGATGAGGAAACGGGCAGGGAAAGCCCGATTCCGGTTCAAACAGCAGCGCCCCGCCGCGACCCGTCGGCCCGAGGGCGGGCCTCCCACAATGTTGTGGGAGCGGCGCCCCCGCCGCGACCCCGCCTGAATCAAAAGCCGTAGTTTACCAGTTTCTGCCCAGCTACCGGGACATCCTGTTGATACGCGTTACGTTACAGGATACAATTGCTGACGTGATAAAGAGCTTTCGCCACAAGGGATTGGCGCATTTTTTCCTCACCGGGAAAAAGAGCGGCATTCAGCCACAGCATGCCGACAGACTGTCGCGGCAGCTCGCTGTTCTGAACCGCGCAACCTGCCCCGAAGACGTCAATCTGCCTGGATGGCGGTTACACCCCCTGAAGGGCGAGCTGAACGACCACTGGTCGATCACCGTCAACGGAAATTGGCGCCTGACCTTCTGTTTCGAGCAACAAGACATCATTCTGCTCGATTACCGGGATTACCACTGAACGAGACGACAGCAATGGCCACTCAACATCAACCACCACATCCTGGCGCAATTCTTCGCGAAGATGTGCTTCCCGCCCTGGGACTCAGCGTGACCGAGGCTGCACGGCAACTGGGCGTTGCCCGCGTCACCCTGTCCCGTCTCATCAATGAGCAGGCGGGTATCAGCCCGGAAATGGCTTTGAAGATCGAAGCCTGGCTGGGACCGGAAAACGGCGGCCGCGCCGAACTGTGGGCGGGCATGCAGCTGGATCACGACATGTGGAAGGCGCGCCGGAAACCACACGCTGCATAACTTGTCACCATTCGACTTGGCAGCATGATTCGCGTCACGGCGCATGGCTCCGCTCCATGGATAAACCCTTGGCAGATTGGGCAAAGGCCATCAGGCCGTGAAGAATGTAGCGCTCCGAGTCTTCGCGACGCGTCGCACCGCGCCCCTGCCAGAATCAAAAGGCGTGGTTTACCAGTTTCCGCCCCACCACCGGCACACCCGCCATGCCCAGGGCAATCTGCTCCAGCAGTAGCCAGGCATCCCCTGCCGCCGCCCCCTTGATGACCGCATCCGCATGCTGGCACTGCCGCAGCAGGCGGTCCCAGTCTGCCGGCTTCAGGCGCTTCAGACCCTGGCTCACCAGGGGCATGCGATTCTTCCACACCCGGGCCTGGCCCATGACCCGGGGCAGGCTGGCGCCACCGGCGACGGCAGCGGCCATACCGGCCAGACCGCGGATCTCCCGGGCCAGGGCCCAGAGCACCACGGGGGCCGCGATGCCCTCGCCTTTCAGGCCGGCGATGATATGGGTGCAACGCGCCGCCCGGCCCGCCAGGGCGGCGTCCACCAGGGCGTAGACATCGAAGCGGGCGCTGTCGGACACGGCCTCCAGGAGCTGTTCCTGGCTGATGCCGCCTTCACCGTGCAGCAGCACCAGCTTTTCGATTTCCTGGCGGGCGGCCAGCAGGTTGCCTTCCGTATGCTCGGCAAGCATTTCCGCCACGCCGCGCTCCGGGCGCAGCCCCGCCGCCCGCATGCGCCCGGCGATCCAGCGCGGCAACTGGCGTTCATCCAGGGGCCAGACCTGCACCAGCACCCCGGCCTTTTCCAGGGCCTTGATCCACTTGCTGGTGAGGGGCACCCTGGGCAGAGTGAGCAGCAACAGGGTATCGGCGGGCAGATTCCCGCAGTATTCCACCAAGGCCTTCGCCCCGGCGGTGCCGGGCTTTCCGGAGGGCAGGCGCAGGTCGATGATCTTCCGCTCGGCGAACAGGGACAGGGCATTGGCCTCGTCGCCCAGACGGTTCCAGTCGAAACGGGCGTCGGCCTCCATGATTTCCCGGCTCAGGTAGCCCGCCTGTTTCGCCGCGGCGCGCACCTGGTCGGCGGCTTCCCCCAGTTGCAGGGGCTCGTCGCCACTGATGACATAGACGGGGGCCAGGCCCCTGTCCAGGGCGGCGGCCAGTTGTTCCGCCCGCAGCTTCATTGCCCGCCGAGACTGGCCAGGCGGTCGATGAGCCGGCGGGCCATGTCCCGGTAGGCATCGTCCTGGCGCAGTTTCGCTTCCCGGGTGCGGCCCAGGAGCTGGCCACCAGGATCGTAGGCCAGATAGCGGCTCTCCAGGTACCGCATCTCGCCTTTCCGCCCTGGCGGATGCTCGATGCGGAAGGGCAGGCGCAGTCGGATTTCGTATTCCACCGCCTTGTTGTTGGCGTTCACCGAGAACAAGGCGCGCTCGCGATCCACCGGCCACAGGCGTAACACCGTGGCGGCCTGATCCGGGTTGTCGGTGACGGCCACGCCCGCCAGCTTCAACTGGTGACGCAGCTCGCGCACGAACAGGTTGCCGGCGGGCAGGCCGGCGATGAGCACGGGCCCGGCGGCCCGGGCGTCGCCCTGGACGCCCCGGGGATGGAAACCACAGGCCGAAAGAACCAGGGCCAGGAGCAGGATGAAGGCAGGACGTACGGGCATCACGTTCATTTCGCCACGATGTTGACGAGTTTGCCCGGCACCACGATAACCTTGCGCACCGTGGCGTCACCGATGAAGCGCCTGGCGTTCTCGTTCTCCAGGGCGGCCTGTTCCACGGCGGCCTTGTCCGCGTCGGCAGGCACGCTCACCTTGCCTCTCACCTTGCCGTTCACCTGCACCACGTATTCGATGCTGTCCCGGCGCAAGGCGTC
>CAZWRE010000121.1:0-6017 GCA_964636335.1 uncultured Sedimenticola sp. | reverse complement strand
TTGCGCCCATTCGTCCCAGTTGTAGATATGGATGTCCGTGCCGCAGATGGCGGTCTTGTGAATCTTGATGAGCACGTCGTTGTTGCCTGTTTCAGGCATGGGAACGTCCTCCAGCCAGAGGCCTTCTTCGGCGTGCTTTTTTACCAGCGCTTTCATGTTTCGTGAATCAGGTGTGTATCCTGCTGCGAAATGACAAGTATAACCGCAATGACCCGCAGGATTCCGGGATAACCACAACGGGCGGGATTCAGGATGACCGTTTGCCTGTCCCTGTCGTTACTCCGTTTTGTAGTGGTACAGGCTACCGCGCCAGGGGACATCATGCCGGGATCAACCGGGAATTCCCGTATCGGGAGGCATGCTGAAAAGATGGCTCCTGTTTGCTCGTTCCGGAATGACTGGTTTCAGCGCCTATTACTCGAAACCGTCTGCAAATATGAAATACTCGCTGGTTCCGCTGATTTCCATTGCGCCCAGGTCGTGTACCGACAGGCGGTCGGCGCGGTTCTGGTGAGCCTGATATTCGTAGTGTATCGGCTTCGTTCCGGGGGGGAGGGCCTGGGCATTTCCCACCACGAGGGGAGTATCCTGGGTAAGCAGGGAAGCATCAATGGGTGCCGGGGCGTCTGTTCCGTCGATAAGATTGTCCAATCCATTCAGGATGGGGGAATTTGCGGGGTCGCCGTAATAGCATTCCGCCAGGTTTTCGCTCGGGTTGTAGTTGCTTATCCAGTTGGTTCCAAAGTTCACAGTTCCACCGGTGTTTGTCATGCACAGATATGCCGGTGTTGCTCCCGGAGTCTCGTTGCGGAAATAGATGATATTGTTGAAGGCTTCGATACTTTCCTGTGATCTGGGGGTGCCGCCAAAATTGTTTCGCATGTCGAACAACTGGAAACGCCAGGAATCATCCAGGTCTTCCCGGATGGATACCGTATTGTTGTAGAAATGGAGGCTTCCTTCCCGTGCAAGGGAAATGTCGTTGTCCCAGCCGTAATGCACCATGCTTCCCGCGCTGGTCTGGCTGCCGATATGGTCGAAGAAGTTTCCATACACATAGGTGTTCCGATACAGGCTCTCCGCTTCCTGCACTTTTTGCAGCCGGACCGGATCGAGGCCGGGGCAGTCGTTGATGTCCGTGCACCCCAGTTCCTTGAGGTATTCCGCGACGATATACCAGGGGGCTGCGTCTTCCACTTCCACCAGATCCAGAAAGCGGACACTGTCCCCTTCAAACCAGTTGTAACGGATTACCGAACCGGCCACCCTTTCCTTAAGGCTGGCGCCCTCGGCGCCGGGGGCGTTCGAGCCAAAGCGGTTGTACTGATAGGTCGCCCCGATGGCCTGAATATAGCTGCCATGCTCAAGGTAACTTCCCGCCTGTCCATTGCCGTGGATATGATTGCCTTCGATCAGGATGTTCCGGGTAAGGTGCGCCTCGTTATCCCCCTGTGACATGGTGAATATGCCGTTGCCGCAGTTTTCGATCTCGTTGTCGCGAATGACGATGTTGTCCCCGGCCTGCACCCGTATGCATGCGGCTCCGTTTTCGTAGTTGTCGGTACTGCCGTTCATCCGGGTGTAGGTGAAGGTGTTCTTGGCATTTCTGATATGCAGGCCGTCAATGATGATGTTGCTGTCCTTGAGTTCGTAGTCCTGGTTGTAGATCAGAATCATTGCCAGGCCTTCCATGGGCGGATAAGTCGTGTAGGCGGCGGCATCGTCCGGATCGTTGACTGCTCCATCACCGTCAAGGATGGGTCGCTCTCCGCTTTGATTGCTGACCCCGCAGATTCGCAAGGGCTCCTGTTCCGTACCGCTGGTGCGGATCACGATCTTTTCCCGGTATGGGGCTGATCGGTAGTGAATGCGCACTGTGTCACCTGGTCCAAGGTTGTCCCAGGGAACATCCGAGAGTGTCGTGTAGGTCTGTCCGGGACCGACCGGATAGTCGGTGCCATTGCCCGGCTGGCAGGGTGGATTCAGGCTGAAAGCCTCGGCGGAGGTGATGGGTGACAGGGTGGCTGATGCCATTGACAGGACGGGGAGAATGAGTGTTTTCATGGCTATATCCGGTATTGTTTCCCCAATTCAGCGTAGCAGATTATCCTGCCGGAATATTGATCTGGTGCGCAAAATTCTGTTGTGTGGCTTGAACTGTCCTGGCTGTTGAGCTGGCCGAAGGGTCAGCCTGCCCGGTCCATGCGCCGGTAGCCGATGGCCTCGGTGACGTGGGGCAACTGGATGTCCCGTGCGTCTTCCAGGTCGGCAATGGTGCGGGCCACCCGCAGAATGCGGTGATAGGCGCGGGCAGACAGGCCGAGCCTGTTCATGGCGTTCAGGAGCAGGTTGCGGCTGTCATCATCCAGGCGGCAGTGTTCTTCCAGCATGTTGTTCCGCAGGTGGGCGTTGCTGCAGCCCTGGCGTTCCATTTGTCGCTGGTGGGCGGCAATGACCTTCTCCCTGGCCTGAGCGCTGCTCATGCCTTCTCTGCCGGTGGTCAGAATGGCTTCGGCGGGCTGGGCGGGCACCTGCAGTTGCAGGTCGATTCTGTCCAGCAATGGCCCGGATATGCGCCCCTGGTAGCGGGCCACCTGTTCAGCCGTGCAGCGGCAGGTCTTGATGGGGTCGCCCAGGTGACCGCAGGGGCAGGGATTCATGGCGGCCACCAGTTGAAAACGGGCCGGGAAGCGGGCGCTGCGGCTGGCGCGGGAGATGTGGATATAGCCGGTTTCCAGGGGTTCGCGCAATACATCCAGCACGCCGCGGGGGAACTCCGCCACTTCATCCAGGAAGAGGACGCCACCATGGGCCAGGGATATCTCACCAGGCCTTGGATTGCTGCCGCCACCCACCAGGGCCACGGCGGAGGCAGTGTGGTGCGGGGATCTGAACGGACGCTGTTTCCATTTCTCTACATGGAAAGGATGTCCGCTGATGGATTCAATCATGGCGTGCTCCAGGGCCAGATCATCCGGCATGGGAGGCAGGATGCCCGGCAGTCTTGCCGCCAGCATGGATTTTCCGCTGCCTGGCGGACCGCTGAAAAGCAGGTTGTGGGCGCCGGAGGCGGCGATGAGCAGGGCGCGCTTGGCCTGAGGCTGACCGCGTACTTCCATGAGATCCGGCAGATCTGCCTGTTCGCCTGTCCGCTCCATGATTTCCTTCCGGGCGGGGATTTCATCCTGACCGCGCAGGTGCTTGCTGAGCTGCAACAGGTGTTCAACGGGGTGCAGCATCATGCCGTCGGCCAGGCTGGCTTCCTTCAGATTGTCCAGGGGCAGGAACAATCGGTGGTTCTGTTCCCGGGCGGCCAGGGCAGCCGGGAGGCTGCCTGTCACCGGTCGGACATCGCCGGACAGGGTCAGTTCTCCCAGAAATTCGCATCCCTGGAGGGATGTGGCCGGAATCTGCCCGGATGCGGCGAGGATACCCATGGCAATGGACAGGTCGAAGCGGCCACCCTCCTTGGGCAGGTCGGCCGGGGCCAGGTTCACCGTGATTCGGCGGGCGGGAAATTCGTAACCGGCATTGACGAGGGCGCTGCGCACTCTTTCGCGGCTTTCCTGAACGGCCTTTTCCGGCAGGCCAACGATGGTGAAGGCCGGCAGGCCGTTGGCCAGGTGGACTTCAACGGTAATCAGCGGCGCATCAATACCGACGCTGGCGCGGCAATAGGTGGTGGCGAGTGACATAACCTTCCATGGTCAGCTTTCCCGGCGGTCCGGTTGCCGGGGTTATTTCCTGTTCAAGAGATCTTCCAGTTCGGCAAGCTGTTTTTCCAGGGCCTCAACGCGCGCCCGGGTGCGCTGCAGCACGGCCGTCTGCACATCGAACTCTTCCCTGGTGACCAGGTTCAGCCGGGCCAGGGCGCTCTCCAGGCCGCTGCGCAGATTGTGCTGCATGTCGTTTTGCAAAGCCTGCAGACCCTTGGGCAGGGTTTGCGCGACCTTGCCGGAGATATCGTCGAGAATCCTGGAATCAATCATCGTGCCTGTTGTCGCGGGTGATTTGGGTCGAGCCTAAACCATGGTTGATTTGTTTGTCCAGTTTCCCGGCCTGTTTCCGGTGCGCCCCTGCGGTGCACCAAGGTGGCGGGTGTCTTCGAGTCGCGCGCCATTTTGGTGCGGCACCCAGGGATAATCCTTATTTCTGGTGGAACAGAGAGTATATAACTAATTGAATTTTTAGTTAATTATATGTTTGGCACGGAATCTGCATCATGATGGCCATCGTTTATCCATATTATCAACTGACAACCTGGAGTAAATACAAATGAAGATGAAGAAACTGGCCATTGCCTGCGGTGCGATCGTACTGGGCGCTACATCCATGGCGCAAGCCGAGCTGACCGCCAACATCGGCGTCACCAGCAACTACCTGTGGCGCGGTGTTACCCAGACCGGTGATGATGCCGCGGTTTCCGGCGGCATTGACTGGGCTCACGAGAGCGGTTTCTACCTGGGTACCTGGGCTTCCAACATCGACTGGGGCAACGGTTCCGGTGCCGAGGTTGATTTCTATGGTGGTTTTGCCAACGAGATCGGTGATTTCGGCTATGACATCGGCCTGATCTATTACTACTATCCCACCAGCGGTTTCGAGGATTCCGATTTCGTCGAGCTGAGCCTGAGCGGCTCGTGGAAATTCCTGGAAGCCGGTATCGCCTATACCGTGAACGGCCAGGCTGATGATGATGCGCCCTTCTCCGACGGCGACCTCTACTACCACATCGGCGCAAGCTTTGATGTGGCCGAAACCTGGAGCGTTGCCGGCACCTATGGTTATTACGATTTTGATGTGCCCAACAGCGGCGACGTGGACTACGGCCATATCCAGCTGGACGTGACCAAGAGCGCCGGTGATTGGGGCGACTTCACCTTCACGGTGTCCAAGGCCGATGAAGAGTCCGGCAGCGATGACGTGAAATTCGTGGCTTCCTGGGCCAAATCCTTCTGAATAGCGAGGCGAGAACATGAAACTGGTAACAGCAATCATCAAGCCGTTCAAGCTGGATGACGTGCGTGAAGCACTGTCCGAGATCGGCGTTGCGGGCATCACCGTCACGGAAGTGAAGGGTTTTGGCCGCCAGAAGGGCCACACCGAGCTGTATCGTGGCGCGGAATACGTGGTGGACTTCCTGCCCAAGATCAAGCTGGAAGCCGCCGTGAGCGCGGATCAGGTGGATGCGGTCATCGAGGCCATCACCAACGCCGCGCGCACCGGCAAGATCGGTGACGGCAAGATCTTCGTCAGTGAAGTTGAACAGACCATCCGCATTCGTACCGGCGAGACCGGCGCGGAAGCACTGTAAGGGGAGTGCTCTGATGGAAAACAATATATTCGAACTTCAGTACGCCATGGACACCTTCTACTTCCTGGTAATGGGTGCCCTGGTCATGTGGATGGCGGCAGGCTTCTCCATGCTGGAAGCGGGCCTGGTGCGTTCCAAGAACACGGTGGAGATTCTCACCAAGAACATCGCCCTGTTCGCCGTTTCCTGCATCATGTACATGGTGTCCGGTTATGCCTTGATGTACGGTGGCGAGTACCTGCTCAGCGGCCTGGCCGGTGGCGAAACCCTGGTAGCGGACGCACTCAAGGCATCCGCTGAAAACGGGTTTGGTGGTGATTCCGTGTACTCCACGGCTTCCGACTTCTTCTTCCAGGTCGTGTTCGTGGCCACGGCCATGTCCATTGTCTCCGGTGCGGTTGCCGAGCGCATGAAGCTGTGGGCCTTCCTGATCTTTGCGGTGGTCATGACCGGCTTCATCTACCCCATGGAAGGTTCCTGGACCTGGGGCAGTGAGTCCGTATTCGGCCTGTATACCCTGGGCGACCTGGGCTTCTCCGACTTTGCCGGTTCCGGTATCGTGCACATGGCGGGTGCGGCTGCTGCCCTGGCGGGTGTGCTGCTCCTCGGCGCCCGCAAAGGCAAGTACGGTCCCAATGGTGAGATCCGTCCCATTCCCGGCGCCAACCTGCCCCTGGCCACCCTGGGTACCTTCATTCTCTGG